>JBKQVG010000215.1:0-14999 GCA_052325345.1 Bryobacteraceae bacterium
CATTCGGCATGGCCAGGAGGTCCGGGCCTTGTACGGCCTCGTCGCGTTTGTCGTGATGCCGAATCACGTCCATCTCTTGATCGATCCAAGGTCCCCCGCGCCGAAGATCACCCAGTTTGTAAAGGGAGTCTCCGCGAAACAGGCCAACGAACTGCTGTGCAGAACGGGCCAGCCGTTTTGGCAGGATGAGTCGTTCGATCACCGGGTACGGTCTTCGAAGGAGAGGGCCAATATCATCCGATACATCGAATTCAACCCGGTGCGCGCGAATCTCGCGCCGGAACCACAATTGTTTCGATATTCGAGCGCGTTCACAAGGTGAATAAAACACCCACAGACTTAAGTCTGTGCCACCATCGCGTAGCCCGTTGGCGGAAGGTGCACAGGCTTTAGCCTGTGAAAGCCTTTTCAGCACCTCTAAAGTCTGTGCCGCCTCAAAACGATCGGCTGGGGCGGTAGCCGGGCCGGCACTGGACGCGGAATTTCTTGCCGGGGTCGCTGACGATCTCGACCCTGATCTTGCGGAAACCTTCATTCGGGTTCGGCGCCGGGTAGTACGTCACGGTGTAGGAGTTGCTCATGTCTTCGCGGATGCTTTCGAAGGCCTCCACCTGTTTCTGCCACGTGCGCGCCCAGTAGGCCTTGCCGCCGGTGCGTTGGGCGATGCGCCGGAAAACGCCGCTCGAGATTGGGTCTTTATTCACTTCGTTGGTGGAGATGACGTAGATCGGGATGCCTTCGTCCTCGGCCACCGCGCGGACGTCGTCCGGCGCTACCATGCTCGCATTATCCGGCCCGTTGGAGAACACGATCACCACCTTGCGGCCGGGGACCTTGGCGGCATCGCGCAAAGTCAGCAACAGGGTGTTATAGAGCGCCGTATCGTCGCCCGCCACGGCATTGCGCAGGCCGGAAATGGCGTCGGCGTGATCGTGCGTCAAGTTGGAAGCCCGCGACAGGTTGCGGCTGAAGGTGTAGATGGCCACCGAATCGGCGCGGTCCAGGCCGCGCACGAAATCGGCGATGGCGTCTTCGGCGTACACGAACCCGCGATACATGAAGTTGCTGGTATCGAAGAGCACGAAAACATTGGTGCCGACAAAAGCGTCCGGCCGCTCCATGCCCGGCAGCGCGTCCCGATTGCCGTCCAGAATGGGCTTGACGCTTCCGTCCGGGGCGATGGCCAGCGGCGCGTTGGCGCCCTCGGCAAAAGTGGATAGCTTCTGCAGGATGCCGTCTTCGTAGATGTGGAAATCGCTCGGCTTGAGTCCGTTGATGTAATGGTTCTTGCTATCGGTGACCTGAAAGCTCAGCACCACCATGTCCACTTTCACCCGAAACAGAGGCCGCTGGGCATCTTGGGCGCGTCCCAGCGCCCCCGCCCCCGTGATTGCCATGAATGCCCGTCGCGAAATAGTCATTGAGTTTTTCCCGTTGGCGAAATCTCTTACAGGGCCGCCTTCTGGTCCGCTGCCGCCCGTGCCTGGGCGCGCACGCCGTCGCCCACCAGTCTTAACGATTTCAGCAGTGCGGGCCAATCCTCCAGGTGGGAGGCGAAAATATGCTCCACCAGCTTGCCGGTCCACTCGGGTATGAGCAGGTTGAGCTGCGCCGGCGCCAGGCTCAACTCATCGGCCAGCGCCGCCCAGTACAGGGTGTTCGATTCCCAGCTTTCGGCCAGGATGCGGCTGGAGTAGCCCATCAAAGTGGGGAACGTGCGCAGATTGAGCAATTCCGGCCGATAAGAGTTCGAAAGGGTCGGCTTGGGTGAGCCGAACGCGCGCGAAATGGCGGCGTAGTTGGCTTCCTTCGGGTCGTCGCGCGCCAGACGGCGCAATTCATCGCCCAGCGGCGATCCATCGCCGGCGCGGCGCGGGGCCAGCGCGCGGGCGATCAAAAACAGTTCGGCCGGCGTGGTTTGCTCCACCGCTTCCCGAACCTCTCCCTCCGCTAGCAGGTGCGATAGCTTCGTCGTGCGTGCGGGCGAGGCCAGCCGGCTCAGTTCCCCCGCCACGTCCGCGCCAAGCCTTTCGTCCACCGCCGCGCCCGCCATCAGCTCGCGGCCGTAGCGCAGGTGCAACCCGACCCAGTGCACCTCGACCGGCGTGACGTTCCACCAGGTCGGAATCTTGGCGCTGATAATCATCTGCGGCACCAGGTCGCCCCAGATCAGCGCTTGGGTCTGGGTCGGCACCAGGAAGTTCTGCTCTGCGTCCGCCAGCGCATACGGCAGCAGGGTCAGCGAGCCCACCAGCCGTCCTCCACCGTTCGAGGGCCAGCCCGAGCCGTAGGCTTCTGTCGCCTTCCACATGCGGCTTTGGCCTTCGCCGCCGACGAAATCGTGGCTGCGCACGAACACCGGATTGGTGTACAGAATCTGTGCCCCCGGCGGCGCGTAATGCGCATACACGAAGCCCACCAGGGTATCGCGCATCAACGGCGCCAGCAGCCCGGAAATCTCCCTCAGGCGAGCCGGTTCGCCGCCGGTTTTCTCGATGGCCAAACGGATGTTCAATCGCCGCTCGGCGTCCAGGTGCCGTTCGCTCCAGTAGCCGAAGCCCATGGCGTTACGCTCGCTGCCGGTGAGCGGGGCGCGCGGCGGCGGCGCTTCGGTCACGCGCGCGGCCAGCTTGTTGATCTGCGTCAGTACGGCTCTATCCTTCGATGCGCCGTCCAGCAGGTCGGCCAGTTGGAAGAGGGCGTCGAGCGAGGACAGGTGCTGGGTCTCGAGGACTCGCACCACCCCCTGCTCCACCTCTTCCCGCACTTCCACGTTGTTGGATTGCCGCACTCCGGCCAGTAGATCGAGCATGCGTTCCTGCGGACCGGCTGCGCCTTCC
This sequence comes from Bryobacteraceae bacterium, assembly GCA_052325345.1. Lineage (GTDB taxonomy): Bacteria > Acidobacteriota > Terriglobia > Bryobacterales > Bryobacteraceae > JBEKYD01. The sequence goes on from JBKQVG010000215.1 coordinate 2,841, forward strand.
GTGGCGCCGGCTGCGGCCAGCAGCGCCTTCACCCCGTTGCGGGAGGCTTCGAACAGGTCTCGGTTGCTGCGCACCTGGACGAATGGCGCCGAAACCGCGAGGAAAGCTTCGTCGGCGCGGTCGTCCGCGATGGCGCCGTCGCGCACCAGGATCTGCCATAGGGCCAGCAGCGCCTGGAAAGAGCCCGCCGAATCGCCGCGCTCGAGCGTGTCGCGTTGTTTGTTGATCGCATCCACGGCTTCAAAAAACACGGCGATGGATTTGTCGCTCAGCCGCCGCGATTCGCTGAACAGGGTGTACTGGCTGTTGTAGGTGTGGTAGCTGCGCGCGAGCTTGTCGACGGTGGCCGGCGAGAGCGGCGCCGGCCGGTTGCGATCGATATCGGAAATCGCCATGAAAATCTTGAGCGGCTCGTTTTCCACGCTCTTGCGGCAGAGCGCGAACAGCGCCTCCAGCAGATCGTCGGGTTCCTTCCAGGTAGCCGCCAGCCGCGTCAGCTTTCCGTCGTACTTGCCCTGCGGGCTGTCCGTGAACAGTTTCTTCCACACCTCCAGGCTGCCGGGAATGCGCGGCTTGCCGGTGGCGTCCAGCTCGAGCTGCGTGGTCAACAGCATCATGTCGGTGTTGGCGCGGAACACCGGCCGCGCCGGTCCCGGACTGGTGATCCGCCCCCGTACGGCGCTGTAGAAGCGCTTCATCCGCGCCGGCTCCAGCAGATAATCCCGCAGCGGCGTATTGATGCGTGCCAGCGCGTCGTACAGGCTCGCCAGCCAGCCGTCGTCCTTCACCACCAGCCGGTCGAAGAATGCGGCGCCTTTCTCCGGCGAGACGCCCACCATCTCCTGCCACGTCGTTTCCGCCCGCGCGCCGCCCGGAATCACCGCCCTGCCGTTGCGGATCTCGAACATGCCGCCGAAGAAATCCAGCACGTGCGAGTACGCCTTCCAGTGATTGTAGTTGCCGCTTTTGCGGATGGCGTCGGCGGTTTCGTAGTCGAGCTTGGACAGCCCCAGGTACAACCGGCATACCGCCGGATCGCCGATCAGCGCTTCCAGGAAATCCTGGGTTTCCTTGTTTCCCTTCGTCCAGTATTCGGGGCCGAACAGCATCGGAACCATGGTGGGATGAAAATCGTAACGGAATGGGCGGTTGGTGCGCAGCGCCTCTTCCAGCTTGTTCACCGGAAAACCGGAATCGGTGGTGATGAAGGCGCGCGCCGCGTTTACGGTTTCGAGCACCAGTTCCGAGCCGCAGCCTCCACGCATTCGAAAGCCCAGGATGCGCAGCAAATCGCCCACGTTGGCGGCGTCGCAGGCCGGCACGCTCAGCACCTTGGTGTCGCCGGCCAGCTTCTCCAGTTCCCGCGCCTGGGAAAGGTAACGGTGCAGCAGCTTCAGGTACTCGGTCTGTTCCAGGGCTTCGTTGGAATGGGAGGCTTCATAGCCGTTGGTCACCACGTTACGAGCCAGCGCGGGGAAAATTTCCTCGGGCGTGGCATCGGCCGAAATCGCGGCCATGCGCGCAAACGACCGCAGCGGACCGGGGATGGCGGCCGTGGCGGCCGGCGCCGCGGCCGCCATCGGGGGCGGCAGCGCCAGCGTCTCACCGGTCGCCGCCCGGTAGGCTTGGGCGTCGGCGTTGGCGGCCCCGCGGTCGCCGGCCAACAGGTCGTACTCCACCAAGCGCTTCGCTACCGCGCCCGCGTGCGCCGAATCGCCCGCGCGCGACAGTGCCGCCAACAGCTTCCTGTAGGCCTCGCGGGCGCCCGCATCCCCATAGCGGTCCAGGAATTCCGCGTACTCGCCCAGGGCGGCCGCGTCTTGCGGACGGTTCCGCGCCGCTTCGGCCAGCGCCGCCCGCGCACCCGCGGCGTCCCCGGATTCCACCCTCCGGACCCGTTCGTCTTCCTGCGCCTTCGCCCACGGCGCCACCCATACCGTCAGGATTGCCAACCACACCCAATTCTTCATGCGGCCCTCCCGCTTATGGAGTCTCACTCTACCTAAACCAAAGCGCCGGTGCAACTGGGTCGGAATCCCGAAACAAAACGAATTGCTGCCGGAACGTTTGCGCGGGCGGACCGTTTGGTGTGCGTCGAACCCCCCAGCGGCTTCCAGGCCGCGTTTCACCGTCGCTCCTCGTGAGCCGTTTCTGAGCGGAAGCTGACCCGTTTTGGAAGCTGCAAAACGAAGGCGCATATAGTCCGCGGTCCGGCGTCCTTGAGCGTCGCGCAGAACGGGTTTGAGCATGGCCGTCACGTCGTCGAGAAAACCGCTCCGGTCCGCGGCCGAATTGCAAGGGCAGCGGCGGACTGCGTCATTACCACCCGAAAACATCATCGCCCGACTTGGGAAGCACGCTGGCGGAAGGTAGCGGCGTGATGGATGGCGTAAAAACTACGGCGTAAGAAATACAGCCTTCCAGAACACTATCCAGTGTTTTCCTGCCTCTGCGTCGGACTTTTCCGACTGGCCGTGAAAGTGCACACACTGGCGCAAACCTGAAATACGGTCGCAGTAGGACCGGGCTCACCGCCAGCTCGGGAAGTCCGGTACCGGTGTGTGGAAGGAGCTTATGAACGCGAATACCCGAAAGTCCTTGATATCTTTGGTAGTATCTTGCGTTATTCCCCTGTTTCTTGTCTTAGCCGCGCACCCGGCATGCGCGCAGACGATCACGCATCAGATTACTCTTCCCTCTGGAATGAGCTGGTGTGACGATTCCGTGATCAACGGGCTATTTACCGCGGTCAACGCCTTTCGGTCACAAAACGGTGTCACTCCGTTAAGTATGTCAACCCTCGGTATGGAGGACGCCGAGCTCAGGGCCACCCAGTTTGCCATCTACATGCAGACTAACAGTCCCAGCGATCCAGGTTTCAACCCGCACACAGGGTACGACACAACCGCGGCAAGTATCGGCTACGATATTGTCGGTGAGAACCTGGCTTTTCTGAGCACCGATCCGACCTGGATCGTCTACGTGGGCTGGCAAGATCCGCTGCACCTCGACGCACTGCTTACCACCAACGCCAATGTCGACGGTGTTTCGTGCGTCAATTACAACGGAGTGGCTTACTCCACGTATGAACCGGGAGCGTGTACGGGCAGCGCTTGCGGGACATCGACTCCCCCTCCACCGCCAACGCCTGTGCCTGTGCCGACCGGCACTCCCACGCTCGACAGTGAGGAGTGGGCTTTCCTGACGCTGATCAATAACTACCGCGGGGCGAACGGACTGGGGCCCCTGCAGGTGGATGTAGACCTGGAGAACGCGGCTCAATGGATGAGTGACGATATGGCCACCAATAACTACTTCAGCCATACCGACAGTCTCGGCAGGAGCACGGCAACCAGGCTGGCAGCCTTCAATTACCCATATTCCCCGTGGGGAGAGGACCTTGCAGCCGGCTTTTTGGATGCCCAAGACACTTTCAATCAGTGGGAAAACGCGTGCGATCCCGACGCGACCGGCGCCTGCACCTACGAGCACCGAGAGATCATGCTCGGCCCCTTCACCGTAATTGGGATAGCCCGCGCCTACAACTCCAGCTCTTTGTATGGCTGGTATTGGACCACCGATTACGGCGCCTACATCGACCAGATTGTCAGCCCCACCACGCCTACGTCCGCGCCGGCCATCGCTTCTTTTACGGCCGCGCCCTCGAACATCACGGTGGGGCAGGCCGCCACCTTGTCATGGAGCGTTACGGGAGCAACCGCGGTTACTATCAGTAACGGAGTCGGAACCGTTTCGAGTGTCGGATCGAGTATGGTTTCGCCGGGTCAGACCACCACTTACACGTTAACGGCAACCAACAGTTCGGGGAACAACACCGCGGCTGTGACGGTCACGGTCACCGCGGCCGCCGGCGCCCAACCGCCTACCGCTCCGGTCCTGCTATCCGCCGTCGCCAATGGTTCCACGGAAGTGGACCTGACGTGGTCGGCGAGCAGCGACAGCATGGGTGTAGCTGGGTACCAGGTCAGCCGTAATGGTTCGGTGATAGGCTCGGTGGGCGGCACAACTCTGAGCTATGCCGACCATGGCGTGGCGCCGAATATCACCTATACTTACACCGTCACTGCGTACGACGCCGCCGGGAACTACTCGAACGCGAGTAACAGTTTGCAGGCCACGACGGGGCAGGCTACCACCCCGGCTGCTCAAGTACCCTCGATTTTGTCGTTCACGGCGAATCCATCGACGGTGAGCTGGGGGCAGGTTTCCAGCCTGTCCTGGAGCGTCAACGGAGCCACCTCCCTCACGATCGACAATGGCGTGGGAAATGTCTCAAACATGATCGGGGTGCGAGTTTCGCTGCAGCAGACAACGACGTACACGTTGACGGCGTCCAACGGCGCGGGGAGCGCGACGGCGCGAGTCACGGTAACCGTGGGTTCGGCGACCGGCGCCCAGCCGCCTACCGCTCCGGTCCTGCTATCCGCCGTCGCCAATGGTTCCACGGAAGTGGACCTGACGTGGTCGGCGAGCAGCGACAGCATGGGAGTATCCGGGTACCAGGTCAGCCGTAACGGCTCGGTGGTAGGCTCGGTGAGCGGTACAACTCTGAGCTATGCCGACCATGGCGTGGCGCCGAATGCCACCTACACATACACCGTTACTGCGTACGACGCCGGCGGGAACTACTCGAACGCGAGTAACAGTTTGCAGGCCACGACGGGGCAGGCTACCACCCCGGCTGCTCAAGTACCCTCGATTTTGTCGTTCACGGCGAATCCATCGACGGTGAGATGGGGGCAGGTTTCCAGCCTGTCCTGGAGCGTCAATGGAGCCATTTCCCTCACTATCGATAACGGTGTCGGGGATGTTTCAAACATCGTTGGGATACGGGTTTCACTCCGGCAGACAACAACCTACACGTTGACGGCGTCCAATGCCGCGGGGAGCGCCACGGCGCAGGTTACGGTAACCGTAGGTTCGGCGGCGAACACCCAGCCGCCTGCTCCGGGCTGGGCGGGCGGTACAACTCTGGCCTATGCCGACCATACTTATACTGTCATGGAAGTTGCCCGGCACCCGCAGCCGATGCTTTCGCCGGTTACTATCACAGTAAGGCGCCCTTCATGCCCAGGCACGGTGGACGCTCACTCAAGCACGCACTTGATTACCTGGAGTATTACGAAGATACGAGCGGGTCAACTGCTTACCTGATTTAGCGTGGCAACAGCACTGAAAACGCTGCGGAGGGTGCGCTGCCGGGCGCGCCCTCGACCGCGCCCGAATTCCGTCGCATGTGGGCTGGCTCGCGAGACCAGCCAGCCCACCTTCGTCACAAGCGCCGGATCGCCATACGCGGAGGGAGTCCGCACAGCTTTCGTCGGGTGAGCGACGAATCGGGATGCGCCCCGGGAAAGGCCGCGTCGAATTCCCAGTCGCACCCGGCGAGCGCCGCTGCTTCGCGGGTGCGCGATATAAGAGTGCAACCTGCGCGGCGGTTGTCTACCGCCGCCGTTCGGTGTAGTTGCGGCAGTTGGCCGATTGACAATCGGCCGCAGGTTGCCAACCTGCCCCACAGGGCGGCAGAGCCGCTTCGCGGGGAAGCATCGTGCGTGGAGCGAGACAAGCGCCGGGAGGAGTCCCGGCGTGGCAGACTGAGAGTCCGCTCCACGAAAGGGAATATGATGGGAGTGCTTATGCGAAACCTGGGACTAGGAAGCTGGATGCCCGCCGCGTGTCTGGCCGTGATGATATTGCCCTTGACCGCGCCATCCGCGGACGCCGCCACAGAGGTCAAAATCGGGGCCGAACGCCGGATGAGTTTCAACGATGGCTGGAAATTCTTCAAGGGAGAGGCGCCCGGCGCCGAAGCGCCCGCCTTCGACGACTCCAAATGGACCGAGCTCACCCTGCCCCACGATTGGGCCATTGGCGAGCCGTTCGACCGTAATCTGAATCCGCACACCGGCGCGCTGCCGGCGTTTGGGACCGGCTGGTATCGCAAGTCCTTTATCATTCCAGATAGCGCCAAGGGCCGCTACTTCTCGATCGAGTTCGATGGCGCCATGTCCAACGCGCACGTGTGGCTGAACGGGCAGGAGCTGGGCTCGCGCCCGTACGGCTACATCAGTTTCGCCTTCGACCTGACGCCCGGTTTACAGTACGGCGGCGCCCCCAACGTGCTGGCGGTGAGGCTCACGCCCGAAGCGCACTCCTCGCGCTGGTATCCCGGCGCCGGCATCTATCGCAACGTGTGGTTGACCGTGACCGGGCCGGTGCACGTAGCTCATTGGGGCACTTATATCACTACGCCGGAAGTTGGCGCCGACAAGAGCTCCGTCGCCGTCAAAACCGAGATCCGCAACCGCCAGCCGTTCGAAGCCCACGTCACCTTGCGCACGCGGGTGCTGGACGCCGACGGCAGAGAGGTGACGCGGCACGACGATGACGTTGCCATCGCGCCCAACGGCGCGCAAACCGCCGCCTCCAGCTTGACCGTGCCCAAGCCCCAGCGCTGGGACGTCGATCATCCGTATCAGTACCGCCTGGTGAGTGAACTGCTAAACGGCAACCACGTCGAAGACCGGTACGAAACCTCTTTCGGCATCCGCTCGATTGCGTTCGATAAAGACAAGGGATTCTTCCTGAACGGCCGCCATCTGAAACTGCAGGGGGTGTGCCTGCATCACGACCTGGGAGCGCTCGGCGCCGCCGTCAACCGCCGCGCCACCGAACGGCAGCTCCAGATCCTGAAGGCCGCCGGCGTGAACGCCGTCCGCACCAGCCACAATCCGCCTTCGCCGGAACTCGTGGAATTCTGTGACCGCCTCGGCCTGCTGGTGATGGATGAGGCCTTCGATATGTGGCGCATTCCCAAGGTGCCCAACGGTTTGAGTAAGTTCTTTGACGAATGGAGCGAGCGCGACGTGCGCGATTTCGCGCGCCGCGACCGCAATCACCCCAGCATCATTATGTGGAGTATCGGCAACGAAGTTCCCGAGCAAAGCGAGGCCGACGGCTGGAAGGAAGCGCGCCGCCTGACCGGTTTCTTCCACGAAGAAGATCCCAGCCGGCCCACCACTGCGGCGTTCAATGACTGGACCAACGCCATCAAGAACAAACTGGCCGACGAAGTGGACATTCCCGGATTCAACTATAAGCCCATGCACTACGAAGAGATCATGAAGGAACACCCCGCCTGGACCATTTTCGGATCGGAAACCGCTTCCTGCGTCAGCTCGCGGGGCGTCTATCAGTTGCCCATCGAGAAGTACGAAAAGGACCCGTCGCTCGAAATTTCGAGCTATGACATCATCGCTCCCCGCTGGGCTTATTGCCCCGACGTGGAGTTCGCCGCACAGGACCGTTTGCCCGGCGCGCTGGGCGAATTCGTGTGGACGGGCTTCGACTATCTGGGCGAGCCCACGCCGTATTTCGACAGCCGGGCCGCCAACGAAACCGATTGGCCGGCCCGCAGCTCTTACTTCGGCATGGTGGATCTGGCCGGTTTCCCCAAGGATCGCTACTATCTCTACCAGAGCCAGTGGACCACCAAGCCCATGGTGCACCTGCTGCCGCACTGGAACTGGGAGGGCCGCGAAGGACAGGCGATTCCGGTGATGTGCTATACCAACGCCGACGAGGTGGAGCTGATCCTGAACGGAAAATCGCTAGGCCGCAAGAAGCGGTTCTCCGAGCCCTGGGTGATGCCGGTCGGGACCAACGTCAGCCCGGACAAGACCTTCGCCACCAAGTACCGCTTGGTTTGGGAAGTGCCCTACCAGGCGGGAACCCTGAAGGCGGTGGCCTACCGGGAGAACCGGCAGGTGGCGGTGGACGAAGTGCGGACGGCGGAGGCTCCGGCCCGCATTCGCCTGGTTCCGGACCGCGCGGCGATCCACGCCGATGGCGACGATCTATCCTTCGTCACCGTGCGGGTAGAGGATCAGCGCGGCAACCTGTGCCCGCTGGCCGATAACCTGGTGGAGTTCCAGATCAAAGGCGCGGGCCGGATCGAAGCCGTGGACAACGGCAACCCGGCCACGACCGAACCGTTCCACGCCAACCATCGCAAGGCTTTCAATGGTCTGGCGCTGGTGATCGTGCGCTCCGCCCGCGGCAAGCCCGGCACGATTCAGTTGACCGGCAGCAGCACGGGGTTGTTCGCGGGCTCGACCACGATCCGCACCGAACCATAGGCGCCGCCTCTAGCTACCGGCTCCGGCTTTCCGCCTGGCGACGCTCGCTCCACTGGGCGAGATAATTTTCCGAGGCGGCGCGCTCGATCTCCGCGTTGCCGGCATGTATCCATTCTTCCCGGCGGTGCTGCTTCAACCGTTCGAGCAGGCGGCATCGCCGCCGCGCTTCGAGCAAGGCGGCTTCGATCTCGGCCAACTTGCGCTCTTCTTCGACGCGGCGCCCGGCGAGTTGTTCCCGGCGCGCGTCCACGTACCGGCGGAAGGCGGCCAGCGCGGCCAGGTCTCGACCGCTCAGATTGGGATCGGCGCGAACTTCGGCCTCGGCGGCGGAACGCCGCTCGGCCAGCAGTGCGCGTTCGCGATCCAGCTCCGCCAGCACCCCCAGTTGGCGGCAAAAGCGGCCGTCCGCCAGTTCCAGCTCCGTTTGCCGCCATTCGAGCACGCGGGCCAGCCTGAAGCGGAACGATTTCACGGCTTTCGCGCTCCCGCCGGCAGTTGCGCGGCTCCCTCCAGACGGTGCGCCAGATCTTCCAGTCCGCGCAGCGTTTCGGGAAGCGCGGCGTGAGTCGCGTGGTCCTGCCGCAGGAAGTCGAGCAAGGCAGGGCGCTGCTGGATACTGGCATCCAGGGCGGGGTTGGAGCCGGCCGCATAGGCGCCGAGCTGGATCAGGTCCTCGGCGTCGCGATATGCCGCCAGCGCCGCCCGCACCTTGGCGGCAGCCTGCTTCTGCGCCGGGGAGGCCAGGGCGCCGGTGAGACGGCTGACCGATTCCAGCACGTCGATGGCCGGGTAGTGGCCCTGTGCCGCCAGCTTGCGCGACAGAATGATGTGGCCGTCCAGAATCGCGAGCACGGCGTCGCAGATCGGCTCGTTGAAATCGTCTCCCTCCACCAGCACGGTGAAGAAGCCGGTAATCGAGCCGCGGCGAAAATTGCCGGCGCGCTCCAGCACTCTGGGCAGCAGTTGAAACACCGAAGGCGTATATCCCTTCTGGCTGGGCGGTTCGCCGGCCGCCAGGCCAATCTCGCGCTGGGCCATGGCCAGCCGCGTCACCGAGTCCATCACCAGCAGCACGCTGGCGCCCCGGTCGCGGAAATATTCGGCCACGGCCAACGCCACGAAACAGGCACGGACGCGCAGCGGGGCGGGGCGCTCGCTGGTGGCGCACACCACCACCGAGCGTTTGCGGCCTTCCGGTCCCAGTTCGTTCTCGAGGAAGCCGCGCACTTCCCGGTTGCGCTCGCCGATCATCCCGATGACGGTGACATCCGCCGAGTTCTGGCGCGACATGGCGCCGAGCAGCGTGCTCTTGCCCACCCCGCTGCCGCCGAAGATTCCGATGCGCTGCCCTTTGCCGCAGGGCAGGAGGCTATCGATGGCGCGGATACCGGTCACGAGCGGCTCGGAGATGTGCTCGCGGTCCAGCGGATTACCGGGGGCGCCATATAAGTTGTAGGTATCCGCCGCGGCAACCGGCGGCCCGCCATCGATGGGCTTGCCGAAACCATCGATGACCCTCCCCAGAAGGCCGGGGCCGACCGGAACGCGGGCTTGCTCGGCGCGCGCCACCACCGTGCAGCCCAACTGGAGACCGTCGGTTTCCTCCAGCGGCATGGACAGAACCCGCCCGTCCCGAAAACCGATCACCTGCGTGCGCATGCGGCGGCCGGGGCCGATCTCGACCTCGCAGAAGTCGCCGATACCCACCCGCGGGCCGCGCGATTCGATCAGCATACCGACGACTTCGGTCACCGTGCCGGTCCATCGCAAGGAGTCGAGGCGCTCCAGGTCCTCGCCATACGGACCGAGCGAAATCCGCTCCATCTAGCCCTGCCTCCGGAGGCGGTCGGCCAGACCCCGCTCGATTTCTTCGAGTTGCGTATCGACCGAAGCGTCGAGGCTTCCGCGTTCGGTTTCGAAAACCACGAAGCCGAGTTCCCGCGCGGTGTCCGGCACCACCTCGACCGCGCCCGCGGAGTTGGTGCGCCGCAGGCAGGCGCTCAACTCGGCCGCGTGGGCCGGATGCACGCGGACCCGGCCGATTTCCTGCCCGTCCAGCTTTTCCAGAGCCGCCAGCGCCACCCCGCGGATGGCTCCGGGGTCAACGGACAATTCTCGCCGCAACACCCGGCGTGCGATGGCCAGCGCGAGCGTAACCAGGTCGGCCTCGGCTTCGTGCCGCAAGCGGCCGCGCAAGCCGGCCAGATCCTCGATGCTGCGCGTCAGCCGTTCCATTACCGGCTGGACCTGTTGCGCGGCCTGATTGCGGCCTTGCTCCCGGCCTTCGCGAAACCCGGCGGCGTGCGCCTCGCGCACCCGTTCCTCGACTTGCCGGGCGAGGTCCGGATCCGGTTCGCCGGCCGACACTCCGGCGCCAGGCTCCTCCGGCGGTCCCATCTGGCGCCAGGCGAGGGGCTCGACGGCCCCGCCGCCGGCGTCCAGCACCTTAGCGCGCATGCAGCGACCTCCCGCGGGTCTTTGGCTTTTCGCGGCGCCGCGGGCTAGACGACATATTGCTCTCCGACGGCGCCCTTGAGGCTCAATACGCCTTCCGATTCCAGTTGCCGCACGACGGCGATGATCTGCTGTTGCGACGCTTCGACTTCCTTAATCTTCACCGGGCCAAGCGCGTCCATGTCTTCGCGCAGCATGTCCGCGCCGCGCTGCGACATGCAGCCTAAGATGTGGTTCCGCAGTTGCTCGCTGGTGCCCTTCAAGGCCACCGTCAACAGCTTGCGATCGACCTTGGCCAGCACCTCCTTCACGCCCAACTGGTCGATCAGCAGCAGATCCTCGAAGACAAACATCAGGTGCCGGATGGTTTGGGCGACGCTGGAATCCTGCTGCTCGATGGTTTCGATAATGCCGCGGCTCGAAATGGAATCGATGCGGTTGAGAATTTCGGCGACGGCGCGCACTCCGCCGTAGGATTCGCGGCTGACCTCGCCCAGCGCCTGGAGCTTCTGTCCGATGACACCGGCGATCTTGGTGATGATGTCCGGCGAGATCTGGTCCAGACTGGCCATCCGTTGGGCCACATCGGCGCGCATGCCCGCCGGCAAAGACATGAGCAGGGCGGCGGCCTGCGGCACATTGAGGTGCGAAAGCACCAGGGCAATGGTCTGGGGATGTTCGCTATGAATGAATTTGGCCAGTTGCTGCGGGTCGGTCTTGGTGATGGCGTCGAACGACACCGCTTCGGCGCCCAGGGCTTTGGTCAGGCGCTCCATCATGCGCTTGGCTATGTCGGGCGTGAAAGCGTTCGACAATAGCTTCCGCGCCACCTCCAGACCGCCGCGGGCCACGTAATCGCCCGCCGTGGACAGGTGATGGAACTCGTTGAGGACCGTCTCGGCGTTTTCGGCGGAGATTGCCGTCACCTTGGCGATTTCCTTGGTCAGCTTTTGCAGATCGTCGTCGGAAAGCTGCGGAAAGATGGCGGCGCTGGCCTGCTCGCCCAGGACAATCATGAGCATGGCCGCCTTGCGCAGGCTGCTTTGTTTCTCGCCTTCCGCCTTGGTAGTGTTAAGGATCATGGCGAGTCTCGCGCGCAGGGATTATCTTTCGTCCTCGCGGATCCAACTCCTCAGAATCTGGACGCTGACTTCGGGTTGAATCTGGATCTTTTCACGCAGGTGCTTGGCCATAATCTCGGCTTTCTTGGTGATGACGGGCGTCAGTTTCAGCGCTTCCAGCGCCCTGGCATCCATCTTTTTCTGCAGGGCTTCGCGTTCGGCGAGTTTGGCCTCGAGTTGGGTGCCCGGATCGGAGGAGTCGCCCGATTCCAGGGCGGGCGCGGCTCCCCCCTCGATTGCGGGCGGCGTGGTGACGGTGGCTTTGCCAAGCGCCCCGCGGCGGCCGAGCAACCAGACCAGGGCGCTCACCAGAGCCAGGATTACGACCAAAGCCGCGCCCGCCGCGATCCACACAACTTTGCGGTCCGGCGGCCATTGAAACCCGAGAGGACCTTTCTCCGGAGCCTGTAACGGCCGCTCCGGCG
>JBKQVG010000216.1:0-5440 GCA_052325345.1 Bryobacteraceae bacterium
GATGCGCTGGCGGCCGGCCTGCACGGCTCCATCACCCTCGGGGTGGGCCAGGTCTGCACCAATCCCGGCGTGATCTCCGTGCCGGCCGGCGCCGCGGGCGATCGGCTGGCGGCGGCGCTCGCCGAGAAACTGGGCGCCACGCCGGAATCTCCGATGCTGAATGCCGGCATTCTCGAGAACTATACCGCCAAGGTTGCCGAGCGCACCGCCGATACGCGCGTGCGCACGCTGGTATCCGCCAAGGGCTCGGCGCCGGCCTTATTCGAATCCACGGTGGAAACGTTTCTGGCCGAGCCCGATTTAGGCGAGGAAGTGTTCGGACCCGCGTCGGTGTTGGTGCGCTACGCAAAATTCGAAGAAGCGCTAGCCATCGCGCACACCATAGAAGGCAACCTGACGGCCACGATTCAAATGGCCGCCGGCGACGAAACCGCCGCCGCCCGGCTGGTCGCCGCGCTCGAGACCCGCGTCGGCCGCATCGTCTTTCAGGGATATCCCACCGGTGTCGAAGTCTGCCAGGCCATGGTCCACGGAGGACCCTACCCGGCAACTTCGGATGGGCGCACAACCTCAGTCGGCGGCCGCGCCATCCTGCGCTTCGCCCGGCCGGTTTGCTATCAGGATACGCCGGAGGGGCTGCTGCCCGAAGAGTTGCGCAGCGGGGTTGCGGGCCTGCTCCGAATGGTGGACGGGAAGCATGCGTAGGAGGTCGAGCGCCCGAAATCCGGCGCAGGGGTTACTGTCGTTGGTTTCCAACATCACGGCTTGGCGGTCCTGTTAGACGATTGTGTCTGCGGCTCCGAGAACCGGAACTCGGCCTTCCGCAGGCTGCAACCGCCGTTTTCGACCACTGGCGCTGGCGTGGTGACGCACGGTCACGGCGATCCTGGGTCTTTGGGCTGGGTTAGACCGCGGTTTCCTGGGGCGACTCTTCCCGGCGCTGGGCGATGGTGTTTTCGAGCCGCTGCCGCTCCAGGGAGCTTTGGGGCGCCGGCAGCGGTTTGCCATTGACTGCGATCAGCCGGTAGTACGGCGAGCCTAGAATCATCATGACCCGATATGTCTTCGTACCGCCGGCGGCGCGGTCCCGCTCGGTGAAGTCATAGCGGGGCGCCGCGGCCCAATCTTTGTCGTTGGCGACCACCGAGCGTGCAACGATGCTCCGGACGTCGAGTTCTTGTGGATACGCGGACGCGCGGGCAAGCATGGCCGACGTTGCCAGGCGGAGAATCGTGGGCAGTACGCGGTTGCCACTCCGCCGGGCGCAGCGGCCGGCCGCCGCGGCGGCGCGGGAACCGGCCTTGATGCGGAGGAGTTTCAAGTTAGAAAATCCCGTCTACATCCATTTTGCACATCAAGTACCGCGCCGGCCGCTCGAGCGTAGCCGGAACCTATCAGCGGCAGAAAGTAAGTGGAGCGGCAAAGGGTTCCAGCTACCGCTGAGCACCGTCAATTGAACAGAATGGTTTATCGGCGTCAATCGGCGGGCTGGAACACTGGAACCAAGAGCCGGCGGAAATGCAAGGGGGTACACTAGGTTGTCGAATGACACGACGCGATTTTCTCGCTTCCGCGAGTGTGGCAGCCGGCTCGCGGTTGCTTGCGGCGCCGGCGCGCACGCCCAACATCGTTTTTGTCCTGTGCGACGACCTCGGCTATGGCGATCTCGGTGTTTACGGCTCGAAGATCCAGACTCCGAATTTCGATCGCCTGGCATCGGAGGGCGTTCGCTTCACCAACTTCTGCTCCGCCGACCCGGTTTGTTCGCCCTCTCGCGCGGCCCTGCTTACCGGCCGCTATCCTACCCGCGTAGGGGTTCCTCGAGTTCTCTTCCCGCAGGATGCCGGCGGGCTCAACCTGGATGAGACCACGCTTGCGGATGTCCTGAAAGCGCGCGGTTACAGCACCATGTGCATAGGGAAATGGCACCTCGGACGACCCCAGCCCTATCTGCCCACGAGCCGCGGCTTCGACGAGTACTTCGGCATCCCCTACAGCAACGACATGACGCCCCGGGTCCTGATGCACAATACCGATGTCATCGAGCAGACGGCGGACCTCTCTACCCTGACCGCACGTTATACCGACCAGGCCCTGAAGTTCATCGACCGTTCCAAGAGATCGCCTTTCTTCCTCTACATGCCGCACACGTTCCCGCACATCCCGCTGGCGGCTTCCGGGCGGTTCCGCGGCAAGTCGGCCGAGGGCCTCTACGGCGACGTGGTGGAAGAGATCGATTGGAGCCTCGGCGAAATTCTGGCGGCGCTGAAGCGGAACGGCCTGGAACAGGACACGCTGGTCATGTGTTCGAGCGACAACGGCCCCTGGTACCAGGGGAGCCCCGGCAAGCTTCGCGGCCGCAAGAACACGACTTACGAGGGCGGCGTTCGCGAGCCATTCATCGCCCGATGGAAGGGCCGGATTCCAGCCGGGCGCGTTTCGGACGGCCTGGCTTCCATGATGGATGTTTTCCCCACGGTGGCCCGGTTGTGCGGCGCGGGGTTGCCGTCGAAGCCGCTGGATGGCATCGACATATGGCCGTTGATCCACGGGGACACCCAGTCCATTGAGCGCGCGCCCCTGCTCTACTTCGACAATTGGGACTTGCAGTGCGCGCGCTGGATGAACTGGAAACTGCACATCGCGCGCCACAACACCGCCGCCTACACGCCGGCGCCGCCGGGCGGGCGTTTCAGCTTCCTGTTGCCGAAGCCGGAGTTGTACAACCTGACCAGCGATCCGGACGAAAGCTACGACGTCGCGCCGGAGAATGCGCAGATAGTGGCCCAGATCGAGTCCCGGATAGCCAAGACGATCGAAGACTTTCCGGAGCCAGTGCGCAAGGCCTACGCCGATCAGCAAGCCCGCAAGGCGGACCCGAACACGCCGACCGGCGCCTACCCTAAGCCCGCCCGCCGATAAGCGGGGACCCTTGCCCGGCTGTCAGCGAGGATTTCCCCGAATCGCGATGCCTGGGCGCTTGGGAGTTATAATCCGACTTCATGATTGGCCTTGTTAACTACGCTAAGGACCCGCGCTCCGTCGAACTGCGAGAATTGCCCGTTCCCGAGATCGGCGAGGAGGACGTTCTCTTTGCCGTCGAGGCGGTGGGCATCTGCGGCAGCGATCTGCATCAATATTTGGGCACCCAGAGCTGGCCGGTGAACTTTCCCGTGGTGCTTGGTCACGAATTCGCGGGCGTCGTCGCCAAAAGCGGCAGCCGCGTGCGGGGCTTCAAGGAAGGCGACCGCGTAGTCAGCGAGACTGCGGCCGTGCTGCCCGCCGACTCGGCTTTCATCCGGCAGGGACTTTACAATCTCGATCCGAAGCGAGCCGGGTTCGGCTATGGAGTTAATGGCGCCATGGCCCAGTTTGTCCGCGTGCCGGCGCGATGCCTGCATCGCCTGCCCGACTCCCTGACCTCGGAGAAGGCCGCTCTGACGGAACCGTGCTGCGTCGCTTACAACGCGGTTTGTGTCCACTCGCGCATCCGTCCCGGCGACACGGTGGCGGTGATTGGGCCGGGCCCCATCGGCCTGCTTTGCGCGCTCATGGCCAAACTGGCGGGAGCCGGGCACCTGGTGGTCATCGGCATTCCCGCCGACGCCAAGCGGCTCGAGGTGGCCCGCAGGATCGGAGCCGATACGACTCTCGGCGCGCAGAACGAAAATGTCCAGAAATGGGTGAGAGATTTTGGCGATGGCTACGGCCTCGACCTGGTGATCGACGCGGCGGGCGTTTCCGCGACGCTCAAGCTGGCGCTCGATATCGTTCGTCCGGCGGGGCAAATCACCAAGGTGGGATGGGGACCGCAACCGCTCAATTTCTCGCTGGACCCGCTGGTGCAAAAGGCGGTCACGCTGCAGGGCAGCTACTCGCACAACTGGCCGATTTGGGAGAAAGTCATTTCCCTGCTGGCTAGCGGGAAGCTCAATCTCGACCTGGTTCTGAACCGGGTTTCACCGCTCGACGATTGGCGCGCGGCATTCGAGGAAATGCACTCCGGCCAGATCGTCAAGGGGGTCCTCAAGCCGTGATATGCGCCTGAAGGACAAAGTAATTCTGGTGACCGGCTCGACAACCGGAATCGGCGAGGGCATGGCGCGAGTCTTTGCCCGCGAAGGCGCGCGGGTGGCCATCCACGGCATGGCGCTCGAAGATGCCGAAAAAGTCGCCGGCGAAATTAAGAGCGAGGGCGGGCAAGCGATCCCGCTGGCGGGACTTCTGGAAGACGCGACCGTGCCCGCGCGACTGATCGCCGAAACCGTGGCGCACTACGGACGCCTGGACGGACTGGTGAACAACGCGGCAACCACCAGCCGCGGCAACCTCGACACCACCGGCGTGGAAGCGTTCGACCGCACCCTGGCCATCAACCTGAGAGCGCCGTTTCTACTGATCCAGGCCGCACTATCCTATTTTCGGAAGCAGGGAGGAGGGCGGGTGCTCAACATCGGGTCGGTCAACGCCTACTGCGGCGAAAACAACCAGCTTGCCTATTCCATCAGCAAGGGCGGCCTGACCACCCTGACGCGGAACCTGGCCGACGCCTACGGCGCGGAGGGTCTGCGCGTGAACCAGATCAATCCCGGCTGGACCCTGACGCCCAACGAATATGAGTTGAAGAAAACGGAAGGGCTGCCCGAAGACTGGCCGGCAAAACTCCCCAAGGTGTTCGCGCCCTCGGGCCGGCTTTTGTCGCCGGAGGATATCGCCTGGGCCGCCGTCTATTTTCTCTCCGATGAGGCGGCGCTGGTCAACGGGGCGGTTTTCGATCTCGCACAATACCCGGTTATCGGCCGCAACCCGGCAAAGCACATATGAAACCAAGACTGGCCGCCTTCCCCAAGTGCTACATGGACGAGCTATGCGTCCATCGCACGATGACGCTTTTTGAATGGATCGATCTGGCCGCAACCCTCGGCGTGGAGGGACTCGAGTTCTACTCGGGCTTTCTGGAAGACGACGACTCGTTCCTGAAGAGAGCCAAGGCGGCGCTGGAGAGACACGGCCTCGAAATGCCGATGCTGTGCTGCTCACCCGATTTCACCCAACCAGACCCGGCTCAACTGCAAGCGGAAATCGAGCGCGAGAAACGGATGATCGAGATCGCGGCGTTTTTCGGGGGCCGGTTTTGCCGCGTGCTCTCGGGCCAGCGGCGTCCCGAGTTGACGCGCGCGGCAGGCGTGGCGCAGGTCGTGCGGGCGATTAAGAGTCTTCTGCCCTTCGCCGAAAAGCACGGCGTCGTCCTGACCATGGAGAACCATTACAAGGACAACTACTGGCAGTATCCCGAATTCGCGCAGAAGATGGATGTCTTTGTGGAGATCGTGGATCAGATCGATTCGCCCTGGTTCGGCGTCAACTACGATCCCTCCAACACCATCCTGGCGGGCGAAGATCCGCTCGAGTTGCTGGAGCGCGTGAAGCATCGCGTGGT
>JBKQVG010000217.1:0-99514 GCA_052325345.1 Bryobacteraceae bacterium
TTCTGAGCGTCACGCTCTTCGAGAAAACGCCCATTTTACAGGCACTTCAGGCGTCCGACTCCGAGAACGATTTAGCCGACGCCGGCAACCAACTGATTCTATTCGACTTCTAACCGGACACCAGTGAAATTACTTTGTTTCGGGGAAAACGGGTGGGGAAAACGGGTCGGGGGGAAAACGGGTCGGGGAAAACGGGTCGGGGAAAACGGGTCAGCCTGGACTTGCACCTTTTCATGCAGCTGAAAAGGGGGCAATCGGCTCTGCCTCCTTTTCGGCTTTTCCCATCTCTCGCCGCGGGCGGCCCTGCCACCGCCATTGGCGACCGAATCGCCGCTCCATTTCCGCTACGAATTCCGCCGATCCAGCGGTGCGCCCGCGTAGGTTGACCGCCTGAGTTGCCGCCGGTGCCGCGGGTCGTCGGGCTGCGACACCGCTTCTTTCCACCATGCCGCATCAGGCGCAGATAGGTTTCGCGATCCGCTTGAGAGAAAAAGACATCGGCGAGATTGACCCCGCGCTGCGCGACATGAAACGCAGTTCCTGGAAGGACACAGCGAGGATTTCGAGGCATACACAATACAGAGCGCCGACACCCCCGGCGATTCTCTGTAATTGTGCCAGTCAGCTCTGCCTCCTTTTCGATCGATTCGAAAAGGTATTAGTTCAGGCTGACCCGTTTTTTTGAAAAGGTATTAGTTCAGGCTGACCCGTTTTTTTTCACCCGTTTTTCCGAAATGGAAGCGAAGGATGAACGGCGGAGAAAGGCGGCGCTTGAGCTGTTGAGCCAGATCGAGTCGTGGCGCTTGGAGCACGGGCGCCCAGTCGGCGAGCCAAGGCATCCAGCTTTCAACTCTGGCGAGGCTTGGCCTCCCATTCCGGCGTGATTTGTCCAGCTATCACAAATCGAGCTGCTATCAAGCTGCAACATCAAGGCGCTGCAAGGCCGGACAGATGTCCTTGCAGACGAGCTACTTGCAGCCAAATCATCACTTCAGGACCCATAAACGCGCTTCCGACTGGCCGGCACTCGTGCGTCCACGTGGCCGCCGCCGCTTCACAACCGTCTACAATGGAAAACGAGGACTCACCCGATGCCACGTCAGTTCGATGTCGTGATTGAGCGCGACGCGGAAGGCTATTACATAGCCTCGGTTCCGCAAATACCCGCTTGCCACACGCAAGGGCGGTCCCTCGACGAGGTCACCGAGCGCATTCGCGAGGCCATAGAACTCTGTCTGGAGGTCGAGGGCGCGCCGGAACATGATCTGGAATTCGTCGGAATTCAGCGCGTGACCATCGCGGCATGAGTCGGACACCCCGCGTGACCGCCCCGGAGCTGATGGCCGCCCTCGGAAAGGCCGGCTTTTTGGTCCTCCGCGTCAAGGGCAGCCATCACTTCCTCCGTCATGAAGATGGCCGAAGCACGGTTGTGCCCGCTCACTCTGGCGAGACCATCGGCCCCGGTCTGCTGCACAAGATCCTTCGGGATTGCCAACTGACCGCCGACCAACTCACGGAACTGCTGTAAGGGCGATTACTCCCGATAAACGCGCCGGCGTCGCCCGACCCACTTGGCCGAGACGTCGCCGCCACACTGAAGTGAAATCGCGAACCGCGCTGGCGCAATCTCCCGGAACCCTTCGCGGTCAAGCGGCCGACCCGGTCCGGCGCGCTATCTTCTGTTCTCGCTGCTGGCGTGGCGCGTGTTCGCGGCCCGCGCACTTTACCTCCGTCCCGGCCCTACGCCGCCGTCCAGCCGCCGTCGATCACCGGCAGCGAGCCGGTGACGAACGCCGCTTCGTCGGAACAAAGATACAGCGCCAAGTAGGCGACTTCCTCCGGCCGGCCCATCCGCCCCACCGGCTGGCGTTGGTGCAACTCGGCCCGCACCTTTTCCTTCTCGTGCTTGTGAAATTTCTCCAGGTACGCCTCCACGAAGGGAGTTTCCACCGTACCCGGACAGATCCCGTTGACGCGCAGGCGGCCCGCATAGTCCACCGCCAGTTGCCGGGTCATGGCCAACACCGCGCCTTTGGTGGCGCAATAGGCGAAACGCCGCTTCACCCCGATCAGTCCGGCCACCGAACCGATATTGACGATCGCGCCCTTGCCGGGCGCCGCGCTCGCCAGCAGCTTCGGAATCGCCGCCCGCGTGACCAGGTACATGCCGTGTACATTCACCCGAAACAGGCGTTCGAAATCGGCCGGGGCGGTTTCTTCCACCCCGCCCACCAGCCCGATTCCGGCGTTGTTGATCAGAATATCCAGCGCGGGCAGCGGTTCGATCGCGGCCCGGACCGCGGCCTCATCGGTGATGTCGACGATCAGAGCCGCCGCGCCGGCCAGTTCCGCGGCGAGAGCTTCCGCCCGCGGCCGATCGATGTCTGCCACAATCACGGCCGCGCCGGCGGCCGCCAGCACGCGGCACGTGGCCTCGCCAATGCCGCTCGCTCCTCCCGTAATCAGGGCGGTGCGGCCATCCAAACGAAACGGGGTTGCCATCCCCCGAATTCTATCCCGCGGCGCCCGCCGGCCGCCGTCCAAGCTAAAGGTTTCGCCTTTGCGCGCCGATCTTACCAGT
The DNA here is from genome assembly GCA_052325345.1 of Bryobacteraceae bacterium. GTDB lineage: Bacteria > Acidobacteriota > Terriglobia > Bryobacterales > Bryobacteraceae > JBEKYD01. The sequence goes on from JBKQVG010000217.1 coordinate 2,582, forward strand.
GAGAAGCGAGGCTCGTGGAAAAGGAACTTCAAGTCCTGGTGGTGGATTCGCTGGAGGATTCGGCCGCCACCGAAAAAATGCTGGCCGACGAGGACCAGGTATTCCACAGCCGCTCGGCTGCTTCGCTGCTGGAGGCGTTGAATGTCCTCGCCGAACGCGGCTTCGACATCATCGTCTCCGAATTGAACCTGCCGGACAGCCAGGGGCTCGCCACCTTCGAGGCCCTGCGCCTCCACACGCGCGACATCCCGATCGTGGTGATGACCACGGCCGCCAACGAGCAGTTGGCTTTTTCGGCGGTAGAGCATGGCGCGCAGGATTACCTGATCAAGGGCAGAGTCACTACCGCGGCCCTGATACGTGTGCTTCGCTACGCGGTGGCGCGCCATAAAGGCATCCATAGAGGCTCCGGCGAAAGCCAAAGCGTCGGCAGAACCATCGGCGTTCTGGGAGCCAAAGGAGGTGTCGGCGCCACTACCGTTGCCGCCCACCTTGCCCTTGGACTTCGCGAGGAAACCGTTCGGGAGCAGGCCGCTCGGGTACCAGCCGCGCCGGAGCGGGCGGACCCAAAAGTTCTCCTGATCGACCTGGATGCCAATTCGTCCTCCACTTCGTTCCTCTTCCAAACCAAACCCGAATTCACTCTGGCCGATGCCGCCACCAATCTGCACCGCCTCGACCGGGAATTCTGGAGCGGAATCGTGTCGGAAACCGGCTGCGGCGTGGACCTGCTGAATCCTCCCGGCAGCCGCGGTTACACCGAAATGCCCCCGGCCGAGCGGGTTCGCCACGTGGTGCGTTTTGCCCGCAACCTGTATTCGCTGGTGGTCGTGGACCTGGGCGCGCCCAGCGTACTGGCCCTGGAGGTAATCCAGGAAGTTCAGAATGTTGTGCTGGTTGTGACTCCTCTCTTGATGGAAATGCTGGAGGCCCGCCGGGCGCTCGCGAAACTGACTGAAATCGGGTTGACGGGCGACCGCATCCACCTGGTATGGAATCGCGCCACGCGGCAGCAGGCGGGCGCCATCCGCCTCTTTGAGAAGGCTATCGGACGGAGTGCCGCCCGCATGATCGCGGACTGTTCGGCGGAGATCGAATCGAAGTTCAGCGACGGGCGATTCCTCGACTCCAGTCTGCCGTTGCGGAAAGAGACGGCGCAGTTGGCGGCCCACCTCCTGGGCCGCGATGCCGCCCGGGCCCCACGTTCCCTGGTAGCGTTCCTGGCAAACGTGGCGCCCCGGCGGCACAAGACCGCACAGACTCCGGTGCCTGGCTGACTGGCCGCCCAGCTTCCATCGGACGGCGCCCTCGCGCTGCCGGGCCGCAACCGGTTAACCGAGACTTTGACCGCCGGACCGATCCTTGATAGAGTAGGGAAGATTCCCGAGCCGGAACCTCTCCCGATGCACCAGCTCGACCTCGCACCCGACGAAAGTTTGGCAGCCCGGTTGCGCAAAGAACCGCTGCCCCTGGCTTTGGCGTTGCGGCTTGCCACGGGCATCGCCTCCGAACTGCGCGATCTGCATGCGGAAGGGCGCGCCCACGGCGCGCTCGAATTGGAATCCCTGCGTTGCTCCCGTTCGGGGATCTCCCTTGGCGAGGCCCGGGGAGGGACCGACAAGGCCAGCATGCGGCGGGACATCGCGGGCTACGGAAGAATCCTGAACTGGATGTTGACCGGCAGCCCCGAACCCCAGGCGCCGGCTGGGCCGCTCAAACACCGCAGCAGCGAGGCCTTGCGTGCCCAGGCCCTCGATCACGCCCGTAGATGTCTCTCCGGCCGGCCTGGGATTCAGCGCGTCGTCACCGAGGTCCGTCTGCTCTCGGTGTTGGCCCGCCAGATGCCCGAAGCGGCGGCCAAAGGCCCGCTGCCGCCAAGGTCCGCCCCAAATTGGGAAGTGGTTTCGGTGGAGCCGGCCAATGGTCCGGGATCTCCGCCGCTGCCCGCGCCCGCCGGCGTGAAGTGCCCGAACTGCGGCTGTACCTGGGCCCACCGTTCGTGTCCCCGCACCGGCCTGGATGCGTTGCTGATCCGGCTTCACCGCCCGATCTACCGCTGCCCGGTCTGCCTGCACCGCTATGCGGTAGTTCTGGGGATGCGGATCGCGCGCCCGGCCGAAGACTGAATATTCTCCCGCTACTCGAAAAACGCCCGTTCGGGCGGTTGGTGGGCCGGACCTCCGGTCGGCCTTTCTTCGATCGGAATTCCGCAGTGCGTCCAGAGCCAATCGCGTACACGTGCCGGCCGCCAAAGCGCTGCTGAGAAGCCTCAGTTTTTGTCGGGGTTGGGGACCATGAAGTCCCGGATCACGGCGTTCAAATCGGCGCCCGCCGCCAGAAACTGGCGCAAGGTGCGCCGCGTGGACCCGAAGGTGTCGAAATCGTCGATCGAGAGGCCGTTTTCGGAATTGGCGCGCGCGAAGTCGGGGAATTTGGCGGTCAGTTCCCGAACGATCTTCGGATCCACCGGGTTCTCCATCCGCGGCACGGCTTGGATGTCGCTGGCGTTGTAGCGGACCTGCCAGGAGTAGGGCGGAGAGATTACCACATCCCCGCCGATGAACTCGCTCCAGTGCATGTGGTTGCGGAACGCGGCCGAGAGCAGGCGAAGCCGGTATCCGCGCTCCCGGTAGATGCCGTAGGCCTTCTTGAAGACCGCCACGCCGGCCCATTCCAGGTAACCGGGATCGATGCAGATATTGTGCTTGTCCAGAAGCACTTTCAGCCAGTCGTCGAGCCGGCCCACCATGATGGTGCTGACCGGGCCCATGGAGCCGATGTCCAACCCTTCCTTCTCGCGGCGCGCCAGGCCGCGCTCCACGGCTTCCGCCACCGCGATGGCCTGCGGCAGGGTGAAAGAAACCGTGGCGTTGATGCTCACCCCGCGGTAGGTGGCCTCTTCCATGGCCGCAATGCCCGCCCGCGTAGCCGGAATCTTGACGATCATGTTGGGCGCCAGTTGGCTGAAGCGCACGGCCTGCTCCACAATTTCCCCGCTGGAGCGGTAGAGGCGCGGATCCGTTTGAATGGAAAGACGGCCGTTACGGCCCCCCTGCGCATCGAAGATGGGCTTCAGAAGCGCGGCGCCCTCGATGGACATCCCTTCCACGATCCTCCAGCCGATCTGGTCCTCGGTGGCGGTGGCCATTTCCCGAACCAGAGTTTCGATGCGGTCGCGCCAGAGAGGCATCTGCCTTTTCAGAATGGAAAGAGCGATGACGGGGTTGCAGGTGGCGCCGACCGCGCCGTGCTCCATGGAATAGGCTAATTCGTCGAGGGCGGCGGAATCGTTCCACAGGCACGTGGGAGTGGTCTGCGTCATTTGAAATAAGGGACTCTTGTAAGAAGTAACGGTGCTGGCCGGCGCCATGGCGGTCTCCAAAATTCAATATGACAACGTGTGCAACCCAATTGTAACTCGTGCGGACGCTCCGGTCCAGCTACTCTTCACGGGTGTTTCGGTGTGGAGTTCCAGGCGAAACGGCGCGGGCGCGGCTACCCAACCACTTCCTCATAGGGATGGCGCCAGGTGATCTCGCCGCACGCCGCAAACACGTTGAGCGCCTGCTCGTACAGGTCGCGCGGGATTTCCAGACCGCCATCCCAGCAGCCCAGGGCCTGGTACCGCCGCACGGCATCGGTTAACGCGGCCGCCGGGACGTCCGGGAAGAACTCGGCTTCGGCCGCCGCGACTTCCTCGGGGGGCGCGCTGCGGACCCATTCCTTGGCGCGCTCAAAGGCTTTCCTGAAAATCCCATAATCTTCGGTCTGCTGGTAGGCTCGCGCGCAGCACAGGCTGCTGAAAGCCACCGGCGGCATGGCGGCGCCCACCGAAGCGACCACCTCGCCGGGGGGTATGGGCGCCTGGTAGTGGGCATAATCGGCCGGGCCGGCGCCGACGACCTTGATTTTCTTCCAATCCACGCCGTTATGGCGGACGGCATATTTGAGCATGACGAGCGGCTGCGCGCCTTGGTCGGCCAGCAGGGTGGCGCCCTCCAGCTTCTTCCATTCAAAGCCAGCATCGGGTTCGCGAGCCGTCAGGAAGAAGCCGTCGCGCCGATTAATCTGGGCGAAATGGACGGGCAGCGGCTCAATGCCGCGCTCGCGAGCGTTCCAGTTCGAAGAAACCGCCGACTGCATCACGTCCACAGTGCCGTCGCGGATCAGGACGTGGGTGCGCTGGCCCGGCGCCAGAACGCCATACGGCGCCTCGCGTCCTTCCTGGCGCAGGAACCTCACCGAGCAGAGCAGCGGGCTGTAGAAAGCCGAGTGGCGCGAGGCCATGACGCGGATAGGCATAGCTTATTCTCGCGCGGCCGGCGCGGGAGTGGGTGGCGGCATATTGCCGGCAGCGGCTGCGCTGCGCGCCGTCCGTCCTAGTGCAGGCCTGGTGCAGGCCCTTGAGCCGGCGCACGCTTGGAGCTATCCTTCGTGTTCCGGCGAAAACCGGCCGGCCGCTCGGTTGTGTGAAAGGGACCGCATGGAATTTACAAGACGGGATTTGGGCAAGCTCGCTCTGGCGTCCGTGCCGCTCCGCGCAGCCTTTGGCGCGCGGATGATCGATTCGAAGTTCGGGGGCGTTCAGATCGGCGCCATCACCTGGAGTTTCAACAGCATCGCGAGCCCCGATCCGGAGGCGATCGTCAAGGCGTTTGTCGAGATCGGGCTGGGCGAAGTCGAGCTGATGTCGAACCATTGCGAAGCACTGGCGGGCGCCCCCCCGGCGCCGATGTTCGGCCGCGGCGGCAGGCCGGGTCGTGGGCCGGGCGGCAGCCGTACGCCGCCAACCCCAGAACAGCAGGCCGAGCGGCAAGCCGCCATGGAGAAACTCGCGCAATGGCGCTCCACGACGAATGCCAATACATGGAAAGCCGTCACCGGAAAATTCAACGGCGCGGGCGTCGACGTTGCCTTGCTCTGCTACAACATGCAGGACAGCATGGAAGACGCGGATATCGAGTACGGGTTCGCCATGGCCCGGGGCCTTGGCGTGAAGGCCATCACCACCAGCACCACCCTGACCATGGCCAAGCGCATCGCGCCGTTGGCGGACAAGCACAAGATGATGGTCGGCTATCATGGCCACGATGCCACCAGCGACCCTAACCAGACCGCCACCCTCGAGAGCTACGATACGCTCATGGCGTACGGGAAGTACAACGGCATCAACCTCGATATCGGTCACTTCACCGCCGCCGGGTACGACGCCGTGGCATTCATCAGCAAGTACCACGATAAGATTACCAACCTGCACATCAAGGATCGCAAGAAAGACCACGGCCCCAACGTGGCCGTCTGGGGCACCGGCGATACCCCTATAAAGGAAGTGCTCCGACTCCTCAAAACCGAGAAGTATCCCTTCCCGGCGAACCTGGAACTGGAGTATCCGATTCCCGAGGGTTCGAACATTATTGCCGAGGCCAAAAAGTGCCTCGCGTACGTAAAGAGCTGTCTGGTGTAGTCCGCGGACTACGGATTGGAGTTTCCAATGGCATTATCGAGGCGTCATTTCTTCTATGGCAGTCTGCTTGCCGGCGCGGTTCCGGCGGTGGGATTCGGCAGCACGCCATCACTGAAATCGGCGGGATACAAATCTCCCAACGAAAAAGTAAACTTCGCCGCGATCGGCTCCGGGGGGCAGGCCGCGGTGAACATCAGGGCGGCGGAGCCCACCGAAAATATCGTGGCGCTCTCGGATGTTGACGACCGGCGCGCGGCGGCTACCTTTGCCCGTTTTCCCAATACGCCGAAGTACCGCGACTTTCGGCAGATGCTCGATAAGGAGGGCAAGAACATCGACGCCGTGATCGTCGCCATTCCGGATCACATGCATGCCACGGCGGCCATGTGGGCGATGGAGCGCGGCAAGCACGTGTACGTGCAGAAACCGCTGGTGCGCACGGTCTGGGAAGCGCGTCAATTGCGGGAGGCGGCCGCGAAATACAGGGTCGCCACCCAGATGGGCAACCAGGGCTATTCCAACGAAGGTACGCGCCAGTGCGCAGAGATGGTCTGGAACGGCGATATCGGAAATGTCACGGAAGTCCACGCCTGGAGCGACCGGCCTCTATGGCCGCAGGGGCTTACCGAGATTCCCAAGGAGGATCCGATTCCGCCCACCCTCGATTGGGACCTCTGGCTCGGCATCGCCGACAAGCGGCCCTTTACGGCGGGCGGCAAGACCGAACCCGACCGCTGGGGCGGCTTCTTCTATCAGCCATTCAACTGGCGCGGGTTCTACGACTTCGGCTGCGGCGCCCTGGGCGATATGGCCTGCCACATCCTGGGCGCGCCAAACATGGCGCTGCATCTTTCCAAGCGCAAGCTCCTCAGCGTGGAGTGCGTCAAGAAGGAAGGCGTGAGCTCGTTCATGTTTCCCAAGGGCTCGGTGCTGCGGTTCGATTTTGCCGCCTACGGCGATATGCCGGCCCTCAAGGTGTTTTGGTACGACGGTCTGAAGGAGTCTCCCAAAATCGCCGGCGTTCCGGAGGGCGAGTGGATCGGCGATCTGCCCTTCCTGCCACGTCCGGCCGGAACGGGTGGCCGGGGAGGGCCGGGATCTCCCGCCGGCGGAACCGGCGGTGGACGGGGGCCGATGCGCCCGCCCGGCAACGAGTTCCACTCTCCCGGCCGCGCTTTCAACTGGGAGGAATACCAGGCGCTCAAAGCAAGCGCCACCCCGCCCCGCATCCCGCCGCCCGATGGCAGCCTCTTCATCGGCGACAAGGGCATGCTGACCACCGGCACCTACGGCGAACAGACCCGCCTCATCCCGGTCGAGAAAATGAAGGATTACCAGGTGCCTCCCCCGCTGCTGACCCGCTCCCCCGGCCACATGCGCGATTTCATCCGAGCCTGCAAGGGCGGCGACCCCGCCTGTTCGAACTTCGACGTTGCGGCGCCGTTCGTGGAGTGGATGCTGTTGGGCGTGATTGCGCTCCGCAACGAGGGCAAAGTCGAATACGACGCGGACAAGATGCGCATTACCAGTCACAGCGAGGCTAACAAGCTCCTCAAGCCCACCTTCCGTAAAGGATGGGAGTTCCACACGGTCAAGTCGTAGTGCGGTCTAGCAGGCGGGTAAGTCGGGGTGTCGGATCTGTAAAAGGCACCCCGATACCGGCCCTGGTTATTGAATTCCTATGTTGGGCGGCTAGGGCGTCCCGAGATCTGCACCAAATCCGCTGCTTGACTTCCGCCCGCCGATTTCAGGGCGGTTGAGCCTAGGTCTGATATTGCCTGCGTCAGAGCAGAAATAGCTTGTGACTGTTCGGACGATGCCCGTGCAATCTGCTCAACGATTCCGTCCACTTGTTGTGCCGTCCCCTCGATTCCGGTGAGCGACTGCGCCACCTGTGCTGCCAGATCTACACCTTGGCCGACCGCCGCGATGGACCGTTCGATCAACTCCGAGGTCTGCTTTGCGGCTTCGCCAGCCCGGCCGGCCAGATTCCGTACTTCATCCGCCACAACCGCGAACCCGGCGCCAGCCTCGCCGGCACGGGCCGCTTCCACCGCCGCGTTTAACGCGAGAATATTGGTCTGGAACGCGATCTCGTCAATCACCCTGTTGATCCGCGTAATTTGCTGGCTCGACTCCTGAATGGCGTGCATCACCGCGTTCAAGTGTTGAATCTCGGCCGCCTGGCCACAAAGCGTCTGGCGCGTTGCATTCGCCAGTTTGCTGGCTTCGGTTGCATGGGTCGCATTGGACTTCGTCTGTGCCTCGACCTCCGACATGGTGCCGGTCATCTCTTCGAGGGAGGCAGCCAGCTTCGAATGCAGATCGCCCAGCTCATTTTGCGCGTGGACATCGGTCACGATTTCCACATGGCCCAAGCGGTTGCCGGACTTGTCCACAATGTAGGAAGTATCCACTTGCATGCCGCGAAAGGTACCGTTCCCCATGTCCTGCATGTAGTTGGTTCGCGGACGGCCGTCGCGGAGGCTCGCGATGCCGCACTTGTCGGTGTTGCAGATGTGCGCCTGCCACTCCGAACAGTGCCTCCCCTTGACCTGTTGCCTGGTTCGTTTGAGAAGTTGCTCGGTCGTTTTGTTCACGAATACCCAATGCATGTCAAGATCCGTAACCGTAAGAGGTTGCGGAACGGCGTCCAAGGTCCCTTCCAGGAAGACCGTGTACCGTACGCTGGCGCGAGCGCTTCGGACGGTGAACCAGCCCACGCCGCCACAAAGGAGCAGCGACAGCAGGAGCAAGATCCGGCTTCCGGGAAACAAGAGAGCCGAGAAAAGCGCGATTATCAACAAACTGAAGCCGATCACAAGCCGACTGGCCATTGCAAAAAAGTTCCTTCCTGGACTTACTATCGGCAGGCTGGCGCAAGACCTTTAATGCCATTTTGCGGCATTCAGGAACTGCTCTTGTCTTCCTCCCCGCCTCCGTGCATAATGAACCTCGACCATGGCTCCTCTCGCCCCTGGACTGCGTATCGGCCTCTTTGCCATCGGGCTCGACGCCTACTGGAATCAGTTCGAAGGACTCCATGAACGGCTCACCGAATATGCCACTCGGGTGGCGCGGCGGTTGGCGCGTACGGGCGTCGAGATCGTCGATCTCGGCCTGATCGACACGCCCGAAAAGGCCGCGGCGGCGGGGCACGCGTTTCGTAGTGCCGACGTCGACCTGCTCTTTCTGCACGTGACGACGTACGCGTTGTCTTCGACCGTTTTGCCCGTAGTGCGCCGGGTGAAGGTTCCGGTCGTCATTCTCAATCTCTCTCCCGGAGCCGCGATCGACTACGCCTCGTTCAATGCCATCGCCGATCGCGGCAAAATGACCGGGGAGTGGCTGGCGTGGTGCCAGGCCTGTCCGGTGCCCGAGATTGCCAATGTGTTCCGGCGCTGTCAGATCCCGTTCTTTCAAGTTACTGGAATGCTGGAAGACGATCCGGCCGCCTGGAACGAGATCGGCGAGTGGACCGATGCCGCGCTGGTCGGCCACACGATGGAACACAATCGCCTGGGAGTGATGGGCCATTACTACGGCGGCATGCTCGACGTGTACTCCGATTTGACGTTGCAGTGCGCCACTTTCGGCGGGCATATCGAGATTCTGGAAGTGGACGAGCTCGCCGCTTTGCGCGCGGAGGTTTCGGCGCTCGAAATGGAGCGCCGGGTGACGCACTTTCTGGAAGCGTTTGATGTCCAGCCCGATTGCTCCCGCGAGGAGCTGGAGCGCGCCGCCAGGACTTCGGTGGCGCTCGACCGGCTGGTGGACCGTCACCGTCTGGGCTCGATGGCGTACTACTACTCCGGCTCCGGAAACCCGGCCAACCAAGACGCGGTCAGCTCGATGATCCTCGGCGCCAGCCTTTTGACCGCCCGCGGGATTCCGGTGGCCGGCGAGTGCGAAGTCAAGAACGCGCAAGCGATGAAGATCATGGACGCCTTTGGGGTTGGCGGCTCATTCACCGAATTTTACGCCACCGACTATAAGGATGACGTCGTGCTGATGGGGCACGATGGCCCGGGGCACCTGGCCATCGCCGAAGGCAAGATCAAAGTGCGGCCGCTCCGCGCATACCACGGCAAAGTGGGCCGCGGCCTGTCGGTCGAGATGTCGGTGAAGCACGGCCCGGCGACTCTGCTGTCGGTGATGGAGAGCGCCGGGCGTGTGAAATTACTGACCGCCGAAGCGGAATCGGTCCCCGGCCCCATCCTGGAGATTGGCAATACCAACAGCCGCTATCGCTTCAGCCTGGGCGCGCGGCGGTTCATCGACGCCTGGAACGCCCAGGGGCCGGCGCATCATTGCGCCATCGGAATCGGCCACATCGCCACGAAGATAGAGAAACTAGGCGCTCTGCTGGGCATCGAGACGACGCGAATCTGCTAGCTTCCCTCCACCGCCCCCGCTACGTGTGCCGAATGGCCTGGACCGGGGCGACCGCGGCCGCGCGGCGGGCCGGCGCCAAACAGGCCACTACAGCTACTACCGTCACCACCACGGCTACAATCGCGAAAATCGCCGGGTCGTTGGCCTTCACACCGAACAACAACGCCTTCAAGAAGCGGGTTACCGCCCACGCCGCACCCAGACCCAACACCACGCCGATCCCGGTCAGTTTCATTCCCTGGCCTACAATCAGCTTGAGCACATCGCCGCGCGCCGCGCCTAACGCCACCCGGATTCCGATTTCCTGCATCCGCTGCTCCACCGAATACGACATCAGCCCGTAGACCCCGATCGCCGCCAGCAACAGCGCAATCGCGCCAAACACGGTGAGCAGCAGCATGTTGAAATTCTGCCGCGCCACCGACGCGGCTACCATCTTGTCCATGGTGCGCACGTGTGCCGTGGCCATCTGGCTGTCCACGCCGCGAACCTCGCGCTCCACCGCGGCGCGCACCGCCATCGGGTCTCCCGCGGTGCGAACCGCCCAGCCCATCGGGATCAGGCCGTAAAGCAGCTTGCTCAACCCTTCCGGAACTTGGCTCTGCGGGACGTACATCACGCCCACGTTACTGCGATCCAGGCCGACTTCGTGAACGTCTCCCACCACCCCGATCACCTGGCGCGGCGGATCTTCGAACTGGTTTCCGAGTCCCTTCCCGATGACGATCGCCTGGCCCACCGGGTCCCGATCCTTCCAATACTTCTTGGCCATGCTTTGGTTGATGATCGCCACTGGAGCCGCATTGCCCAGGTCGGCATCGGTAAACACGCGGCCATGCAGCAGGGGAATCCCGAGCGCGCGAAAATAGTGCGCCGACACCGATCGCCACTGTTCGTCGCCGTTGTAGTCGCCCTTGGCCGGCGGATGTCCGACGATGTTGAACGGCAGGTCCGCATCCACCCCGCTCATTGGCAGCATGGAGGCGGAGGCCGCTGTCTGTACTCCGGGAATCGACTCGATGCGTTGCTCTACCTGCCGGGCAAAATTGTCGACCTTCGCCGTGGAATCGTATGCCTCGCTGGCCATCGAGGTCTCGAATACCAGAACGTTGTGTGGTTTCAAACCCGGATCCACCGAGCGCAGACCGGCGAAAGTGCGGATCAGGAGCGCCGAACCGATGACCAGAACCAGCGCCAGCGCCACCTCCGTAATCACCAGCAAGGAGCGCGCCCGCTTGCGCAGCGTGCCGCCGCCCAAGCGCCCTGCTTCCTTGAGTGTGGAAGCCAGATCGGGATTGGAGACATCGAGGGCCGGGAGGAGTCCGAACAGAACACTGGTGAGCGCCGCGACGCCCAGCGTGAACCCCGCCACTTTCCAATCGAGCAGGGGAAGAGATGCGTGCAGGCCGTCGGCATCGGTGAGCCGCGGAATGTCGCCCGGAGCCATCATCAGCAGCATCCGCACTCCCCAGGCGCCGATGGCGAAGCCCGCCAATCCGCCAATGCCGGCCAGCAGCAGGCTTTCGGTCAGCAGTTGACGCACCATGCGCCAGCGGCTGGCGCCGATGGCGGCCCGGATGGCCAGTTCCGTCTGCCGCACGGCCGCCCGTGCCAGCAAAAGGTTCGCCACGTTGGCGCAGGCGATCAGCAGTACGAATCCCACCGCCCCCTGCAGGATCAGCAGCGCCGGGCGGACATCCTCCACCATCGAGTCCTTCATCGGAACCACGGCCACGCTCTCGTTCGGCGCCATCCACTTCGGGTGTACCGCGCGAAACCGCTCGCCGATGACTTTCATGGCGCCCCGCGCCCGCTCAATCGTGATGTCCGGCTTGAGACGCGCGGCGGCGGACAGGTAATGCCCCTGGTTGTTGCTGGCGGGATCGGCCTGCAGCGGAAGCCAGACGTCTACCAGCGGATCGGATTCGAAACCCTTCGGCATCACGCCCACCACCGTGTACGGCCGCTGATTCAGCCGGATCGCTGCGCCCACGATCTGGGAATCCCCACCCAGCCGGTTGCGCCATACCCGATTGCTGAGCACCGCCACCGGCGGCCCATGGGGAAGGTCTTCCGCGTCGCTGAAGGTGCGGCCCAGCGCCGGCGCCACGCCGAACACCCGGAAATAGTCCTTCGAGACGTGGCTCGCTTTGACCGGTTCCGCGCGGCTGCCGGCGCCCAGACTCACGTCCAGCCCGGATTGTTCGTAAAGCGCGATGGCGCTGAAAACGTCGTTCTGGCGCCAGAACATGTACTTGGGGATGGAGTTTGAGTATCCTTTCCCGTTCGGGAACTGCCGGCCCAGCCGCACCAGCCGGCCTGGCTCCGGATAGGGCAGCGGCTGGAGCATCACCCCGTTTACCACCGTGAAAATCGCGGTGTTGGCCCCGATTCCCAGTGCCAGCGCGGCCACGGCGACGGCCGTGAACCCCGGGCTGCCGCGCATCGTGCGAAAAGCATACCGGATGTCCGAGGCGATCGCTCCCATGGTTAATTAGATGGTAATCCTGGTAAGATCGTCTCTCTTATGACACCCGTCATCGACCGGCCGGCGGCCTCTCGCTACCGCTGGACCATTTGCGCGTTGCTCTTCGTCGCCACCGTGATCGCATACCTCGACCGCGGTATCCTCGGATTCCTGAAGGTGGACCTGGGAAAGCAGATCGGGTGGAACGACATCACCTATGGCAATATCGCGGCCTCCTTCAAGTGGGGGTACGGTTTCGGCATCGTGGTGGCGGGGTGGTTCACGGACTGGCTGGGGACACGCAAGGCATTTGCGATCGCCATCGTGATGTGGAGTCTCGCGGCCATGTCTCCAGGCATGGCGACCTCGGCGCTCACTTTCGGAATCGCCATGTTTCTTCTCGGAATCTGCGAAGCAGCCAATTTTCCGGCCTGCATCAAGACGGTGGCCGAGTGGTTCCCGAACAAGGAGCGCGCCTTAGCGACGAGCATCTTCAATTCCGGCTCCAATATCGGCAACATGCTGCCCCCGGCGGTGGTACCGCTGCTGGTGTTGGCGTTTACGGGTCCTCTCGGGCGGGGCGCCTGGCGCGGCGCGTTTGTGTTATGCGGCTCCCTCGGATTCATTTGGCTGGTGTTCTGGCTGCGGATGTACGGCAAGCCGGAGAGCCACCCGCGAGTCTCGGCGGAGGAATTGGCGTACATCCAGAGCGATCCCGCCGAGCGCCTGGAGCGGGTGCCTTGGGCAAAGTTGCTGCCGTGCAAGGAGACTTGGGCGTTCGCCGGCGCGAAGTTCCTTACCGACGGGGTTTGGTGGTTCTACTCTTTCTGGCTGCCGGGCTACTGGCAGACTACCTTCCACCAGTCGCTGGGAGGCGCCAGCCTTCCGCTGATATTGGCATTTGGCGTCTCGATCCTGGGCGGCATTGGCGGCGGTTACCTCCCGGGCGTCTTGATCAAGCGGGGTAAGAGCGTCGGCGCGGCGCGCAAGACCGCTTTGTTGGTCTGTGCCGCTTGTGTCTTGCCGCTCGTGCTGATGCCGTTCATACCGAACTTGTGGGGCATGGTGGCGCTGGCGTCCCTGGCCATGGCGGCGCACCAGGGCTTCTCGGCCAACCTGTTCACGGTGCCATCGGACCTGTTTCCGAAGGCCGCGGTGGCCTCGGTGGTCGGAATCGGCGGCGCGCTCGGGGCGGCTGGGGGCGGCCTGCTCGACCAGTTCGTCAGCCACATCGTGGAGTGGACCCACAGCTATGTGCTGGTCTTCGCGCTGTGCGGATCGGCTTACCTGGTGGCGCTGCTTCTGCTCCACTTGTTGACGCCGAAATATGCGCCGGCGCAGCCGAAATACTAGGTTTCAACGGCGCGCGTTAGAATAGGCGTAGCGACGCTTGAGGACGCGATTCTATGTCGACCCCGCGACTGGGTTGCCGCACATCTACAACAATGAGCCAAGGCAACTTCCCCCGGGATGGGACGAAGAGAAAGTGAGACGAGTGCTGGCTCACTACGAGGAACAGACCGAGGAGGAGGCCGTTGTGGAGGACGACGCCGGCATCGGGCCCTCCGAAACGGTCATGAACGTTCCCCACGATCTCGCGCCGAAAGTCCGGGAGTTGATCGCCAAGCGCCATAGCTAAGGGCCTGTGCGAGCGACAGGCCAGGAGGCCCGTCTTACCTGGGCTTGTAGGCGATCGCCTCGATTTCCACTTTGGCGCCGGGCAGCGGCAGTGCGGCCACGCCGATGGTGCTGCGGGCCGGCTTCGAGTCGCCGAAGACTTCGGCATAGGCGGCGTTCATGGCGGCGAAGTCCTGGACATTGGCGAGAAACACGGTGGTTTTCACCACGTCGGCCAGGGTAGCGCCGCAGCCCTCCAGGTTGAGGCGGATATTTTCCAGCACCTGGCGGGTTTCGGTGGCGATGTCGCCCAGCCTGGTCTGATTGGTGATCGGGTCCACGGGAATCTGCCCCGATACAAAGATGTAGTCGCCCGCCCTTACCGCCGGCGAATACGGACCGCGCGGCGTGGGCGCGCCCGGCGTGCTGATTCGTTCGATCATAGCTCAGTGTCCTTCCGCTTCCAGATAGCGCTCGACTTCGATCGCCGCCATGCAACCGGCTCCCGAGGCGGTGATCGCCTGGCGGTACACCCGGTCTCCGACGTCGCCGGCGTGAAATACTCCGGGAATATTGGTCCGCGCGCCGCCTTTGGATAGGATGTACCCGTCCGGATCGGTTTCGATCTGGCCGCGGAACACCTTGGTATTCGGCACGTGGCCGATGGCCACGAAAAACCCGTCCACTTCCTGGTCCCACACCGCGCCGGTAGCGGTATTGCGCAGGCGCACGCCGGTCACGAGGTGACGCGATGGGTCGTACAACTCCTCCACCACGGTGTTCGTCAGGAACTTGATTTTGGGGTTGCGCCGGACGCGGTCGACCATGATCTTGGAAGCGCGAAATTCTTCACGCCGGTGTACCAGCGTCACTTCTCGTCCGAAGCGGGTGAGAAAGTTGGCCTCTTCCATGGACGAATCGCCGCCGCCGATGACCATGATTTTTTTGTCGCGGTAGAAGAATCCATCGCAGGTGGCGCAGGAACTCACGCCGTGGCCAATCAGTTTCTGTTCGGATTCGAGACCCAGCCAGCGCGCGGAAGCTCCGGAGGCGATAATCACGGTGCGGGTTTCGATCCACTCGCCCTCGACGTTCAGGCGGAGCGGCCGCCGGCTGAGAGCCGCGTCCACCACCGCGCCGTCGCGGTACTCGGCGCCGAAATGCTGCGCCTGCTTCTTCATGTTCTCCACCAGCTCCGGCCCGTTGATCCCCTCCGGAAAGCCCGGGAAGTTTTCCACCAGCGTGGTGAGCGAAAGCTGCCCGCCGGCCTCGTGTCCGCTTACCACCAGCGGACCCAGATTAGCGCGCGCCGTGTAAATGGCCGCGGTGTTGCCGGCGCAGCCCGAACCGATAATGACGACGTTTTGCATGGGGTTGGAAACCTTGAGCGTAGCACAAGCGCGTTTTGTCGCCGAAGCCAGGGGCCGGCGCCGCCGGCGCCGGAGAAGGCGCGAAGAAATAGGACCAGGGATGAACCCGGATAAACACATGATTGAACCGGCTTATACTTGTATTTCACCTATGCCCCTTTCCCGCCGCGAACTTTTGATGGGCAGCATGGCGCTGCCGGCACTGGCCGCCAGAAAGAAGCCGGCGCCCGAAAAGCCCAGTGTTTTGCTGATCGTGGTGGACAATCTGCCGAGCTGGCTGACCGGCTGTTACGGGAACAAAGAGGTTCTCACACCCAACATCGACCGGCTGGCCCGCACCGGTACCCGTTTCCTGAACCACTTTGTAGCTATCCCCGAGGCGGAGGCGAATTTCCGGACGCTCGTCACTGGCCGCACCCCCATGCAAATCGGACCGTCGGGAAACCTCGCGCCCGACGATATCACCCTGGACAAGATGCTGGGCGGAAGCGGTTACGCCTGCCATGCCACCGGCCGCCAACCGGCCGCCGACGTGACCGCCGAGGCCGTCAAACTGCTGGACCGGTTCGACGGCAAGCAGAATTTCTGGATGGTCCGCTACACCGATCTGCGGCCGCCCTATGAGGGTATTCCGGCAAAGTTTCTGGACCTCTACGCCAACCAGGGATTCGGAAACTACACCGTCGAACCGGTGGCGCCCAATGCCTCCGGCGATAAGGAAATGCTCGCCAACCGCCTGCTCAGCCGGCGAAAAGCGGCAGCCGGTATCTCCGCGGTGGATGAGGCGGTCGGCGGCCTGATCCACAAGATTTACGAAAAGCAGGCGGTGGACCATATCCTGGTCGTCCTGACGGCAACTTGCGGCTCCCTGTTCGGAGATCATGGCCTTTGGGGAGCAGGAGACGCCTCCGACCCGCCCAACATGTTCGACGAGTCCGTTCGGATACCTTTGATCTGGAGTTGGCCGGGTAAAGTGCCCGCCGAGGGCGTTCAGGTGGAACTGGTCAGCACCTACGACTTGGTTCCAACGTTGGCGGACATCGCCCAAGTCGAGGCCCCGAAACGCAATCTCTGCGGGCGCAGCTACGTGCCGCTGGCCACCGGCAAACTCTTGTCGCGAAAGCAGGCGTGGCGCAAGGCCGTCTGCGCGCGCGAGCGGAACACCGAGATGGCGCGGGTGGAGCGCTACAAACTGGTGCTGCGCAACCAGGGCAAAGGGCCTAACGAGTTATACGATTTTGCCGGCGACCCGGGCGAACGGAACAATCTGGCCGACAACGACCAGTACGTGACGGTCAGGACCGCCCTCGCGGGCGAGATTCAGAAGTGGACGTTGAATTATTCGGGGTAGATTGTTCGGGGTAGGAGGGAGGAGCGGACGCGGACGGGCCCGCTCCAATCGATAGAAGCGCCTACTTCTTCTCCGCGGCCGAGCACTTGGCCAGCGAGTGATTGTTTTCCTTGTAGCACTGCCCGTAGGCATTGAGGTCCTTAGACCCCATTTTGACGTGGCAATCCACGCACTTCTTGCCTTCCTTCTTCGCATATGCCGGCGTGCCGTAGCTTGCCGTGCCACAGAATAAAAATCCCAGGCCGAGGATGGCGGAGGGAATCGCCAGTTTCCATGCGCGCATAGTTTCTCCTTATCGTGGATTCTTCCGAAATAAAATACCTAGAGGTGTGAATCTCACCCTACAATCATAGCACCGGCAGTGTGGAGGAATGCAACAAGAAGGCCTGAACAAATTGGATTCCTGCGAAAAATTGGGGCACTACACGCAGCAATCGGCCTCGCTACAGGTTTGCATTTGGCTCGAGGCTGCGCCAGAGATACCAGCTCGCCACGGTGCAGTAAGGCCGCCAGCGCGAGGCCAACTCCTCCATTTCCGTAGCTAGTGGCAATTCTTTCAATCCATACGCCTTACGAATCGCGTTGCGGATTCCGAGATCGCCCGTCGGCAGGACGTCGAGCCGGCGCAGGGCGAAGATCAGGAACATGTGTACGGTCCAGGCGCCAATCCCCTTGACCCTGGTCAACCGGTCGATGACCTCTTCATCGGAAAGCCGCGGCAATTCCTCGAAAACCACCCGCCCATCCCGCGTATGCCGGGCTAAGTCACGGATATATTTAGTCTTCTGCGCGGAGAGACCGAGCGACCGCATACGCGCGGGCCGCAACTTCAGGATGTTGGCGGGGGTCGGCGGGTCGCCCGTGGCCGTCACCAGGCGTGCGAAGATGACGTTGGCCACCCTCCCACTGAGCTGCTGATAGACGATCGATTTTACCAGCGTGGCGAAATCCGGCTCGCGGAATTCGATACCATAGTCACCGACGCGGTCGATGATGGCCGCCAGAACCGGGTCGGACTTCTTGAGGTGGTAAATGGCTTCCTTCATTCAGAGACGCTTCATTCTGAAACACAGCCGCTCCGGGCTGCGTCCTTTCCATTTTACAGGCATGCGAACAGCAATATTCCTCACCCTCACCCTCGCCGCCTCCCTGGCGCCGCTCCCAGCCCAGCAACAGAAGCCGCCCGAAGAGGGTCTGCCGTCGATTAACGTGGATGTCGACGTGGTAAACGTGCTGGCGTCGGTGCGCGACAAGCACGGCACCCTGATACCCAACCTGGAAAAGAACGATTTCACCATCCTTGAGGACGGTAAGCCACAGACAATCAAGTACTTCACGAGGGAGACCGACTTGCCGCTGACGATCGGCATGCTGGTGGATACCAGCGGCAGCCAAGTCAACCTGATCGGCATCGAGCACAACGCCGCCGCCCAGTTCTTTTCGCAGGTACTACACAAGAAGGACGAGGCGTTCCTCATCATGTTCGGCGAAGAGGCCGAATTGCTACAGGACTATACCAACTCGGCGCGGCTGCTCAACGATGCGCTCAACCAGTTGCGGCCCAGCTCCGGCGTGGGCGGGATCGGTCCCGGCCCAGTTCCCACCGCCGGCGGCCCGCGCGGCACCGTGCTTTACGACGCGATTTACCTGGCTGCCACCGATAAACTCCGCACCGAGGTGGGCCGGAAAGTCATTGTCGTGATCACCGACGGAGTGGATGAAGGCAGCCGCTTGAGCATCAACCAGGCGGTGGAAGCGGCGCAAAAAGCCGACGCCGTGATTTACAGCATCGAATATCTCGACCCGTACTTCTATGCGCGCATGGGACCGTTTGGGGGTTTTGGGGGCGGGGGCGGCGGCGATGCCGCTCTACATAAGCTCTCCGACGAGACCGGCGGGCACGTTTACCGGGTAGACCGCAATCATACCCTGGACGATGTGTTTCACCAGCTCCAGGAGGAAATGCGGACGCAATACTCGATCGGATATACGCCCACCAACGACGTCAAGGACGGCTCCTACCGCAAACTCGATATCAAGCTTTCGAGTAAGGACCTGAGGGCCCAGGCGCGCAAGGGCTATTACGCCCTCAAACCAGAGACCCGCTGACCCGCCGGCTCCGCTCCGCGAAATAGCGTTCCAGCACTTCCCGTAAGGTGGGCATGGGCGCCAGCCCGGAGCGCTCCATCTTGCCGTTCGATAGCGCCGAGTATTTGGGGCGCCGCGCGGCGGTCCGGTACTCGCGCTCATTAGTCGCGAGCAGCGTCGGTTCGAGTTTGGCAACGTCGAAAATCGTGCGGGCGAACTGGTACCAGGAAACCGGCGCCCCGCCGCCCACGTGAAAGATTCCGGCCTCTCCGCGTTCCGTCAGTTCCACGGCGCGCGCAGCCAGTAAAGGGGCGTAGGTTGGCGATGCGACATGATCTTCCACTACCCGGATCGGCTGGCGGGCGTCTGCCAGCCGCAGCATCAACTCGACAAAGTTGCCCCTGGCGGTGTGAAGGCCTCCCGGCCCGAACACTCCGGAAGTGCGCACCACCAAGGTCTGGTCCAGATAGGCGCGCGCGTAGAATTCCCCGGCCAGCTTCGATACTGCGTAGGCGCCCAGCGGGTGGGGCGAATCGTCTTCCGCATAAGGATGACGGTGATGCCCGTCAAAGACGTAGTCGGTCGAGAAGTGAATCAGGCGGGCGTCCATCTGGCGGCAGACCAACGCCATGTTTCTCACCGCCAGAGCGTTTACCAGGAAGGCTGCCTGAGGTTCTTTCTCAGCCACGTCCACCTGGTTGTAAGCCGCTGCGTTAAAAACCACTTGCGCGTCGAACTGGGTCAGCGCTTTTTCCACCGCCAAAGCGTCGGTAATGTCCACCTGCGCGCGGTCCCATCCGATTACGCCATATTGCCTGGCTTTCAATTCCCGGACCAGTTCGACTCCCAACTGGCCGGAAGCTCCAAACACCGCGGCTCTTCGATTCATACGAACCCTCAGAATAACGCATGGACGGATTGGCGGCGGGGAATCCTCATGCGGGTGCTTAACCGTTTTGGGGATTCCCCCGTATTCAACCCGACAACCGCTCCCTGGCGGTCGCGGCTTCCGCTACAGGCGCCATGTGTTTGCCCATTCTGCCAGGCTCGGGAAAGACCATGGTTTGCGCCATGGGCCGGGCAGGCCAATCGCTTGGCCGCGTATACTCTCGTTAGCGGGTCATCGCCGCACGCGTGCCGGGTCGCTCAGGGGCGTTTTCGCGGAAAACTCTTCCAGCGATTTCGCCAGACTCGCCAGGCCGTCCAGGATTTGGTCCAGTTCTACGCCCACGTAGAAACCCGATCCGGCCGCCTGACAATATACCGCTTCAGCCAGGAGCATCGCGCCTTCCAGTTGAATTTTCAACGCCTTACCAGGCTCAATCGGCTGTGGGAGCAGCAGTCCCAGACCGCGTCCGGAAGCATCCTGGACCACTGCGTCCAGATGCTGGCCGCTGTCGTCCAGGATCGTCACCACCACCGGTTGTTGAGGTTTGAATCTTGGCTCGCGCCGTCGTTCCATGCAACCGTTATCGGCACATCGCCGGCGAAACTTTAGGGCGGGGGTTAGCGCATCAAGGCGAAAAACCGCTCTCCGCGGCCGCGGCTCGGTTTACCAACGATGGCGAAAAACAAACGCCACCAGCGATGCCAACAGGATGCCCAAGGCGATCAGGGTCGCGTTGCGGCGGCCCCTGGTGAACCAGGACGGCACTCGCTCGGGATCCGCCCCTGGCAGCAGCGAGCGATACAGCCGGCGATTGCCGGAACCCGGCAGGCTCCGCACTGCCTTGGCGATCTCTTTCCTTCCCCGCCTGTCCGCAATCAGGATTGTGGCCGAATTGGGGCTATTGGTGGACGCCAGCAGCTTTTGCCGGAGTGGGGCGGGCACTTCATCCACCGACCGGTACACCAAATCCGCCGCGCCGGCGGCGATTCTCACCACCGAAGTCTGATAGAGGCCATTGGCATCGGCATTCGCAAGGCCGCAGTAGGGGCACCGCGCTTCGTCTGCGTCAATCGTTTTTCGGCAACGCTGGCAAGTCATGAAGCAACCACTTCCGACGTTTTGGGCTGTTTGGGTCCCGCGGGTTCGTCACCGACATTATCCAACACAACCTGGATGAAACCCAATGCCGCTTTGGATAACGCCTTGTCTCTCCGGTAAATCAATCCGAGGCGCCGGACCATCGGGTCGGGAGCCAGCGAAATCGCGTGCGCCTTGCCGGCGGTCACCTCCTCGCGGCTGTTGGAAGCGGCCACAAAAGCCACGCCCAGTCCCGCCAGCACGAAGCGCTTCATCATTTCCGTGGAATCGAGCTCCATCGAAATGCGCAGCCGGTCCTCGACCGGTTCCAGCCATTGATTGAGCCGGGTTCGAGTCTTGCCGTGCTTGGGAAGCAACAGGAAGTTCTCGACCACGTCGGCCGGCGAGACCGAAGCGTGCCGGGCCAGGGGATGACCGGCAGGCACCAGCAGGCAGATTTCGTCGCGGTGCACGTTGACCACCTGCAGCCGCTTTTCTTCCACCGGCAACTGGGTCAAGCCGAAATCGGCGGAGTTGTCGAGCACCGCTTCCATCACGTGGGCCGCGTAGGAACGCTCCACCTGGAGTTGCACGGCGGGAAACAGGCGGCAGTATTCGGAGAAGACTTTGGGGAGCACGTAGATGCAGGTAGCTTCGTTGGCCGCGATCACCAATTCGCCGCGCGGATTGGCTTCGAGCTCGGCGATCGCGTCCTGCGCCCGGCGGCGGAAGTCCAGCATCTGTTCGGCGTATTCGGCGAAAATGCGGCCCGCGGTGGTCAGCGAAATGCGGCTGCCGAAACGTTCAAAAAGCTCGGTCCGCAGTTCCTGTTCCAGTTGACGAACCTGGGCGCTGATGGCGGGCTGGGTACGATAGCAGGTTTGGGCGGCCTTCGAAAAACTCTTCAAGCGAACGATCTCGAGAAACGTGTGGAGTTGATCGAAATCCATAAAGTCCCATCCACATCTTTGGAGACAACACAAATCCTGAGAGAACCCGCCCGCGCGACGGCGACGGGCCTTTTCCCAATACTACACCGCCGCCTCGGCAAAGTATTGTGAATGGGAGGGATAGAAATAATGAATTTCCCCCGCATCACGCGGCTTTGGTAAGTATTGTAACAGAGGCTGGGTGGTGCGGTTGAGACGGTGGGCTTTCACATTCGCAAACCGCTCCCTTACGACAAGGCGGGCGGAACCGCCGCACAATCACCCGGCGTAACCATAAGCAGACTCCATAGAATGCGAAAAAGCCCGGCGCCCCGAATACGGCGTGCCGGGCTTTCAGCATACAGGGGGCAACCGCGGGGCGGCTCAGCCCTGCTAGCCATTGGTCCGCATCCGCGGGTGCTGGCGCAGCCGCGTGGTGAGTTGCGCGACTTTGGCTTTTTGCGCGGGCGTCAGGATTCCCAGGAATTCGGCCCGAGCCTGGCTGTGGACTTCGGTCAACCGGCCGATCAGCCGGCCCCGCTCCACGCTCAGTTTGCGGATGTCCGCGCTTCGATTCGCCTCTACGGCCTGTGCCATGGCCGTCCGGTTGGCGCGCAGTTCCTGCCGCAAGGGAGCGGTTGCCTGGCGGGACTTTCCGAAGATCTCCTTGGCCTGCTGCTTTTGAGCGTCCGCCAGGTTCAACGCCCGCATCAAACGCTGCCGCGCGAATCGGGCTCCGCGGCGCGGGTTCGCCATAGGATGCCGCGGGGCTTGCTGTTGGGGCGCGGGCGGATTCGCCGCTGCTGGCGGCGGAGTTTGTGCCAGTCCAAGGCCAGCCGTCAGAGCGGCCACGGCGAGGACTTGAATCGTTTTGCTTTTCATGGATGTTACTGCCTCCCAATTGGTACATTAGGGCACCCGTGTAAGCCCGGTTTGTCGCCGCGGTAAATGGTTGTAAGAATACATTTGCGAGCCGTAAGCGATCCACGGCCGGCAGTCGGCCGCTGGGGTAGCGGAAAGCTGACCGCCGACCGCTGACAGCTTTTTTTAGCGCCTTGACAAACTCTTACGCGGATCGCCACAAGTCTTACCTGAGCCGCATTCGGGTTGTGATAATGTTGAGCCGTGAACATCTTAGTGATAGACGACGACGCTGAGCTCTGCTCCCTGATGCAGGAGTTTCTCAAGCGCGAAGGCTTCACCATGGAATGCGAACTGGAGGGCCAAAAGGGTCTGGAGCGGGCCGCCAGCGGCGCCGCGGACCTGGTGGTTCTGGACGTGATGCTGCCCGGCATGGACGGTTTCGAGATCCTGCGGCGCCTGCGGCAGCGCAGCAAAGTGCCGGTCATCATGCTGACCGCCCGCGGCGAGGACGTGGACCGCATCATCGGCCTGGAACTGGGCGCCGACGATTACCTGCCCAAGCCCTTCAACCCGCGCGAACTGGCGGCGCGCATCCGCGCCATTCTGCGGCGCTATGAACCCCGCCCGGCCGCGAGCGGCGGCCGCCTGGAGGTCAACGGGGTGATTCTCGATCCCGGCACGCGGGAGGCGCTCAGCCATGGCACGCCGGTGGAGTTGACCACCTTCGAGTTCGACATCCTGGAAATGCTGATGCGCTCGGCGGGGCGCGTGCTTTCGCGCGACGCGCTGATGGAGAATTTCTATAGCCGGAAAGCCACGCCTTTCGACCGCTCGATCGACATGCACATCAGCCACCTGCGCAAGAAGCTCGAGCACGGCGACGCGCTCATCAAGACCATCCGCGGGGTGGGCTACCAATTTACGCGTTCGCCCGAGGACGCCGCGGCCGAATGAACACGCTGTTCGGCAGAATCCTGCTGTGGTTTTGGAGCACGTTGGCGATTACGCTGGTGGGCTCGGCGTTCCTCTCGGCGCTCAACGCCAATCGCAATCCGCGCCTGGTGACTTTTCAGCTCGAAGAGGCCCGCGCCGCTTATGAAAGCGGCGGCCGGCCCGCGCTGCAGGCTTTTATGGACACGCTCGGGCGGATTTACAACGCTAGGGGAATCCTCACCGATGAGAACGGCCGCGACCTGTTGACCAACCAGGACGATTTCGCCTTGATCCGCCGCGCGGGCCGCCATCCGATTCTCAACCTGCTGGGCGATTCCGCCCCCACCTCCCGCGCCGCCGACGACGGCCGCTACTGGTTCTTCCTGATCGTGCCCCACGCCAAAGTCGGCTCCTGGTTCCTCACCCCCGACCACCTGTTTTTCTTCGTGGCGGCGGTGATGTTGTGCTACTGGTTCGCGCTCCACATCACCAGCCCGGTGCGCGCGCTGCAAAAAGCCGTGGAACGCTTCGGGCGAGGCGACCTGAGCGCGCGCGTGGGATCGACCCGGCGCGACGAATTGGGGCAGTTGGCGCGCACCTTCGACCAGATGGCGGAGCGTACCGAAACCCTGCTGACCGCCGAGCGCCGCCTGCTGCTCGACATCTCCCACGAGCTGCGCTCTCCCTTGGCCCGCCTGGGAGTGGCCGTCGAGCTGGCCCGCTCCGGCGACGATCTGGAATCTCACCTCAACCGCATCCAAAAGGAATCCGACCGGCTGAACTCGCTGGTGGGCGAGCTGCTGCAGGTGACCCGCGCGGAAGGCGACCCCAGTTTGCTGCTCCACGAGCCGGTGCGTCTGGACGAGCTGCTGGCGCTGGTGGTGGAGGACGCCGGAATCGAAACCGCCGCGCACGGCTGCCGCATCCGCTACAACACTCGCGAGCCGGCCACTCTCGAAGGCGATCCCGAGCTGCTGCGCCGCGCCCTCGAAAACGTCATCCGCAACGCCATTCGCTATGCGCCGCGGGATTCCGACGTGGAAGTGTCGCTCGAAACCGTTAACGGCTCGGTGGTGTGCAAAGTCCGCGACTACGGCCCGGGCGTGCCGGAGGAATCGCTCCAGCGCCTGTTCGACGCGTTCTACCGAGTGGGAACCGATCGCAGCCGCAACTCCGGCGGCATCGGCCTGGGCCTGTCCATTGCCCGCCGCGCCATCGAGCTGCACCGCGGCGCCATCGCCGCCCGCAACGCACATCCGGGGCTCGAGGTGGAAATGCGGCTGCCGGCAGTTTCAAGCGGGAGGATGCCAGCGGAAAACGGATAACCTCGGAACGCGTCTTTGCCCTGTCCTCAGTCGTCCCAGCCGAAGAGTCCCGGCGCCACCGCCCAGTTCTTTGTCGCCTTCGGTTTCGTCGGGGTCTTCATCGCCCCAGCTTTGCCCAACTGTCCATCTGAGATCGTCGGACCGGCGCAGACCTTCTCCAGCAGCTTCGCCTGCGCGGGCTCCAGGTCGGTTAGTAGGCCCACCACATTGAGCAAGTTGATTAGCTCGGTTGTATACTCGGCGGGCCAATAGTTAGGTCGGATGTCGCCAAGGGGCGACGGGGGACGCCGGTCACCGATGAGCGGACGCTCTCGGTTTGCCTTTCGGTAGCTGAACCATTGCACAAGGACTTGCTTGCCGGAAACCTCATAGTTCCACACGTCCGGCTCCACGCGTTCGACGTAACCTCGCCCGATCAGCAGGCGTTTCTTCTCGGCGTCATAGTGGATCGCGTCGGGCATCGCGGACGGGTCTTGCGGGATTTCGCCCGCCGCCGGGATGCGCGGCATACGCGAGGGCGGCAGACGCGGCGGTTGCGCGGGTCGCCCCTTCTTCGCGTCCACCATGCGCTCACCAAACGTATGAAGCCAGATGACCGTTCGGCCGAGTTCAGCGGCCTCCCTGAATGTGGCTGCGTCGGCGGCAAGAGGGATTCGCAGGCCCGGCGTTGAGAGATCGCCGCGGAAGCGTGCCGTGAAGGCAGGATGCGCCGCTGTCGCCACGATGTAAGCGACCAGGTCTTCGGCGCTAACGCTGCAACGGTAACGTTGGGCCAAGTGCCTCAAAACGTCTGGCCTGACATTTGAGGTCGTGGCATCGGAGTTTCCCCAGAGCGGAATCGCGCGCCCACCCCTCCCGTTATAGTGATGCAAGTCTGGTATGAGTGCGGTAACCGTAAGGGCCGGCCCCCCGGTGGGGGACCTGTCGCTCGGTGCGGTTATATAGATTTGGTTCTGTGAGCGCGACCTCCACAGTTCCGGATTAGGCCGGTTGATGACCCGGTTGTCCGGAATTATCCACTGGCGGTCGAAAGATCGAAAGCCGTAGCGCACCGGGGTAATACACGGACCGCTCTCCTCAGCAACCGATTTCCCCGGGGCGTCGTATCCGGGAAGGGCATTAAGGAGAACGCGCTTGCTATGCCGGTCACCGAGGCCCTCGCCGGCCAGGTGCGGGTGAAACAGAGCTTCTTTCTTGTCTGCCGGAGCGTCGACGAGCGCCCGCCAACGTTTCTCCAGTGACTCGACATCCGGCGCGATGATCCAGGTGCGACCCGGCATCACACCTGAGCCGTTGTAGATAAAGAAATCTTCCAATTTGGGATAGGTCGCCCAGGCGCTCGTTGGCGCTGGGAGGAACGGGGAGCGCCACTCCGACGGGCACTCAGCCCAGCCGCCTTCCAGACGCAAGGCGCCGAGGGCTTCGAACTTCTCTTGCCGGTGACCCGCTGGCAGTGCGTGAAACACGACCCGAGCAGGGGCGTTCGGTCTGCTCTTGGCTGAACGCGATGCAAGCACAATGCAGATAGGCTGTTGAACGCCCTGAAAAATCCGCGTGCTGACCTCAGGCTGATGGCCTTCCGGCGAGCAGTCGATTACCCAGACGTCGTCACAGGTGCGGCGGAGATAATCGCGCATCTTCTGGAACCCTGGTCCGTTGAGGTACCCAGCCACGGTAATAAAACAGACAACGCCGGTGTTATGGGCCGGATGATGATCGAAGACCTTCCAGGTCGCCCATCGCCAGAAATACACATAGAGATTCCGCAGATGCTTGGCATGGGCGCCTATACCCCACTCCGCCGGTGGCATCCACGCCGCAAGAGCCGGCGGCGTTTTCTCGTTCTTGCTGCCGCTCTCGATCCAGCCGCCCTGCCCCTTAGCTTTCTCCTTGTACGGCGGATTGCCGATGACGACCGTTATCGGCTCTTCGCGCTTGATCTTGTTCGCCTCCTTTCGGGAGTTGGCGATGGGCGCCAAGATACCGGGAATCCGTCCCTCATCGTCGTTCGGGTTGCCCAGCGTGTTGGTCACGAACAGCCGCAGCGGCGTTCTAGGCAGCGCGCCAGTCAATTCGACCATTTCCGCAAGGATACGGAGCTGCGCCACGGCGAACGAGCCTAACTGCATCTCAAAACCAATCGAGCGTCTGATCGCGGCGTTGATAGCTCCCCTCACCGAGCCGGCGCCTTCATCGCCCTCAACGGTCTCCGCAATCTTTCTGAGTATGCCTAGCAGGAAGGTACCCGTGCCCATCGCCGGATCGGCCACGGTTACCGACTCGGCCGCCAGTCCAGCGTGTTGGCCGAACCGCGGGGATCTCAAAACGTCGTCCACAAGGCCGACCATGGCGTGGACCACTTCGGGGGGCGTGTAATACGAACCTGTCTGCTTTCGGAGTTGGTTGTCGTACACCTCGAGAAAATCTTCGTAGAAATACAGCCAGGCGTCTGGGTCGCCCTTGCTGATTTTGGTCCAGTCGACTGCGTCCAGTACGCGGGTCAGAGTCCCGAGGGCTGTCTTGAGGGTTTCCTGGTTCTCCGCATTGTCGGTGAGCAGGCGGAGCGCGCCGCCAATCAGGGAGCTGGTCTGGCTCAGCGTCGTGCCGACCTGCTGGAGTCCGGCCGAAAGCTCGATATTCTTGGCGCGCGCCATGAGCAGACCAAAAGTAACCGCTTGGGCGTAGCCGTCAGCGAACCTCTCGTCGGTTGCCTCTGGAAAAAGCAGCTTCCGCCAGTCGGTGGCGAGCTCGGTGAGGGCCGGGCTTCTCAGGGAGAGCTGTTCGGTGACCTCGTCCCTCAGCAGCCGGCAAAGGCGAGCCGTGGACTCGGCTAGATCCTTCACGCTCCGTGGTGGGACTGGCTGCCACTGGAGAAAGCCTTCGAACAGACCCAAGAGCGCCGGTGGCGCCTGCAACTTGCTGCCGGCAGTCTCGATGTCGCCAATTAGGGAGACGACCGCCTCGACCAGCTCGCCGTTCTGCCACAGACTGAAGGCGTTGCCATCCGTGTACATGAGATTTGGCAGGGCGCGGAGCTTTTCCCATTGCTCCCGGTCGTGGGGGTCTTTGAACTTGCGTGGGTCCGCACCCTTGCCCGGAGCCTTCAGCTCAACGAATCCAACCAGCGCGTTACGGACGGAGACGGCGTAGTCGGGCCGGGTCTTAAGATCAGCGACCGACGATTCGCCAACCGCGGCCACCGCGCCCGGTGGAAAATGGCAGATCTCGCTTAACTCCGTAAGCAGACGCTCGAAGGGCGCGCGAATTTGGTCTTCCGCTTGCCCCGTCGCGGCCGGGTTGCTTAGCTTCGCTTTAGCCCTGGCGCCAAATGTGGCGACGGCTGATTCAATGGTTGGCTTCATTCATCCGACCCCGGCGGGGGACATCCGTTGCACGCGTCGATTGGTCCTTCTTGCGGGCCGTTCCTCCACTTAAGAAATCAGAGCAACATAGTAAGCGTTTTTCCGTAGTGTAGCGGGAATGCAAAGCCAAAGCGATAGCGACGACCTATAGCAACACGCAAAAGGACATCTTCCGGCACCGCCGCGGTCGGCGACCTCCCGCAGGCTCCGCCCTATTCCTCCTTCGGTTCCTCCCCCCTCCGGTACCACACTGGAAATTCGATGGCGTAATACCGCACCTGGTGCTCGGGAGCATTGGGAAAAACTACGCGGGCCAGCAGGTGAACGGGGTGGCCGGGTTGGCACTCGGGGCGGATTCGGGCGACGGTGTATTTGGCCGACGCGCCGGTATGGTCGTAATCGCTCCAGGGGTCGGAAACGCGCACGCTCGTGTCGACGCAGGCGTCGCTCGAGAATAACTC
This sequence comes from Bryobacteraceae bacterium, assembly GCA_052325345.1. Lineage (GTDB taxonomy): Bacteria > Acidobacteriota > Terriglobia > Bryobacterales > Bryobacteraceae > JBEKYD01. The sequence goes on from JBKQVG010000217.1 coordinate 31,174, forward strand.
GGCGGCGCGGAACCCAGCGCCATCGGGGATCAGGATGGCGAACGATTCGCCGGGGGCGGCGTAGCCGTCGCCATTTCCTTCCCCGAGGGTGAGATCGGAATCCTTGGTGGCCTCTTGGAAGATATCCATGGGGCGGCCATCGGCGATGAGAAAATTCTTAAACGGCTCGGCGGGTGGAAACAGCGGCACTTCGAGCCCGCGCCGCTCCTTGCCGCAAACGGCTTCTATATCGAGCAGCGGCCGGTTCAGATCGCTCACCAGAACCGTCACCGGAACGCTGGCCGATTCGCCCGGACCGAGCGAGAACAGGCGGCCATTGGGAGGGTCGAAACGCACGCCCGAATCGGGGCTTGCCCAGGCGATCGCGGCGGTGGCCGAACGCAGCGAACCGAGGTTCGAAAAATCGACGTTGAGGTGAACCGGTTGGGAGGCGGTGGCCCAGCTTGCGCCCTCGATTTCATAGCCGGTCACGAGCGGAGCGGCGGGCTCGCCGATGGCGACCTGCCAGGCGTCGCCATCCAGGTCGAAACTCAAGCGTCCTTGCCCATCGGCCTTGACGGTGGCGCGCCGCAGGTAGCCGTCCCGCAGCCGAAGGTAAGCGACCGGGTGGGAACTGGCGGGCGCAAAAGAATGCGGCGGCATCGTGATCGACAATTTCACTGCGGGAATCGTCGCACCGCCCGGCGCCCACTCCCGCACGGCGGAACGGAAGCCGGCCGCGGAGACGTTCTCCAGTACCGTAAATCCGGGCTGGCGGCGGCCGGAGGTTACTTCCCAGCCCCACACCGTGAAATTGGGATAGACGTCGGCGTGAGTGAAGGCTTCGGGCTTGGGCAGCGGATTGGCAAAGGCGTGAAGATGGAAATCCAGCGTTTTGGCTACTTCGGGGAAACCGTGCTCGGAATCGAACTCCTCGGTTTCATGCGAGCCGCCGCCGAGCGACCAGATGGCGTTCAGGCGCCGGTGGTAGAAGCGGATGAAGTCGCGCTTGCCGGTGACCAGGCGGGTGCGCACGCCGCCGTAGTTGTCGCGGAAATCGTCGAAGTTCCATTCGGCGGCGAAGCCTTTGGGACCGACGGTATATTCGGTCGGCCCCATGAAGCTGGAGGCGCTGCCGAACAGATCGGGATACTTCCCGGCCTCCCAAAAAGCCATGAAGCCGCCGGCGGAGTAGCCGGTGACGCCGCGATGGTTGCGGTCGGCGATGGTTCGCAGCGTATGGTCGAGGTGTTCGACGAGCTCCGGCAGGTAGAGCGGAAACTCGCCGGTGGTCTCGACGGGACCGGTGTCGGCTACGATCACGTCGTGGGCGCCGACATAGGCCGCGATGGACCGGCCGTAATCGGCCTGCTCACTGGAACGCTCGTAGCCGTGCAGCCAATAAATCACCGGATAGCGCTTATGCGAGGTGGCATAGGCCGGCGGCAGATAGAGCCGGCAGGTGCGCATATCGCCCATCACCTGGCTCGGATGCGAACGCTCCTCCACCAGCGCGGTCTGCGCCCAAAGGCAAACCGGCAGGAGCAGGAGAGCGACGAGCGAGCCGGCACTGCCCAGGCGCGGCCGGCAGAGCGGAATGAGAGGCCAGGGGACTGGCCCCGCTAAGAAATCCATAAATCATCCATAGCAAACGAACCCAGGAAATGATTGAAAACAAAAGGACCGCCAAATAGAGTGAACCCACCAAACCCATTTTCGGACACCCGGACTTGAGCGGCACCTCGTTCCCAGCCACCAGGATACAACGCGGCAAGGAGCGGATTTCGGTAAGTCGTTTATTTGCAACAAAAAATACCTGTGACCGCGCAGTACGACGAATTCCGCTCATGGACTGAACGCAAACGAGGTGCAGGCCAAAGGCCTACTCCACGGGAGTTCTCTTGAGCTTGCACTTGCCGCGCCATCCATCCAGAGCGTTTTCAGCTAAACTCTTGTCCGGTGACCATGGATTCCCCGTCCAGCCAATCCTCCTTCAGCGTGGTCGTGACGTCAATCTCCGCTCCCAACGGCGCGCTCGCGGAAATAGCCGCGCGGTGCAAGGAGAGACACGATGCTTTTTGGGTTGTCGGCGACGTCTCCAGCCCCTCGAGTTTCCAGTTGGACGGCTGCCGTTTCCTTAGCGTCCAGGACCAGATCGAGACCGGCTTTCGCTCGGCGGCCCTCTGCCCCGTACGACACTATGCAAGGAAAAACATCGGATACCTGGCCGCCGTGCGCGCCGGAGCCCGGGTACTCGTCGAGACCGACGATGACAACTTCCCGACTGCGGAGTTTTGGCGTCCAAGGCGAATCGCTTGGGAGGCGCCCGTTGTAGCGGACGCGGGCTGGGTCAACGTCTATCGATACTTCTCCCGCGCCCGAATCTGGCCGCGCGGATTGCCGCTGGACGCAGTCGGCGAGGCGGTCCCGCCTTTCCACAGTCTCCGCCGGGCGCACTGCATCTGCCCGATCCAGCAGGGCCTGGCGGACGCCAACCCCGACGTCGACGCGATTTACCGGATGGTTCTTCCTCTTCCTGTTCAGTTTGACCGGATCGGCGCCATGGCTCTCTCTCCCGGGTCCTGGTGCCCTTTCAACAGTCAGAACACTACCTGGTTCAGCGAAGCGTTCCCTCTGTTATACCTACCGGCTTTCTGCTCATTCCGAATGACCGACATTTGGCGTAGCTTCGTCGCACAGCGCATCGCCTGGGAGAACGGCTGGAGGGTTTTGTTCCACGACGCCACAGTTCAGCAGCAGCGGAATGACCATGACCTCATGCGCGACTTCGCCGACGAAGTGCCGGGTTACTTGCATAATCGGCGGATAGCGGAAGTTTTGGGACGGTTGGCGCTTCGCCGCGGCCGGCTCGCGATTCCCGAAAACCTGTTGCGATGTTATGAAGCTCTCGCGCGGATGGATCTCGTGAGAGGCCAGGAGATCGCTCTAGTCGAAGCCTGGAACGACGACGTAAGAGAACTCGCGATTCCCCCGAGTCCCGACATCGACTGAGATCGCCTTGCCGCGCGGCCCCCAAGCCGCCGTGCTATGAAGCCAGCCGGATGTGGCTCGACCGTCCCCAATTCCCTGCAACAGCTTGCCGGTCGCATTGTCGCCAGCCTGGTTTCCTGCTAGCATGAATGAGAGTTGCGGCCTCCTGCTTGATCTCATGCCCGGTCCAGTTGTCACGATCATTACGCCATCGTACAATCAGGGCCGCTTCATCCGCTCGACCATCGAGAGCGTTCTCAGCCAGAATTATCCCGAGCTGGAATACATAGTGATGGACGGCGGGTCAACCGACGAGACCGCCGCGGTCGTCAAGGAATACTCCAGCCGCCTGACCTTTATCTCGGAGAAGGATAGAGGCCAATCTCACGCCATCAATAAGGGCTTTCACATAGCCCGAGGCAGTGTTCTTGCCTGGCTGAATTCCGACGACCTGTATCTTCCCGGAAGTATTCGTGCCGCCGTGGATGCGTTTGCACGGAATCCCGTGGCTGGCGCGGTCTACGGTGAAGGCTATCTCATCGATTCCGCCGGGAAATCACCTTCCCGGTTTCCCTGGACTCAGTCCTTTGACCTGTGGCGCCTCACTCACCTCTCCGACTACATTCTGCAGCAAACCGTTTTCTTTCGCCGCGGCGCCCTCGACGAAGTCGGTTACTTGGACGAGGACCTGCACTATACCATGGACTGGGATATCCTTATCCGCCTGGGTAAGAAGTACCCGCTCGAATATATCCCGGCGTACATGGCCTGCTTGCGCGAATACCCGGAAGCGAAGAGTTTCGCCGGCGGAATGCGGCGAGTGTCGGAGATTCGCAGCATGCTCTCACGGCACACCGGTATGCTGGTCTCTCCAGGTTATGTGGTTTACGGGCTCGACACCTATCACCAGGTTCTGTGCCGCAAAGTCGACCAACTGTTCCTGCCGCGGCTGCCCGCGGTGGCGGAAAAATTGCGCTGGCTGATTCGTTACACAGCGGGGAAAATCGTTTCCCGTACCGTCAGGGAGTCGCAGGGTCTCTATGCCGACGGCTGGGCCGGCCCGGTACTGCGCTACATGCTGCCGGAGGGCCGCGGCGAGCTGACCTTCGAAGGCTCAACGCCCCGGTCGGACCGCTTTCAAGGGCAACAGGTGTGCATTTCCGCCAATGGCATCCGCCTGGGCCAATTCCAGCTTCCGCCCGGCGACTTTCGACTCACCGTGCCGCTTCCTCCGGAACTCGAGTCGCAATCGCTCAATCTGAAAATCAAGGCGGCGCATTCCGCCGCATGGATGCCGGAAACCGCCGATGGTCACCCCCGGCGCCTGGCCTATCTGCTGAAAAGCATCCGGCGCAGCGGCCCCTCCGGCGACATGCTCTGCGAGAAATCGAGTCTTACTCGCTCCGCCTTGGCGGATTAGTCCGCCCGGAGCGAATCGTAGGGCGGCTCGCCTTCCCGCATGGTCTTGGCCCGCAAGTCGAACCACGAGGTGGGGAAAGCGACTTGCGCGCGCGCAGCGGCTTCACAGGTTGACCGGGACCGCTTCGGTGAAAACGTTGGGCGGCAACTGGATCCCGCTCAGGCGCAGCCGCTCCATGATTTTGGGCTGTGCGCCGGTGGCGTGGAAGCGGCCCTGCACCTTGCCGGCATCGGTCACGCCGGCGCGTTCGAAGGTAAAGATTTCCTGCAACTCGATGCGGTCGTCGCGCACGCCCAGCACTTCGGCGATGCTCAGAATCTTGCGTGTGCCGTCCTGCAGGCGCGAGACCTGCACCACCAGCTTGATGGCGCTGGCCAGTTGCTGCAGGATGACGCGGGAGGGAATTTCCAGGTCCGCCATCATCACCATGGTTTCCAGGCGCGAGAAAGCGTCGCGCGGCGAGTTGGCGTGGACCGTGCTCATGGAGCCCTCGACGCCGGTATTCATGGCCTGCAGCATATCCAGAGCTTCGGCGCCGCGGCACTCGCCCACGATGATGCGGTCCGGGCGCATGCGCAAAGCGGTTCTGAGCAGCATGCGCTGGTTGATGCCGCCCTCTTTATTCAGATTCGGCGGGCGGGTTTCGAATTTCACCACGTGCCGTTGCTGCAGTTGAAGCTCGGCGGTGTCTTCGATGGTGATGATGCGCTCCTCTTCGGGAATGAAGCGGGACATGGCGTTGAGCATGGTGGTTTTGCCCGAGCCGGTGCCGCCGGAAATCAGGATCGTGGTCTTGGCCTGGACGCACGCCGCCAGGAAGCGCACCATGCCGGGAGTGAGCGTCTTGAACTGCAGCATCTCCTCCTGGGTGACGACGTGGCGGCCGAATCGGCGGATGCTCAGGCAGGGTCCATCGAGCGCCAGGGGCGGAATGATGGCATTCACGCGCGAGCCGTCGGCCAGACGGGCATCTACGATGGGCTGGGCTTCGTCGATCCGCCGGCCCACGTGCGACACGATCTTTTCGATGATGTGCAGCAGGTGGCCATCGTCCTTGAATCGCACCGGCGATTCGGAGAGTTTCCCGGCGCGCTCGATGAAAACCTTGTTGTAGCGGTTGACCAGGATGTCGGAAATGGACGGTTCTTTCAGCAGCGTCTCGAGCGGCCCCAGCCCCAGCGTCTCGTCGAGCACTTCTTCCACGATCTTGGTCTGCTCGGCCGTGGTCATGGGAACGCGCTCGTCCTCCAGCAGGCGCTCCACCACGCGGCCGATTTCGGCGCGCACGCGGTCCTTGGGCAGCGAGGAAACGCGCTCGAAGTTCAAGACACCAAGGAGCTTGCGGTGAATTTCCGATTTCAGCTCGAAGTAACGGTCGGCGCCCCGAGCGCTCGCAAGCGTTGGCGAGCCGCGCGCCGGCAAGGGACGATTCATGGAACCCACGGTTTCTCCTGAAGGCCAATTTCGTTTCCTATTATAGGCCGCGGAACGTCGTGGCCGTCGGGCCGAACTCTCCGATCTCTTACCAAACTCCGTGGCTGGCTGCCGACTTCCGCGCCACCCCGGCATTGCGCATCCTTCGAGCCAAGCCGACGACTGCGCTCTGAAGGAACCTTGAAAAAACAAATTTGAGCTGCCGATGAAGGCCGATAACTTCTTTGGTTTCTTCGCCTGCGTCCCTCGGCGGCCATATTCCTTCGCAATTCTATGGCGCGGTTGTGCAAAACTGTGCGGATTTCGGGAGAAATCGGCGTGCCGTCGCCGTCCGGGCGGCTTCCATTTCGAAAGTTTGGTTTCCCCAGGTCAATTCCAGTAATTCCGGTCCAAACTCCGGTACTGGATGGCTTCGGCGAGGTGCTTGGCGGCGATGGTTTCCGAGCCGGCGATGTCGGCGATGGTGCGGGCCACTTTGAGGATGCGGTCGTGGGCGCGGGCGGACAGGGACATGCGGCGGACGGCCAGCTCCAGGGTGCGCTCGCCGGAATCGTCTAAGGCGCAGTGCTTGCGGATGGAGCGGCTGGGCATGCGGGCGTTGGTGCATCCGCGAGTCTGCTGCACGGCGCGGGCCTGGAGCACGCGCTCGCGGATGGCCGAAGACGGTTCCGCTTTGGCTTCGCCGCGCAGCTCCTGAAAGGGCACGGCGGGCACTTCCACGTGGATATCGATGCGGTCGAGCAAGGGGCCGCTGATTTTGCCGAGGTATTGCTGGATCTGCGCCGGGGTGCAGCGGCACTCGCGGGTGGCGTCGCCATAGAAGCCGCAGCGGCACGGATTCATGGCGGCCACCAGCATGAAGTTGGAGGGAAACGAGAGCGTCATGTTGGCGCGGGCGATGGTAACTGTGCCATCCTCCAGCGGCTGGCGCAGGATTTCCAGAACGTCGCGCGGGAACTCGGGGAACTCATCGAGGAATAACACGCCGTTGTGCGCCAGGCTGACTTCGCCGGGGCGCGGCATGCCGCTGCCGCCGCCGGTCAGCCCGGCGTCGGATATGGTGTGGTGCGGGGCGCGAAAGGGCCGCTCGCGCATCAATCCGGCACCGCTCCCGAGCGCTCCGGCGATGCTGTGGACTTTGGTGGTTTCGATAGCCTCGGCAAAGCTCAGGGGCGGCAGAATGCCGGCGAGGCGCTTGGCAAGCATGGTTTTGCCCGATCCCGGCGGTCCGATCATGAGCACGTTGTGCCCACCCGCGGCGGCGACTTCGAGGGCGCGCTTGGCGGTGATCTGCCCGCGGACGTCGCGGAAATCGGGCGTGGACGCGGTGGGCGCAGCCTCGATGGCTTCTTCCGCCAAGGTGGGCTGAAACTGATCGGGGCGGGTGAGGAGGGCCACGACCTCCGCCAGGTGGCGAACGCCGAAGACGCTGACGCCCTTGACGACGGCGGCTTCGGCGGCGTTTTCCACCGGCACGATGAGGTTGGGAATGCCGCGGTCGCGGGCACAGACGGCCACCGAGAGCATGCCGCGCACGGAGCGGATGGCGCCATCGAGCGACAGTTCGCCCACGATCAGGTGCCGTTCGAGGCCGCGGACCATCCCCATGGCGCCGAGAACGCCCATCGCCATGGGCAGGTCGAAACCGGCGCCCTCTTTGCGCAGATTGGCGGGAGCCAGGTTGATGGTGACGCAGCGCGGCGGGTAGCCAAAACCCGAGTTCATGAGCGCCGATTTGATGCGCTCGCGGCTCTCTTTCACCGCGATATCCGGCAAACCGACCATCACGAAATCGCGCGCCGAGCCGGACCCGTACATATCCACCTCGATATCGATCAGGTGGGCGTCGATGCCGAAGACGGCAGCGCTTTGCGTCTTGAAGAGCGCCATGAAGATGGGAGTGGAGCGCCGAAGGGGGTTCTCTCAGGAAAATGTGGGCGCGGGGGCAAACATAGTTCTGAGAGGTCTGATTCAGGCCGCCACACGACTATTGGCCGGCGATGAGAATGCCGATGAACATATATGAATCGGCGGACAGATTCTCAGCGTGGAAGGGAAGTGGCGAGACGAATCTCCGAACTCCCGAGGTGGGTGGAATTCGGGTTGAGCCGGGTTTCAGGCTCGCCGGCACACGGCCGGGCTGGCGCCCGGCTGGACCCGGCCCTGAGGGCGCCCCGCAATCGGTCCGCAGGTTGCCAGCCTGCCCCGCAACAAAATGGGTCACCTCATTTTCCCCAGCGGCGCGAAATGCCGGGGTGACATCAAGAGATCGGGGGTCTCGGCGCTGCAGAGGGGAGTGGCTGCGCCAGAAGCGTATGGCCGAGGGGCTTGACCCCGGCACATCGAACGGCTAGCATGAAAGTGCAACACCTTGTGGATAACTTACAGAAATCAAAGGGTGAAATGCCCTTTCCATGGGCTATATCGCCCAGGATTTCTGTCGCCACCGGCGGCGCTCCCTTGGAAAACCAGTCACTTGCCGCGATTTTCGACACGGCATGCTGTTTGCATCTTTAGATTTTCAAAAGGAGTATCCCTCCAATGGCCAAAACCATCGATGTCACCGAACTAATCCTGCGCGATGGCCATCAAAGTTTGATGGCAACCCGCATGGCAATGGAAGATATGGTTCCCGCCTGCGCGGATCTGGACCAGGCAGGCTATTGGTCGGTGGAGTGTTGGGGCGGCGCGACTTTCGACGCCTGCATCCGTTTCCTGAATGAAGACCCGTGGGAGCGTTTGCGCACATTTCGCAAGCTGATGCCCAACACCCGGTTGCAGATGCTGCTGCGGGGGCAAAATCTGCTGGGCTACCGGCACTACGAAGATACGGTGGTGGACCGGTTCGTGGAGAAGGCGGCGGAAAACGGCATGGACGTGTTTCGGGTGTTCGACGCGCTCAACGACATTCGCAACTTGCGCCGCTCGATCGAAGCGGTGCGCCGCGCCGGCAAACACGCGCAAGGTACGATTTGCTACACCGTCAGCCCGCTGCACACGGTGGAGCTCTTCGTGGAGATGGCCGAGCGTCTGCTCGACCTGGGATGCGATTCGATCTGCATCAAAGACATGGCCGCGCTGCTCAAGCCGCAAGCGGCCTATGACCTGGTGAAAGGCATCAAGGACACCTGCGGCGAGGTGCGCGTGCACGTGCACGTGCATGCCACCACCGGCGTGACCATGGTGAGCCTGATGAAGGCCATCGAAGCCGGCGCGGATTGCGTGGATACGTCGATCAGCTCGCTGAGCCTGGGTCCCGGTCACAATCCCACCGAGAGCCTGGTGGAAATGCTGGAAGGCACGGGCTTCGAAACCAAACTCGACAAGGCGCGGCTCCTCAAGGTCAGGGACTATTTCAACGGCGTTCGGCCTCGCTACAAGGAATTCCTCTCCAACATCATCGGCGTGGATACCGAGATTTTCGCGAGCCAGATACCGGGCGGGATGATTTCCAACATGGAAAGCCAGCTCAAGCAGCAAAAGGCGGCAGACCGGCTGAAGGAAGTGCTCCTCGAAGTGCCGAAGGTGCGCAAGGACGCAGGTTACCCGCCGCTGGTGACGCCCTCCAGCCAGATCGTGGGCACGCAGGCGGTATTCAACGTGATGATGGGCCGCTACAAAGTGCTGACGGGCGAGTTCGCGGACCTGATGCTGGGCTACTACGGCGAGACCATCGCGCGGCGCGACCGGCACGTCATCGAGCTGGCCAACAAGCAGACCAACAAGCCGATCATCGATTGCCGGCCCGCCGATTTATTGAAGCCGGAATGGCAGGAGCTGCGCACGGCGGCGCTGGCGCTGAACGGTTGCAACGGCTCGGACGAGGACGTGCTCACCTACGCCATGTTCCCGCAGGTGGCGACCAAGTTTTTCGGGACGCGTGCGGAGGGTCCGAAGAACCTGGGCAAAGCGCCCGACGCCCAGCCGGCTCCCGCGCCGCAGCCGGCCGCAAGCGGGAAGGCCGCGGCGGGGGCGATGATCTACAACGTGAAATTCAACGGCCACGAGCACCGCGTCACCGTCACTCCGGCGGCATAGCGTCGCGGGCGAACGGTCAAACCAGGCCAAAGGGATCGGGAAGGCGGGATCGAAATGCAAACGTTAGAGAAGCCGGCAGACAACTCCATGCAGGAGAAAGTGGAGCAACTCAAGAAGCGGCGCGAGCGGGTAATGCTGGGCGGCGGCGCGGACAAGCTGGAAAAGCAGCGCCGGTCCGGCAAGCTCACGGCGCGCGAACGCGTCGAGGCGCTGGTGGATGCGGGAAGCTTCGACGAGACCGGGCTGTTTGCCGAACACCGCTCCACGCTTTTCGGCATGGAGGGCAAGAGCATGCCGGCCGACGGCGTGGTGACCGGAGCGGCCACCGTGGGCGGCCGCCTGGTCCACCTGGCGAGCCAGGATTTCACCGTGGCGGGAGGCTCGGCCGGCGAAGTGCAATCCATCAAAGTGGCCGAAATCATGGAGCAGGCGCTCAAAACCGGCTCACCCTTCGTCTTCATCAACGATTCCGGCGGCGCGCGCGTGCAGGAAGGCATCGATTCGCTCTCCGGCTACGGCAAGGTTTTCTACACCAATGTGATGCTCTCCGGCGCGGTGCCCCAGGTTTCGCTCGTCTGCGGGCCTTGCGCGGGAGGCGCGGCGTACAGCCCGGCGCTGACGGATTTCATCATCCAGACCCGCCAGGCGCAGATGTTCATTACCGGCCCGCAGGTGATCAAGCAGGTGACCGGCGAGACCGTCACGGCGGAACAGTTGGGCGGCCCGGAAACTCACATGATCCGCTCGGGAGTGATTCACTTCGTCGCGGAAGACGACCGCCACGCGGTGCGGCTCTGCCAGAAGCTGTTGAGCTTCCTGCCCAACAACAACCTGGAAGATCCCCCGCAAGTGGAGGGCGACCCCAACGTGGACTCGAATCCGGCGCTGGAGGACATCGTGCCGGTGGATGGCAAGAAGGGCTACGACGTGCGCCAGGTGATCCTGGGGGTGGTGGACTTCGGCGATTTCCTGGAGGTGCAGTCCGGCTACGCGCCCAACATCGTGGTGGGATTCGCGCGCATCAACGGCCGGTCGGTGGGAGCGATCGCCAACCAGCCCGCGGTGAATGCCGGCGTGCTGGATATCAACGCTTCCGGCAAGGCGGCGCGGTTCATTCGTTTCTGCAACGCGTTCAACGTTCCGCTGCTGACCTTCGCCGACGTGCCCGGTTTTATGCCGGGCGTGGAACAGGAGTACGGCGGCATCATCCGCCACGGCGCCAAAATGCTGTTTGCGTATTCGGCCGCCACCGTTCCCAAGATCACCGTGATTCTGCGCAAGTGCTACGGCGGCGCGTACCTGGCGATGTGCGCGAAGGACCTGGGCGCCGACCGGGTTTTCGCCTGGCCCACGGCGGAAGTGGCCGTGATGGGCGCGGAGGGGGCGGCCGAGATCGTATTCCGCAAGGAGATTCAGGAAGCCGAGAACAAGGCGGAGAAGCGCAAGGAATTGATCGCGCGCTATCGCGACGCGTTTTCGAATCCCTACGTGGCGGCGGGGCGGCGCCTGGTGGATGCGGTGATCGAACCGGCGCTGACACGGCGGCACATCGCCCAGGCGCTCGAATACCTGCACACCAAGCGGGAATTGCGGCCGCCCAAGAAGCACGGGTTGATCCCGCTGTAGAGGCGCGTTTATGGAAATCGCAACCGATCTGGAAGGCCTGATTCTGGAATTGAAGGAGCAGGTGCGCGCCCTGAGCGAGCGCCTGGCCCGGCTGGAGGCAGCCGCCGCCGTTACCGTTGCCGTGCCCGCGGCGCCGGCGCCCGCGTTGGCCGCCGCTCCGGCGCCGGCCGCGCCCGAGCCAATATCCGAGGAGGAACTGGCGGCCATCGCCGCCGCGGTAGCGGCCTACCTGGGTGTCCGCGCCCACATCCGCCAGATCCGCCTAATCAGTTCCAGCAGGTGGGCCCAGGAGGGACGCGTCTCGATTCAGGCGTCCCACCAACTGCATTGAAAAGGGACTAATCCGTGAAGCTGAAAATCACCATCGATCAGAAAACTTACGAGGTGGAGGTAGAGGCCGCCGAGCCGGAGCCCGCTCCCGCGCCCCCGCGCGGCTACCCGGTCGAGCCGGCGCAGGTTCGCCTGCCGGCGGCTGCCGCGCCCGCCGCCCCGCCCGCCGAAGGCCCGCCGGTGAACGAGGAAAAGGTTTGCCGCAGCCCGGTTTCGGGCATCGTCGTCCGGGTTGTGGCGCAGCCCGGCCAGAACCTGCAGGCGGGCGACATACTGCTGGTGCTGGAAGCCATGAAGATGGAAACCAATATTACGGCCCCGATCGCCGGCAAGGCGAGTGCCATCAAAGTAAAGCAGGGGGACAGCGTGCAATCGGGCCAGGTGGTAGTGGAGTTTGAGTGATGAGTCTGGAACAGGTTCCTGGATTTTTATTTTTCGATCATGTCGCCGTCTCGGTGAAGCCCGGCGAACTGGAAGCGCACGTGGCAGCCTACGGCGCGCTGGGGTTCCGAGAGGTGCATCGCGAAGAGGTGCTGGGCGGCGACCAGGTGCGCGAAGTGCTGCTCGAGGTGGGCGACGGTCCCAATCTGCTGCAGTTGCTGGAGCCGCTGAACGCGGACTCGCCGGTGGCCAAGCAGATCGAGAAGAACGGCGGGCGCGGCGGCCTGGCGCACGTGGCGCTGCGCGTGGCGGATATTCAGAAGGCCTTCGACTACATGCGGGAGAACGGCTTCAAGCTGATCGACAAGGCGCCGCGGAAAGGTTCGCGGGGCACCACCGTATTCTTCGTGCATCCCAAGACCACCGAGAAGGCGGCATTCGGCTACCTGATCGAAGTGGTCCAGGAGAACAACCATGCCGGACAGCATGCCTGACGCGATTTCGGGCGCCGGGATTCTCAGTTTGGCGCAGGATTTTCCGCCGGTCCCGGCGGCGGAGTGGGACGCGGCTGTCCGCGCCGATCTGAAAGGCGCCGACTACAATAAGAAGCTCGTTTGGCGAACCGAGGAAGACTTGGCGGTGCGGCCGTACTACCGGCGGGAGGACATGGCCGGCCTGGAAAGCCAGATGCAGGCGGCGCCCGGGCAGTTCCCCTTCGCCAGAGGCAGCGGGCAGACGTGGCAGGCGGCCGACAGCGCCAGTTTTCCCGGGACTGCGATTCGCGCCGACGAGTGGCACGACGCCGGCGCGCATGCCGTCCAGGAACTCGCCTGGGCGCTGGCCGCGGGGGTGGAAAAGATTGCCGAGCGGCCCGCCGGTCAATCGGTGGACGACGCCGCCCGGTCGATCGAATTTGTTTTCGCCGTGGGCTCGGCGTATTTTGTGGAGATCGCCAAATTCCGCGCCGCGCGCCTGTTGTGGGCCCGCGCCGTCGAAGCATTCCAGCCGGCGGGCCCGGCCGCTTGCCTGATGCGCCTTTCGGTCCGCACGGCGCGCCTGAATAAGAGCATCTTCGATCCCTACACCAACCTGCTGCGGGCCACCACCGAAGCGCTATCCGCGGTGATCGGCGGATGCGACCGGCTGGAAGTGGGAGCTTTCGGTTTCGACGCGCACCTGGCGGAGAACGTCCACCACGTACTGCGCGAGGAAGCGCACCTGGGGGCGGTGGCCGATCCGGCCGGCGGTTCGTATTACATCGAAATGCTGACCGATGCCCTGGCCCAGGCCGCTTGGAAGTTGTTTCAGCAGATCGAGGCTGCGGGCGGATACCGTGCGGTGGCCGCCTCGGGCACCTTTTCGAAGATGTTGCAGGAAACCCTGGTGGCGCGGGAAAAGGCCGTCTCGTCGCGCCGGCGCACGCTGGTGGGCGTCAACAATTACCCCAATCTGAAGGAGAAGACTTCGGACGTGGTGGCACCCTCGGGCTCGCCGCGGCTGGCAGTTCCTTTCGAGAAGATCCGGCAGCGCACCGCCCGGCACGCCGAGGCCACCGGCCGTTATCCCAAACTGCTGCTGCTCACTCGCGGCGACGTCAAAATGCGCGGCGCGCGCGCCAACTTCGTGCTGAACTTTTTCGGCTGCGCGGGCTTCGACATCGAGCAATCCTCCGATTACGCGGGCACGGACGCCGATTTGATCGTGCTGTGCAGCTCCGACCCCGAGTATCCGGCGCTGGCGCAGGAAGTCTGCCCGGCCGTCCAAGTCCCGGTGATGGTGGCGGGCAACCCCAAAGACCAGATCGAGGCCCTGAAGCAGGCCGGGGTGGCGGGGTTCGTGCACGTGCAGAGCGATGCCATCCAGACCTTGACGGAATGGCAGAATCGCCTGGGAATGAAAGAATAATCCATGAAACCGGATTTTTCGAAAATCGATTACCGGCCGGCGGTCTCCGGCTCGCCAGCGCATGCGGGTGCCGACGGATCGGCCACCTGGATGACGGCGGAACAGATTCCGGTGAAACGGTTTTATACCGCCGCCGACCTCTACGCCATGGAGCACCTGGACTACGCCGCGGGCCTTCCGCCCTTCCTGCGCGGTCCCTACTCCACCATGTACACGCTGCGGCCCTGGACCATTCGCCAATACGCGGGCTTCTCCACCGCCGAGGAATCGAACGCTTTCTATCGCCGCAACCTGGCGGCCGGCCAGAAGGGCCTCTCGGTGGCGTTCGATCTGGCGACCCATCGCGGCTACGATTCCGATAACGAACGCGTGGTGGGCGACGTGGGCAAAGCCGGTGTCGCCATCGATTCGGTCGAGGACATGAAGATTCTCTTCGACCAGATTCCGCTGGGGCAAATGTCGGTCTCCATGACCATGAACGGAGCCGTGCTGCCGGTGCTGGCGTTTTACATCGTGGCCGCCGAGGAGCAGGGCGTGGCGCCGGCGGCGCTGACCGGCACCATTCAGAACGACATCCTGAAGGAATTCATGGTCCGCAATACGTACATCTATCCGCCGGCGCCCTCCATGCACATCATCGGCGACATTTTCCGGTATTGCGCGGCCAAAATGCCCAAGTTCAACTGCATTTCGATCAGCGGTTACCACATGCAGGAAGCCGGCGCCACGGCCGACATCGAGCTGGGCTACACCCTCGCCGACGGCCTCGAATACGTCCGCACCGGAATCGCGGCGGGTCTCGATATCGACGGCTTCGCGCCGCGATTGAGCTTCTTCTGGGGCATCGGCATGAACCACTTCATGGAGATCGCCAAGATGCGGGCCGGACGGGTGCTGTGGGCCAAGCTCATTAAGAGTTTTCATCCCAAGAGCGCCAAATCGATGGCGTTGCGTACCCATTGCCAGACTTCCGGCTGGAGCCTGACCGCGCAGGACGCGTTCAACAACGTGACGCGCACGGCGGTGGAAGCGCTGGCGGCGGCGTTGGGCCATACCCAGTCGCTGCACACCAACGCGTTCGACGAGGCCATCGCCCTGCCCACCGATTATTCGGCGCGCATCGCCCGCAACACGCAAATCTACCTGCAGGAAGAAACCGGCATCACGCGCGCCATCGATCCCTGGGCGGGCAGCTATTATGTGGAGAGCCTGACCCACGAGCTGATGCACAAAGCGTGGCATCATATACAGGAAATCGAGAGTTTGGGCGGCATGACCAAAGCCATCGAGACCGGCGTGCCGAAGATGCGCATCGAGGAAGCCGCGGCGCGGCGGCAGGCGCGCATCGATTCCGGTAAAGAGACGATTGTGGGCGTCAACAAATACATCGCGGCCGAGGAAACCGCGATCGACACGCTCGAGGTGGATAACCGCGCCGTGCGCGAGAGCCAACTGCGCCGCCTGGCGGAAGTTCGCGCCGCGCGCAACCCGCGGGTGGTGGAGGCAGCCCTGGCGGCTCTGACGCGCGCCGCCGAAACCAACACGGGCAACCTGCTGGAGCTTGCCATCCAGGGCGCGCGCGTACGGGCCACGCTCGGGGAAATCTCCCAGGCGCTGGAAAAGGTATTCGGACGCTATCAGGCTACCAATCGCACCATTGCAGGGGTCTACTCGGCGGAGAGCCAGGCCGATCCCGAGTTCCGCAAGGCGATCGCCATGGCCGAAGAATTTGCCGGGGAAGAAGGCCGCCGGCCGCGTATTCTGGTCGCCAAGATGGGGCAGGACGGCCACGACCGCGGGGCCAAAGTGATTGCCACGGCCTTCGCTGATTTAGGTTTCGACGTGGACGTGGGCCCGCTCTTCCAGACCCCGCGCGAAGCGGCCCGCATGGCCGCCGAGAACGACGTTCACGTGCTGGGCGTTTCCAGCCTGGCGGGCGGCCACAAGACCCTGGTGCCGCAAGTCATCGAGGAGTTGCGCCGGCTGGGCCGCGAAGACATCCTGGTGTTCGTAGGCGGCGTCATTCCTCCCCGCGATTATGAGTACCTCGAAAAGGCGGGCGTGGCGGGCGTCTTCGGCCCCGGCGCCGTGATTCCGGTCTGTGCGCAGAAGATTCTGCACGCCCTGATGGGGAGCGCGCGTGCAGCATAGCGCACTTTCGTTGGCGGGCGCTGGAGCGCGCCTGGCCGCCGCTCCCCGGGAAGGCATGAAAGAATATAGCCACAGATGAACACAGATAAACACAGATTAGGAAAACAAAGGAGTTATCTGTGCTTATCTGTGTTCATCTGTGGCTCAAATTTGAATTTGTCACAGCTTATGACGGTCGCGGATGCGCCACGGTGGAGTCAGGTGGCCGGGTGCGACATCCAACGTCACGCGCGGCGGCGGAACCGTGCCTGGCACTGAGGCGGGCACGCATCGCCGCCGGCGCTTGCCGCTGGAGCGCTACCTCGAAGGCATTCTGGGCGGCGACCGCATCGTCCTGGCGCGCGCCATCACCGTGGTGGAAAGCGATCTGGCCGCCGATAACGACCTGGCCGCGCGGCTGCTCGACGCCATTCTGCCCTACAGCGGCAATTCCCGGCGCGTGGGCATTACCGGCGTGCCCGGGGTCGGGAAAAGCACGTTCATCGACGCCCTGGGCTTGCACCTGATTCACGAGCGGGGCGAGCGCGTGGCGGTGCTGAGCATCGATCCCTCGAGTCCCATTTCCCAAGGCAGCATACTGGGCGACAAAACCCGTATGGAGCGGCTGAGCGTGGAGGAGAACGCCTTCATCCGCCCCTCGGCGGCACGCGGCCATCTGGGCGGCGTGGCGCGGCGCACCCGCGAAACCATCCTGCTGTGCGAAGCCGCCGGCTTTGAGAACGTCCTGGTGGAAACCGTGGGCGTGGGCCAGTCGGAGACGGCGGTCCGCTCCATGACCGACTTCTTTCTGCTGCTGATGCTGGCGGGCGCCGGGGACGAACTGCAGGGAATGAAGCGCGGCATCATCGAAATGATCGACGGCATGGCTATCAACAAAGCCGATGGCGACAACCGGCGGCGAGCCGAGCGGGCGCGGACGGAATACGCCGGAGCGCTGCATTTGTTCCCCGCGCCGGCCGATGGCTGGCTGCCGCCGGTGGTCACCTGCTCGGCGCTCGATGGCTCGGGCATCGCCGAAATCTGGGAAACCATTCTGCGCCACCGCCGGCACATGGAGGCGGGCGGTCATCTCGCCCGGCGCCGCAGCCGGCAGGCGCTCGAATGGATGAAGGAGCTGATCGCGCTCGGGTTGGAGAACGCCTTCCGCCGCCACGCCGCGGTCGCGGCCCGAATGCTCGAGCTGGAAGAGGCCGTTTCGCGCGGCCAGGCGACGCCGTTCGCCGCCAGCCGCGAGCTGCTCGATCTTTTTCACCGCAAGGAGAAGTAAGTTACCGTCATGTCCATTCCATTTCCCCGCCTCACCGCGGAGGAAGCCGCCGGTCGCATATGCCACGGCCAGACCGTGGGTTTCAGCGGCTTCACGCCGGCCGGCGCCGCCAAGGCGATCCCGCAGGCGATCGCCCGCCGGGCGGAAGAAGAACACGCCGCCGGGCGCAAGTTCCAGATCGGCGTGCTCACCGGCGCCTCCACCGGCCCGTCGCTCGATGGCGCGCTGGCCAAGGCCCACGCCATCAGTTTCCGCACCCCTTATCAATCCAACGCCGATTTGCGCGCGGAGATCAACCGCGGCGGCACGCGTTTTGTCGACATGCACCTTTCCATGCTGCCGCAGATGGTGCGCTACGGGTTTTTGGGGCCGCTGCAATCGGGCGTCGGCAATATCGCCAACAGCGTGCTCGGCGCGCTCGGCCGGCATCCCGACATTCCGGCCTTCGAAATGTATACCGAGGTGCTGCAGGACGCCGTGGTGCCATTGCTTGAAAGCGGGCGCTGCCGTTTTGCTTCCACCTGCTCGCTTACCCTCAGCCCCGAAGTGATGCGGCGCGTCACCGGCAATCTGCCCTTCTTCCGTCCGCGAATTCTGATGCGCCCGCAGGAGATCAGCAACCATCCGGAAATCGTGCGCCGGCTGGGCATCGTCTCCATGAATACGGCCATCGAGGTGGACCTGTTCGGCAACGTCAACTCCACCCACGTCATGGGCCGGCAGATGATGAACGGCATCGGCGGCTCCGGCGATTTCACCCGCAACGCGTACCTTTCGGTTTTCAGTTGCCCATCCACGGCCAAGGGCGGGAAGATTTCCGCCATCGTGCCGCTGGCGACGCACGTCGATCACAGCGAGCATTCCGTGCAGGTGGTCATCACCGAGCAGGGCGTGGCTGACCTGCGCGGCCTGGACCCGCACGAGCGCGCGAGGCTCATCATCGAGCGCTGCGCCCATCCCGACTACCGTCCGCAGTTGCACCAGTACCTGGAGCTGGTCAAGCAGGGCCACAGCCCGCAATCGCTTTCCCTCGCCTTCGCCATGCACCGCCAGTTCGCCCGGAGCGGGACCATGGCCGGCGTGGTGTGGGAAGAATGGCGGTAGGGAAGGTGGGGCCGTTGCATTGAAACTACACGCCGTAACCGCGGACGACAAGCAATGCCTGGCCGGACGGGAGACAACCACACACATAACCTGCCGAAATTGGCATTTTGGCCGATAAACAGTTATAAAGGATAGGAATCCTTCGGTTCGCCGTTGAGCTATCGCCCGATGCCCACGCTCGTTCCCATCACCGCTCGAAGTCTCGCGGGCCGGCGGCCGGGGGAGTATGTCGTGCTGGAAGCGGCTTTCCCGTCGCAACCTGCGGCCAACCTGGGCGTGCTGCTGCTCGACCCCGCGAGCGACCGCCTGTGGATTCGGATGCGGCAGGATTTCAGTCCGTTGTTTCCCTCTCAACCTATTGATTCACAAGCGGGTTCCAGAGCTGACTCCGAAGACGGCCTGATTCCTGAGCTGGATCCCGGCCTGCTACCTCTGCTCGAGAGCGACATGCGCAAGGAAGCGGACAGGCTGGGCGGCGCGGCCTGGCTCGAATCCCTCGAGGACAGTCTTTCCAATGTTTTGCGCGTATCCGGCCGGCGCCGGATAGCGGTGGATTCCTTTACGCGAGCGCTCGATCGTCTCTATGAGGAACACGTCGAGCCGCTCGAAGTCGGCCGGTTTGTCACTCACCTCCCGCTCTACGCCTTGCGCGCCGCGGCGGGCCGCCTGGGCGAAGAAATGGAAGCGGCCGAGGAGGACTGGGTGCGGGCGCCCGAAGGGTTGCGCCTGACGCCCGACCTGTTTGTGGCCCACGTGGTTGGCCGGTCGATGGAGCCGCGCATTCCCGATGGCAGTCTCAACCTGTTCCGTTTGCATCCGGCAGGGTCCCGGCAGAACAAGATTCTGCTGATTCAGCGGTATGGCGTGACCGATGAGAGCGCGCGCTATACCGTCAAGAAGTACACCAGCACCAAGGTGGCTGTGGGCGAAGACCAATGGCGGCACGAACGTGTCCGGCTGGAGCCGCTGAATCCCGAGTATGAAGCGTGGGATGTAGGCCCGGAGGATTTCGCGGTGGTGGCCGAATGGCTGCGCGTGATCGAGTGAGGCCAGCAATGAAGAAATATAGCCGCCGATAAACACCGATGAACGCCGATAACGAAATCAAAGGATTTATCGGTGTTCATCGGCGTTCATCGGCGGCTCAATTCAAAGGCATTGGCTCGTCTCTTCTCGCTTGGTACCGAAAGGCGCACCGCGATTTGCCCTGGCGGCGTACCCGCGATCCTTACCGCGTCTGGGTTTCCGAGATCATGCTGCAGCAGACCCGCGCCCAGGCGGTAATCCCTTATTATCAGCGATTTCTGGACCGGTATCCCAGCCTGGAGGCGTTGGCCTCGGCCCGCGAAGAGGAAGTACTCGCCATCTGGAGCGGGTTGGGCTACTACTCGCGCGCGCGGAATCTGCTGGGCGCCGCCAGGCAGGTGGCCGCAGCCGGCCGATTTCCGGACGAGATCGCGGAACTCCGCGCTCTTCCCGGGATAGGGGATTATACCGCCGCGGCCATCGCCAGCATCGCCTTTGGCCGGCCCAACGCGGTGGTGGACGGCAATGTGCTCCGGGTGGTGGCGCGAGTCTCGAACGACGCCGCCGATATCGGCGCCCCCGCTACGCGGCGCCGGCACGGTGAGACCGCGCAAGCCTGGCTGGTGCGCCGCGATCCGGGCGGCTTTAACCAAGCCCTCATGGAGCTGGGCGCTACCGTCTGCCTGCCCCGCAATCCGCTTTGCGGCGCTTGCCCGATCTCGGACGGCTGCCAGGCGAGGCAAGCCGGCACCGCCGGACAATTGCCGGTGAAACTGCGCCGCGCGGAGCCAGTGGAAGTACGCGAAACGCTCTTGCTTGTGGAACGCTCCGGCCGGGTATTGCTGCGCCGGCGGGAGGGTTCCCTTGAGCGCATGGCGGGCTTTTGGGACCTGCCTTCCCCCGGGCAGCTTCCCGGGGCGCGCGTGGGCGCCGTCCTGGGAGAGTTTCGCCATTCCATCACGCACCATCGATACCGGATCACGGTGGCGCGGGCGGAAGCCCCGAAGCCTCCGCCGGCGCGAGGCGCGTTTGCCTGGATGGAGGCCGGCCGGCGGGGAAATGTGCCCCTCAGCACAACCGCCCGAAAAGCCCTGAACCTGGCCGCCAAAGCTCCGCCTGCGGCTCCATAGCGTGCCGTGGGCAGGCTTGTCGGGAGAGAAAAACTCAAGTCCCAGGCGCCGATGAACGCCGATAAATCCTTTATTGCTTAAAAGCGTTCCTCGGTGGTCGTCCTATTTCTTCACGGCTTCTACGGTCTGCCTATGGCCGGGTGAACCCCAGCGCACTGTTCTAAACTGGAACCAGGCACCTATGGAACGCCCTTCCCGACCGGCGGCCACGGCGCGCGAGATCATTCTGGAAATCGTGCGTAACATGCGCGAGGGCCTCGAACCCCTGCACTACTCGACGCTGCCGCCTTCGATTTACCAGGTCTATCTGCATCCGGACGACCTGGAGCGGTTGCGCGGCATCGTCCCCCGCATCGTCGAGGAAGCCCACCGCGCGCTCGACGCCGAGCTCGAATCGCTGAACCGCGCGTCCCTCGGCGAGCGGCTGAAAATCGCCCGCCGCGATCTGCCCAAGGCGAGCGCTCCGGAAGGCGGCTGGCAGATCACCATTCACGAAAACACGGACGACGATGTGGAGCCGGGCGATATCGTGGTGAACTCCGAACTGGCCTTGCCGGTCAAGACCGAGTTCGGGGCCGGCAGTATGACCAAGCGGATCGCGACGCGCCGCATGGCAAGCGCGGCGGCAGGCACCCAAACCGCGGCGCGCACCAGTTACCAGCCGGCGGCGGAGCCGGCCAGCGGCGAAGCCAGCGCCTTCGCGACCATCGAATACGAGGACAGGGGCGGCCGCAAGACGTTTTCGATTACCAAGAACCAGATCGTGGTGGGACGCGGCGGCCGCGACTATTGGACCGATCTGAAACTGGATACCCTGCCCGACGTCTCCCGCGAGCACTTTCGCCTGCGGCGCGATCCCGAAAGCGGGCGATTTTTTCTGAAGGACCTGAGCCGGCTGGGAACCACCATCGACGGCCAGCCGGTGCCCTCGAGCATCGAGGTAGTGGAAGGCGAGAAGCGCGACCGCAACCTGGAGACGCCGGTGCCGGACCGGGCGCGCATCGGCCTGGCGGACGTGCTGTTTCTCGAATTCCGAAACGCCGCCAGGCCGGAGCCGGCCGGCAGCACGCCCGCCAGGGAAGGTTAAGCGCCACATGGTTAAGACCCGGCTGAAGTGCGCGGCTCTGAGCGACGCCGGCCTTGTCCGGAAGAATAACGAAGACGCATTCTATATCGACCCCGATCGCGGTATTTTTCTGGTGGTGGACGGCATCGGCGGCCAGGCGGCCGGCGAGAAAGCCGCGGAAATCGCGGTGGACCGCATTCGCTCGCGCCTGGAGCGCCAGACCGGCACCGTCGAACAGCGCATCCGCGAAGCCATCGCCGTCGCCAACAACGAGATCTTCCGCGCGGCCCAGCGCAACCCGGACTGGCGCGGCATGGCGTGCGTGCTGACCCTGGCGGTGCTGGAGGACAATTGGGTGGCGATCGGACATGTGGGCGATTCGCGCCTCTACCAGGTCCGCCGCGGCGAGATCCGCAAGATCACCCACGACCACTCACCGGTCGGCGAGCGCGAAGACGCCCGCGAGTTGAGCGAAACCGAAGCCATGCACCACCCGCGCAGCAACGAAGTCTTCCGCGACGTAGGTTCGGAGGAGCACGCGCCCGACGATCCGGATTTCATCGAGATCGTGCGCCTGGCCTTCGACCCCGCGAGCGCCTTGATCTTGTGCAGCGACGGGCTGAGCGATCTGGTGGGGTCGGAAGCCATCCGCTCTTTGACGGAGCAACATGCCGGCGATGCGGACGCGACCGCGCGAGCGCTGATCGGCGCCGCCAATACCGCCGGCGGCAAGGATAATATCACGGTGGTGGTGGTGGAGGACGAAGACTTTCAGCCGCCCGCCGCGCCCTCGCCGTCCCGGCGTGGCTGGGGCTGGAGCATTATCGCTCTGGTGGCGCTCGTCGCCGCCTTCTACATTGGGCGCGCGACCGCGCCGAAACCACCGCCGCCGCCCGCCGTCCACGCGCCGCGGGTGCTGACGGTCAGTAACGGGGCCGAGGCCGGCGTGACCGCCGACTATCACTCGATCGGCGAAGCCATGGCCGCAGCCCAGGACGGCGACACGGTCTCGGTGCTGGGAGGCGAGTACCGGGAGCAGATTCAGCTCAAGAGCGGCGTCATCCTGACCGGGCTGCCCCGCGAAACCGTGCTGCGCGCCGCGCCCCTGAGCGCCGCGCCGGTAATTTCGGCCGACCATGTTCACGGCGCCCGCGTTTTCGGTCTGCGCATCGCCGCCGCTCCGGACGTACCGATTGCGACCGGCATCCGGCTGGTAGATTCCGACGTGGTGCTGGAAGAGGACGAGGTGGGTGGCGCCAAGGTCGGAATTGAAGTCCTTGTCACGGCCGCCCGGAAAATCGACTTCAACATCCTGCTGGGCAACACGGTGCACGATTGCAGCGGCGAAGGCCTCCTCATCAGCGGCCCCTCCGCGCCTTTTATCTCGCACAACACTTTCCAGCGCAACAAGGGTGGCGTACGCGCCCGCGACGGCGCGCAGCCGGCGCTGTTGGACAACGTGTTTGAGAAGACCAGCCTCGACCTGCTTCCCGGAACCGATATGAAAGCCCTCCGTGAACGCAACTTCTTTCTCGACGAGCGGAGGCCGGGCAGGTGATGGGAACCGCCGGTTTTTCGGCATCAGCGAAGAGGAACCGATCGACAATCGGCCGGCAGGTTGCCAACCTTCCGCACAACGGAGTTCGGATATGATTGCCCCCGCCGGGCGCCGCCTGGGCAAATATGAGATCCGCCAGAAGCTGGGGCGCGGGGGCATGGCCGATGTGTACCTGGCTTTCGACGGCGAAACGGCTCAAACCGTGGCGCTCAAGCTGATCGAGCATGGCCCCGACGCCGACACTCGCGACG
Organism: Bryobacteraceae bacterium; assembly: GCA_052325345.1. Lineage (GTDB taxonomy): Bacteria > Acidobacteriota > Terriglobia > Bryobacterales > Bryobacteraceae > JBEKYD01. The sequence continues at coordinate 54,831 of JBKQVG010000217.1, forward strand.
CCATCGAAGCCGAACGCCGCGGCGCCCAACTGCAAGCTCGGCTGGCCGCCATCGATCCCCACGTGGTGCGGGTGTATCAATCCGGCGACCTGGACGGCTTCTTCTTCGTGGCCATGGAATTCATCGACGGCCGGGACCTGGCCGAGTGGATGCGCGGCGGCCCGCTGACCCCGGAATTCGCCGCCGAGGTGGCCCAGGCCGTGGCCGAGACCTTGGACCATGCCCACAACCTGGACGTGGACATCGATGGCAAGCGGTATCACGGCATCGTTCACGGCGATATTAAGCCGAAGAATATCCGCATCGGCAACCGGGCCGAGGTGAAGGTGTTGGATTTCGGCATTGCCAAGGCGTTGTCACTCTCGCGGCGGCTGACGCGGAACGAGTTCGGCAGCGTGCCTTACGCTTCTCCGGAGCGGCTGGATTCGGGCGACGTGGATGTGCAATCCGACCTCTGGGCCCTGGCCGTGATGCTCTACGAGATGGTCACGGGCCTGCAACCATACAGGCCGCCAGCACCGAACGGCTGGAGAAGATGATCCGCTCGCGCATCCCGCCACCGCCAGCGCCGGATCCCTGCCCCGAGCCGCTACGCCGCATCCTGGTGCGCGCCATGACGGGCGATCCCGCGGCGCGGTTCCCGTCGGCCCGCGACTTCGCCCAGGAACTGGCGGCCTTCCGCGGCGCATCTTCCGGTGGCCGGCGCTATGGATCGGGGCCCGCGAACCAGGTGGATGCCGCGCGGGAACCGGACCTGGATGCCGATGCCACCCGCCGCACCACCAGCCGCGACTTCGAAGACGACGCCACCCGCCGCACCCGGTCCGAAACCATCGGCGAGGCGCCGGCCGATCTTGAACCCGTCCCGGAGCTTGGCGGCGACTCAGGGAAACCAGCCGATGCCGATGCTACCCGCCGCACCCAGCAGCCCGCGGTCTGGCCGCCGCGCTCCGCCGCCCGGCCGGGCCGGCGCACCGTCTTTCGCACAGCCGTACAGGTGGTCGCGCTGCTTGCCATTGCCGCATTCCTTTACGGCATCTGGAGCTGGAACTCCTCCTACCAGGGTGGTCGGGAACTGGCGCGCCAGATTCAGTCCGAACAGATTACCGATCCGGATCAGATCTGGTCCAAATGGACGGAACTTTCGCACGGCGACTCGTCGTCTTTCACTTTACGGGGAACGCGCAAACTGGTGGAGCAGAAGCTCACCGAATCCGCTGAACGAGTGATTACCGCCTACCGGATCGGCGACGGCCAGCCGGTGCCGGAGAAAGACTGGCAGCGCGCCCGGAACGTGTTGATCCGCGCCATGTCGCTCGATCCCGACGATACCGTTCGCGGCGAGCTGCGCCTGACGGAAGGGCACATTGCGCGCATCGAAGGAGGACTGCACAAAGATCCCGCCCGCATGCGCGATGCCATTGAAGAGTTCGACGAAGCGGCCCGTCTGCTGCCCAAGTCGCCCGACCCCGAGCTGGGCCTGGCGCGCGTCTACCTTTCCGGCACGCTCGATATCGACAAAGCTTCCCAGGCGCTGGACGAAGCCGCCAAACGCGGCTACCCGCCCGGTAATCGCGAAAAGCTGCAGCTCGCTTACGCCTACATGGTGCGCGGGGACCGCGAATTCTGGGATTCGCGCGACGTGCGCGGCCTGCCGCAGGAAAAGGATCAGGTGCAGCGCGCCGCCGACGATTATCAGCGCGCCGTTTCCCTCTACCAGGGAATTGCGCCCTACGGCAACGCCAACGCCATGATCAAGCGGTTGGGCGACAGCCTGGACAGCGTCAACTTCCGGCTCTCCGAGATCGGGCAAACCGCCCAGGTGGCCCATTAATGTCGTTTAGTCTGCGTGAAACTCACTGACCATGGCCATCACCCGCAGCACCGCCGCCGACCGGCCCCAATTGCGGCGAGGCTCGCCCGTCTTCCGCTGGCGGGTGCGCGAGCTTGCCTGGACTCTCGCCTCCTGCGCGCTGGCCGCCGCCGGGCTCTACCTGGCTTGGACCGCCAAGACGGCCGATCTCGCGTCAATCGACCAGGCCCTCGCCGCGCATCGCATCGTCAATCTAAACGACCTGTCGGCCCGCGAAGATCTGCTGCCCGCGCTGAGTATCTTCACCGACGCCCGCCTACGCGGCGAGTTGGCGCGCAAAATCTACGACGCTTCGGGCAACCTCCCCAACGTGGGCCGCATCCGCCCGCTGCTTTCGGCCGACCAGTTTCACTTGCTCAAACCATTATTCGTGGTTCGTACCCCGGCGCAGGTCCGCGCGAAATTTCGGCAATGGATCGCGGTTTTTTTTGCGGTGTTCTTGCTGGTCAATGTCTTCTGGAGCGTGCGCGGATTCGCCGGCGACGAATCCCTGCTGCCCGTGGTGGCGCTGCTCTCGGGAACCGGGTTGATGCTGATGCTGTCGCTGCGCGACCCGGTGCGCGACAATTTGCTGTTCGCCGATTTTGCCCAGGGCGCGGCTCTGGGCGCGCTGCTCATGGCCGCCGCCGCGCTGGTGGATTACGAGCGCCTGATGGGACGATTGAGCTTTGTCCCGCTGATCGCGAGCTTCGCCCTTTCCGCCCTGCTGATCGCTTTCGGCCGCGGCCCGGGCGCGAGCGATGCCAAGGTGAATCTGCTGGGCTTTCAGCCCGTCGAGATCATTCGCCTGCTGCTGGTGTTTTTCCTGGCCGGCTATTTCGCGCGCCGCTGGGACCTGCTGCGCCACGCGCGTGAAACCCGCCCCAAGCTGGCCGCGCTCACCAGCCGCATCGCGATTCCGCCGCTCGAAGCTACCCTGCCGGTGGCCGTGTGCGTCGCCCTTTCCATCGTCTTCTTCTTCCTGCAGAGAGACATGGGCCCCGCGCTGGTGTTCGCCTGCCTGTTTCTTTCGCTCTACGGCATAGCCCGGGCCAGCGCGCTGGTGCCCGCCATCGGCCTGGCTCTGGTGGTGTGCGGATTCGTGGCCGGCTACTACCTGGGCGTGCCGCATACCGTGGGCGAGCGCGTCTCCATGTGGCTTTCGCCATGGGACAACCTGGTTCACGGCGGCGATCAACTGGCGCACTCGCTCTGGGCTTTCTCCACCGGCGGGGTTTCGGGCATGGGCCTCGGCATGGGCGATCCGCAACTGGTGCCGGCGGCCCACACCGACCTGGTTCTTTCCGCCCTGGGCGAAGAGATGGGCTTCTGCGGGGTTGTCGCGGTGTTCGCGCTGTACGCGTTCCTGGTGTGGCGGGCGTTGCGCATCGGCTTGCGCGCCCGTTCCGATTACGAATTCTTCCTAGCGGCGGGCCTGGCTGCCGCGACGGCTCTCGAGCTGCTGCTGATCGCCGCCGGCGCCTTGGGCGTGGCGCCGCTCTCGGGCGTGGTGACGCCGTTCCTCAGCTACGGCCGCACCGCCATGCTGGCCAATTTCCTGATGGTCGGAATCCTGCTCGCCATCTCCGCGCGCGGCGGGCATGAAATGCGCGTTGCTTTTGGCGTTCCCACGAAGCGCCTGGCGGTGGTGTTCGGCATCGCACTCGCCGCCGTCGTGGCCAAGACCGCGTATGTCCAGGTGGCCGAATCCGGCCCCATCATGGGTCACGGCACGCTGGTCTTGCAGGCCGATGGCGTGCGCCGCTTTCAGTACAATCCCCGCTTTCTGGACGTGATCGAACGCATTCCCAAGGGCTCCATCTACGACCGCAACGGCCTGCCCCTGGCCACCAGCGACTGGAGCGAGCTCGAAAAGCACCGCGCCGAGTATCGGGAACTGGGAATCGATATCGACGCCGCCTGCTCCCGCACCGAGTACCGCCATTATCCTTTCGGCGGTCTGCTGTTCGACCTGCTCGGCGATCTGCGCACGCGTACCCGCTGGGCCGCTTCCAACACAGCCTTCATCGAGCGCGACCAGGCCCGCCGCCTGCGCGGTTTCGACGACCGTCCCACCCTGGTGGAAGTGAAAGAACCTTCGGGCGCGATGGAGCGCGTCGTCCGCTACGACTATCGTGAGCTGGTGCCGCTCATCCGCCATCGCTTCGATCCCCAGGACCCGGCCGTGCGCCGCGTGCTCGACCGCCCGCGCGACGTACACACCGCGATTGACGCCCGCTTCGAGGTCCGCGTCGCCGCGATCCTGCGCCACGCGCTGGAAACATCCGGTCAGCAGCGGGGCGCCGCGGTGGTGCTCGATCCGGCCAATGGAGATCTGCTCGCGGCGGTCAGCCTGCCGCTCGCTCCCGATGCGACCGAGGCGAATCCGGTGGCGATTCCGGAAGCCAATCCGTATCTCGACCGAGCCCGGTTCGGCCTTTATCCACCCGGCTCGACATTCAAAGTGGTGACGGCCATGGCGGCGCTCCGCAAGGACCCAACCCTGATTCATAAAACCTACCAGTGCATCCGCCTGCCGGACGGCCGCGTCGGCAACTATATTAAAGGTTCGAAGCGCCCCATCCGCGACGACGTCCAGGATAAAGAGCCGCACGGCACCCTCGACCTGGAACGCGGCATCGTGGTTTCCTGCAACGCCTACTTCGCCCAGCTCGGCACTTACGACGTGGGCGCCGACGCCCTGTTCGATGCAGCCGGGATTCTGGGCATTGCCACCGGCGCGCCCAACACCGCCGCGCAGTTGAAGAAGTCTCTGCCGCAATCGTCGTATGGGCAGGGGCAGGTCGTGGCGTCGCCATTTCAGATGGCGCGCGTGGCGGCGACCGTGGCCGCCGGCGGCGCCATGCCGGAGGGGCGCTGGATCACCGATGAGACCAACACCCGCGCCGATGCACCCAAGATCGCGCTGACGGCCGGCGCCGCCCAAACCCTGGGGCGATTCCTGCGCGAGGTGGTGACCTCCGGAACCGGCCGGCGCGCCGCCGGGGCCGCGGTCCCCATCGCCGGCAAGACCGGCACGGCGGAGCTGGCCGATGCGCCTTCGCACGCCTGGTTCATCGGTTTCGCGCCCTACGGGGGAGCGCCTGCAGCCAACCAGCGCAAAATCGCGTTTTCGGTTCTGGTGGAAAATGGAGTGTACGGCGGCGCCGCGGCCGCTCCCGCCGCGGCGGATATCGTCAATGCAGCCGTGCAACTGGGGCTGATTCACCCATGAGCCTGTTTTCGGAAATTGAAAAAACCATCGAGCGCGGCTTTCGAAGCGCCACCGAGCGGCTATTCGGCCAGGCCGAATCGGGCGACCTGGTCAGCTTGCACCATGCCATGCTGGAATCCGTCGAGGAGCAGGTGCAGGTGCTGGCGCACGGCCGGCGCGTGTTTCCGTTTCCGCGCGTCAAAGTCACCCTCATCGCAGCCGAGGAAGCGCGCCGCAATCTTCTGGCCGCGGCTTTCGGCGAAGACCGGCGCCTGGAAAACGATATCCGCGAAGCGCTGGAAGCCGCCGGTTGCCAGATTCCGCGCGGCTTTGCGATAGAGATCGTGACCTCCGCCAGCGGCGATCGACCGTTCTTCATCGATTACGAACGCAAGCCCGCCAAACCCGCCGCCGAAACGCCCGTCGGCCGCCTGGTGGTGGTGAAGGGCAAAGCGGCACACGAAGAGTACGTCCTCGATAAGCCGCGCACCAACATCGGCCGCTTGAGTGAGCTGACCGATAGCGAACAGCGCGTGGTGCGCCGCAACGACGTGGTATTCGAAGAGAATGCCGACGAGGCCAACGGCACCGTCTCCCGCCAGCACGCCCACATTCGCCGCGAAGACGGCCAGTATCGGGTCGCCGACGACGGCAGCGAATTCGGTACCCGCGTTTTCCGCGATGGCCGCTCCATCGAAGTCCCGGCGGGCAACCGCAGGGGCGAGCGCCTGCGGCCGGGAGACGAGATCTACCTGGGGCGCGCGTGCCTGCGGTTTGAGGCGTAGGGGTAGGGCGGGGCGGGCGCCTTCGCCAGGTGCGCTGGATTGAGAACATCGCAATATTTGTCGTAGTACATACGTATCGGGATGAAGGTTCGGACGGGTGATCCGCATCGTCTCGGCTCGTCGTGCAACCCGGAAGGAAAGGACTCTATATGCCCAAGCTAACGGCTGAAAAACGGAAGGAGCTTCAGAGGCTCGCCGCCCGGCCGGATTCCGAGATCGACCTCTCGGACATCCCCGAGACCCAAGAGATCCCCTCGGACGCCGTAATTGGGAGGTTTTATCGGCCCAGGAACACCAGCGTGACCATTCGACTGGATTCCGATGTCGTGGCGTGGCTGAAAGCAACAGGCGAAGGCTATCAGACTCGGATCAATGCATATCTTCGACAACTGATGCGGCAGAGCCGGCAGAGATAGAATCCCCGAGGCAGTCCGCTGGCCCTGCGCCCTGTGCTTCTACCTCCGATTCGCCAGGATCAGCGGCGACGGTCCCGGCGCTTCCACGGTCCGTGCGTTTTCGAAGCCGGCCTCTTTCAGCCATGCCGCGATTTCGGAAAAACTGAAGGTGTCGCCTGCGTCGGTGTTGACCAGCATATTGACCGCGAAGATCAAGCCGCCGGGCGTGGTGGCGCGGGCGTCGTCCACCAAAAACTCGGCGATGGCGATGGTGCCGCCGGGCGCCAGAGCATGGAAGACCTTGTCCAGCAGCTTGCGGCTGCGGCTCTCGCCCTCGCTGTGCAGGATGTGACCCAGCGTCGCGACCTGGTAGCCGGTACCGAATTCCACTTGCAACAAATCTCCGGCCAGCGTCTCCACCCGGTCGCCCACCCCGCAGCGCGCGGCCACGCGGCGCGTGACATCCAGCACGCCCGGCCAATCCACCGCGGTCACGCGGACTTGCCGCGAGCGCTGCGCCAGCGCGATGCCCCACACTCCCGAGCCGGCCGCGATATCGAGCACCCGCACCGGCCCGGCCGCTCCGCCAATGGCGAGAGTGTCCGCCAGCACCTGCGCGGAAGGATAGCTCATGGGAAAAATATCCTCCACGAACTCGTGAAAGAACGCCGCGCCGCTGGCTTCGCTGTTGACGCTGGCGGCGGGCTCGCCGGTTCGGACGATCTCGTTGAGGCTCAGCCAGCGCGGCAGCAACTGCGTGCTGGTATGTTTGAAGATGCCGCCCATAAACGAAGGTTTGGTGCTGACCAGGAATGCCGCGCTCTCGGCCGTGAGCGAATAGCGCCCCTCGGCGTCCTTACTTAGCAGCTCGAACCCGGTCAGGGCATTGAGCACGGCGCGCGCGCCGCGTTCGGAGATCGCCGCCTGGGCGGCAAGCTGGGCGGCGTTTTTCGGTCCGCCCTCCAGCGCGTCGAACAAACGGTGCCGGACGGCGGCCTCGATCATCAGTGGAACAGAATAGCCCCAGGCAAATTGCATGAGGCGGACAGGCGTAACGGGAGTCTGTGCGGGTGCAGCCATGAATTTCCCCTCTCTGATACCAGCATAGCCGCTTTCGGTGCCAGAAATGAAGATGCGCTCAAGTAATTTTGTTTCGTGGGGATTGGAGGGGCAGTGGCGTATTACCCACGTTGCGCGCTACGGCCATACTTCATCCGGTCCGCCTGACGGGTTACTCTAGGAGAAGTGAAACCCCTTTCCGCGATGCTGGCGTTCGGCGGTGTTGTGTTCGGGCTCCTGCTGTCGCCGGCGCCGTTCTTCGCGGCGGCGCGGAAGAAGCCGGCGTCTGCCGCCCCATCGGCGGCGGCGCGGGCGGCGGCGTTGAAGCGGGTGAATGCGGCTTTGGACGATCCGCCGGAACAGCCCTTTGAGCAGCCGGGGGCATTGGCGCCGGTGTTCGAGCAGCTTTTGCGCATGAGCGCCAACGGCGATCAACCGCCGCTGCACGTCATTCAGTTTGGCGATTCCCACACCGCCGCCGACGAGTGGACGAGTGGTCTTCGGGATGAGTTGCAGCGGCGGTTCGGCAACGGTGGATCGGGATTTTCGCTCGCCGGCCGGCCGTTTTTGGGTTATCGGCGGTTCGATATTAGCGGCGGCGGCACTGCGCTTTGGCACTCCGAAGGGCTGCGCACCGGGGCGGGCGACGGTTTCTACGGGCTGGGCGGCGTGAGCGTCGAAACCACCCGCGCCGGGCAATCGGTCTACGCCCAGGGAGAATGCGATTCGCTCGAAGTGGATTACCTGGTTCAGCCGGGTGGCGGCTCGGTAGCGGTTTACGTGGACAACGAGCGGCGCGACGAATTCTCCACCGCGGGCGACGAGATGGCGCCCGGAGCGGTGCGCTACGATCTTCCGCCAGGGCTTCATTCCTTCCGCGTGGTGACGCTCGAGTCCCGCCCCGTACGCCTGTTCGGATGGGTAGCCGACCGAGGCGCCGGAGTTACCTACGAGGCCCTGGGTATTAACGGCGCCGAAGCCGCGGTTATGCTGAAGTGGAACGAAATCATGTTGGCGACCTACCTGCAGAGAAGAAGTCCGGCGATGATCGTGCTGTCTTACGGCACCAACGAAGCGAGCGATCCAAGCTGGACCCCGGAAGGTTACGAGGCCATGTTTTCTTCTCTGCTGGCGCAGCTTCGGCAGGCCGCGCCCACGGCTTCGATCCTGGTGCTCGGCCCCGGCGACCGCTGGTCTCGCGCCCGTTACAGCATCAGGCTGGTGGCCGGCATCGACTGGGTGATCGCGGCGCAGATGCGCGCCTGCATGGCCAATCGCTGCGCTTTCTGGGATACGCGCGAGCGGATGGGCGGGAGGGGGTCGATGCGCGATTGGGTATATGCCGGGCTGGGGCAGCGCGACTACGTACACTTCACCGCGCCCGGCTATCGGCGTCTGGCCGAAGTGCTGTTCGCCGATCTGATGGGGCAATACGAAATCTATAAGAAGGCGCGCACCCAGGAAGCAGGTTTTTAATGGATAGCAGGGCCAGGATTAGCAGGATCGTCAAGAGTTTCGCCGCCGAACCGGTGGAGCCGGCGCCCGGCGATTCGCTGTTCGAATCGGGCCTGCTCGATTCGTTTTCGCTGGCCGACCTGGTGACCGAACTCGAAAAGGAGTTCGCCATCAAGGTCCCGGATTCGGACTTGGTGCCGCGAAAGTTCGATTCCATCGAGCGTATTGAAGCCTACCTGGCTTCGAAAACCTGACATGGCTTTCCTTCGCGGGTTCGGATGCTACCTGCCGGCGCGCGTGGTGGATAATGCCGAACTGGCGCCCATGGTCGGGGCCGACCCGGCCTGGCTGTTCCACGCCACGGGCATCGGGCAGCGGCGTTTCGCGGCCGATGGCGAAACGGTCTCGAGCCTCGGAACCGAGGCGGCCCGCGATTGTCTCAGCCGCTGCGCCGCCGCGGCGGGCGAAGTGGGGCTGGTGATCGCCGCCAGCGGATCCGGCGAGTATCGCTTCCCCGGCCCGGCCACGGCCATCGCCAGGGGTTTAGGCATTCAAGGCGTGCCGGCCATCGATTTGCCCATGGCGAGCGCGGGTTCCCTGTTCGGCCTTTCGCTGGCGGGCAGCTTGGCGCACCAGTACGGCAATGTGCTGGTGGTGGGGAGCGAAATCATGTCCCGCGTGGTGCGGCTCGAACCACCCAGCCGCGATACCGCCATTCTGTTCGGTGACGGCGCGGGCGCGGCCCTGGTGAGCGCCACGGGCGGTTTCGCCGAAATCCGGGATTCGGTGCTGGCCAGCGACGGCGAATTCGCCGAAGCCCTGCGCCTGTACCTGGATGCGCCGCTCTACATGGATGGGCGCACCATTATTCTCCACGCTTCCCGCAAAATGCCGCGCGCCATTCTGCAGTTGCTGGAACGTAATCGCTTGCAGCCGGCCGAAGTGGGCGCCTACATTCTGCACCAGGCGAATCTCAACCTGATTACCCGTGTCGCCACCGCCGTAGGAGCACCCGAATCGCGGTTCTTTTCGAACCTGGCACGCTACGGAAACACGTCCTCCGCATCGCTGCTGATCGCCGCCGCCGAATGGCGCGCCGGCGGCCAGGAAAAGCTCGCGCAGCCGGTGGTGTTCGCCGCGTTCGGCGCGGGGCTGAACTGGGGCGCGGTGCTGGCGATGCCGCCGGGGTGACGCTTCCTCGCTGCGTGCATGGCGGCCGATGTGTATGGCTTAAATATGCCCGGTGCGTGCAGCCACTCGAAAAGCTTTCGACGAGACACTTGCGGCCAGACTCCCTGTCCGGGAAAACTACGAAATCATCCGCGAATTGAGGGCGTGCAATGCCTAAGCGACTGCCACGAACTAACCACTCCAATCACGAGCAGCCGCTCCCTGGCGGTCGCGGCTCTGACTCAACGATACGTTGCGTCATGCCGCGAGTCAGAGCCGTGACCGCCAGGGAGCGGAGTTGGGGCGGTTATTACGTAACGCGGCCTAAGGCAGCGTGCCGTCCTCCCGGTACTTGCAGGCCCGAACGGCTCGGGATAGTCCACCCTCACCCGATCCTTCGAATTCGAGGGCCGCGACCGGCTGCTCGATCCCGACACAATAGCCAGCGTCTTGAATCCGTTAAATCCATCCGCCGCAGCCATCGCGGCCGGAAGGGACGTCTTGAAGCGAACCCCGAACTATCTGAACAGGGGACTGAGTTTTGCGGTCGAAAAGACTCTTTCCAGCCGGGGCAGGGTGACCCGATCCGCAAAGCCCAATCCCTCGGGTACGGGGTCCATTTGGTATTTGTTGGACTGGATTACCCGGAACGATGGCATCACAAGCATCCGGAGCCGGGCCGCGCGGGGATGCCATCCCACTCCTGACGCCGACGTAAAGCTTCGGTATGCCACCGTTGCCAATGCCGCTCAAGCCCTTCGATCGGTAGATACTGCCAAGTTCTACGACAACTCCGGAGATAGTGCCCGCCTCGTCCCGGTAGCGAATGCCGGTGTCGTAAGTGTGGCAGGCCGATCCGCTTCCGGAATGGGTCAACCCATGAATCGGCCTCGATGACTGGCCTTGCGGCAAGGGAGATGTTGAGTGATCTCCCCGAACGGCGTTTGTGGCCAGTCTTACCATAGGGGACAATACGTCCCAGGGGGTGGCACGATCGGTAACTCGCAAGACAACGCCAAACAATGGTTACCGGGCCGGAAACCGGGCACTGCCGATCGCAGGGGAAACATCAGCCCGCCAAAGCGATAAGTCGGACACAGAGATAGGCTGATGAGCGTGTTTGTTGAATTGGGTTACCAGCCCCATGGTGGCATTGACATACTGTCGCAATACTTCAATCATATCGTCGCCAGAGAGCAGACGTGGTGGGAGTCGTCGACCCTCGTTCAGTTCACGCTGCTCCAACCATGCGAACTGGGGGAAGGTCATTGCGACGGTCGAACTCAGCAATCGCTCCAGTATCTCGATGTTCTCTGGTCCGAGAAATGCGACGTACGTATCAAGCATCCGCTCGAGAGAGTCGGTGAATTCCCTAACACAATGGCCAGAGAAAGCGAACCAACTCGCGGGCGGGTTTATCGGGGCAGGTTTCGAAAAATCGAGACGGCGAACGGATTCATAATACGCCTCCGTGAACAGATCTGCGAGGTTCGCCGGGGCAACTGCCGGTTTTGCTACTGCAGACGCCTTGTGAAGGTCAAATAAGAACGTCAACTGCGAGACTAGCTTCGGACGCAGCCGGTTGAGGGCTGCGATCATAACGCGTCTCGACTGTTGGGTCTGGGCGGACTCAATCGCGCGATCGATCAAAACCACGGTCAGAAGTGAGCCTACAAACCCGGCGCCCAAATTGGCCGTGAATCCGCCGATCCAGCCCTTGTTGAAGCCTGAGATCGTCGAGAACAACGCTGCCAAAATACCCAGCCAAAAGTAACGGCGTATCACAATGAAAACATAACACGCCACAATTCTGGTGCACCCGGTCAGTTGTGACCAGCTTCAAGTTGACATAAAGCGCCCGAGCAGCAAACGTGTTGGCCGACGGGGCCGGAAGTCCGGATCTGGGAAGGAAGTTGTCCAGTGCAGGGGCCTCCCGTAAACGCCGCTCACGTCATCGTTCACCCGGAGACTTTCATCGCCTCCCGAAATGCCTCAAACAGCTTCGCGTCCGCCCCGCCCATACGATCCTCGGGATGCCACTGCACCGCGAGCACGAAACGCTTGCGGGGCAGCTCCAGCGCCTCGATTACGTTGTCCGGCGCTCTTGCGGCAACTACCAGCCCGCTCGCCAACTGCTCGACGCACTGATGATGGCGTGAATTCACCACGTATTCGTCCACTTCCAGAATCGATTTCAGCCTGCTGGGGGAAGCGATCGCGATCGGATGCACTGCCTGCTGCTCCGGGCAGCGGTGTCCGTCAATGTGTTGGATCAGCCCACCGCCGAGAGCCACGTTTAGCAGTTGCAGCCCGCGGCAAATCGCGAAAACCGGGATGTCGCGCTCCAGCGCCTCGCGTAACAGGGCGGTTTCCAGGTTGTCGCGATCGCGATCCGGTTCGCCCGTCTTGGCGTCGCGTGGGGCGCCGTACATCGCGGGATCGACATCGGATCCTCCGGCGAGCAGCAGGCCGTCGAGGCCCGCAAGGGTGCTCACATTCTCGACCGGTTGCATACCCGCCGCATCCAGCGCTTGGCGGTACGGACCGCGCTTCGTTTCCGGCGTTCGGCTTCCAAATGGCAGTGCGACTCCGATCATGCGGGAAACCCTGTTCGATACCAGTATGCCTTGCGACAGGCGGCCGCTGGCGCAAATGAGAGCGGGACGGCACAGCCGGCGGAACGATTTGCCGGAATCCCGATTCTGAAAGCGGCGCCTATCCGGCGGTGCGGGCGCGCTTCTTTGGGCCGCTTGCTTTGGGCTCCTGCCACAGGCGGAAGCCGCCGCGGAAGGCGTTGCTGTTCTCGCCCAATCGGGCGCCGGGAGGGAGCTTGCGGAGCAGCTTGGCATTGCCGCCGCCGAGCACCACGTAATCGGGCTCGAGCGCCGCCTTGAGACGCTCGACGACATCCATTACATGGCGAGTCCACTTCTTCCTGCCCGCGCGTTTCAGCCCGCCAATCCCGACATAGTCTTCGTAGCTGCGGCCCTTTTTGTACGGCAAGTGCGCCAGTTCCATGGGCTGCAGGATGCCATCCACAATCAGGGCGGAGCCGAGGCCGGTACCCAGGCCGAGAAAGAGCATGCGGCCGCCTTCGTAGCTGCCGAGGGCCTGCATGGCGGCGTCGTTGAGGATGCGCACCGGGTGGCCGAAGGACTCCTGGAAGGGGTACCCGACCCAACCGCGGCCAAGATTGTGCGGTTCGGCAATGGGCCGGTTATGGACTACCGGCCCCGGGTAGCCGATGGAGACGGCGTCGTAGCTCCATTGCGCGGTGGCCTGGAGTACATCCTTTACCATCTTCGCGGACGTCAGGGCCGGGCCGGAAGGAAGCTTGACGGGAACTTTTCGGCCGGTTGCGAAAAGCTTCACATGGTTGCCGCCGATATCGATGACCAGGATTTTCACTCTCACATTATCGCCCGCCATGGGCATGGCGCAGCCGGTAACTGGCATACTGGTGAGCATGGCCGGCCGCAACGATCCCGTGCGCATCGCCGTTCATGTCGCCGTTTACGTGGTGCTCTATTTCGTAAGCATCAACCTGTTCGCGCCGTTGCTGGCCTGGCTGGGCGGATTTTTGGTGGGAATCACCGCAACCACGCTGGTGGCGGCCATCTTCACCAACTGGCTGGCGCTGCGCATCTTCGAGAATCGGCCGCTGGCGGACGCCGGCATACGGTGGTCGCGAGCCTCGGCGGACAACCTCGCGCTGGGCCTGGCGGGCGGCATCGGGGCGGCTCTGCTGGTGACGGTTCCGGCGCTGGCGGTGGGCGCGGCCCGGCTGGTACACGTTGGCGGGGAATCGTGGTCGGGCGCGCTCGTGCTGGCGATTCTATTGGCCTCGGGCGCGGCGGGCGAGGAATTGTTCTTTCGCGGCTACGGCTTTCAGGCGGTGGTGGCGCGGGCCGGCGGCTGGACCACGGTGCTGCCGGCGGGGGTGATATTCGGGCTGATGCACGCCCGCAATCCCCATGCGAGCTGGTTCAGCGTGGCGAATACGGCCGGCTTCGGGATTCTTTTCGGCTACGCTTATTTGCGCAGCCACGACCTGTGGGCGCCGTTCGGTCTGCATTTCGGATGGAACCTCTCGTTACCGCTGGTGGGGGTGAACGTCAGCGGGCTTACAATGAATGTGACGGGTTACGAGTTGTCGTGGTCTGCCGGCCCGCTGTGGAGTGGAGGCCAATACGGCCCGGAAGCCAGCCTGCTCACCAGCGGAGTATTGGTTGCGCTGTTCGCGTATCTGTTTCGGGCGCCGGTTCGCCGCCAGTTCTCGCCGATACTCGACCCGCCCGCGGAGTCTGCCGTATGCGAGTCGTCGCCGCCATTGCACTCCTGAGCTGGTCGCCGTCGTGGTGCCGCGCGGCGGACAAGCTGACGTTCCAGGACCGCGTCGAACTGACGCGCGGGCTAATGGCGGAATACGCCAAGGCGAAGGTGCTGGTGCCGCGCGCGAAAAAACCGCTGGAGTTCGACGCCAAAGGCGCCTGGGATAAGCAGGCGTGGGCGGAGGTGGCGCACCAGAACGGACCGGCCGCGCGCCTGGGCGACATGATTCAGATCACCAAGGTGGAGATCGAGAGCGACCGCCTGGTGCTGCAACTGAATGGCGGCTTCAACGGCGGGCGGCACTGGTATAGCGGCGCGCAGATAGTCGGGACGATGGGCAATACGGTGCCCCTCGACCAGGGCGATTCGAATGCGCCGGGCGGAACCACCATCGCGATCCTGTTCCATAAGCCGCTGGAGCCGATCAAGGCGGCGGAGATCAAGAAGATGCTGGCGCCGGTGCTGGATTTCGATAAGCACAGCGCCACCGAGATCTACTCGGAGAACCTGCCGCCGGTGGTGCAGAAAGCCATCAAGGAGCGGCGCGCGCGCGAGGGCATGACGCGCGAGCAGGTGCTGATGGCCATGGGGCGGCCCGAGCATAAGTGGCGCGAGACTAAAGACGGCACCGAGTTCGAAGACTGGGTATACGGTACCGCGCCCGGCAAAATCAGTTTCGTCACTTTCGTGGGCGACAAAGTGGTGAAAGTGAAGGAAGAATACGCCGGTCTGGGCACCATCGAGCCGGATCACCGGGAACAGCGATAGAAGTCCCGCCGCTCGAGCCTTCGCCTCAGTGGAACTTGGGCAGACGCCCAAATCCGATACGCGGCTACCTCCCGGCTGCCGGCCGCATTTCTTAATAAGAATCCCAACAGTTCAGGTTTACGCCACACCTCTCCTCTCCTCTTATATCGGTCGAAAGCGCCGCCCTTTCTAGCTTTAGCGCGTTTATCGCGTGCCGTCGGCCTTGAAGCAGACCCAACGCATTCTGCCATCCCCGCTGCAAAAACGGACGCCCGGCCTGTCGGTTATCCAAGAAAGGCTAGAAAACAGAATTTGAAGGCCCGATGTTATTTATGCAGGCTCATGTCTGTGTTCTGGAGACCGCGCGACAACGTTGGACCAGCGATGAGACAGCCATGGACGACCAAGAGGTCATAAGAGAGTTCCTGATTGAGAGCAATGAGAACCTGGGCCGCCTGGATCGGGAAATGGTCGAGCTGGAACAGCGCCCCAAGGATAGTCAGTTGCTGGCGAGCGTTTTCCGCACCATCCACACCATCAAAGGCACGTGCGGTTTTCTGGGCTTCGACAAGCTGGAGGCAATCGCCCATTTGGGGGAAAGCCTGCTCAGCAGGCTGCGGGACGGCGAACTGGATCTGACGCCGGACCTGGTCACATTGATTCTGCAGGTGGTGGACGCCACCAAGCGGATTCTGTTATCCATCGAGGCTACCGGCGCGGAAGGCGACGAAAACCACGATGTGTTGGCCCAACGCCTGCAAGTTGCCTGTGGAAAGAAGGCGCCCGCGCCGCCGGTCGCGCCCGCGCCCGAAACGGCGCCAACAACGCCGAAGCCCGCCGCGGCGCCGGTTGCATCCGGCCTCGAGATCGCCGAGCCGCCACGGGAGACCGAAGGTGCCTTGGCGCCGGCCGATACCGGGAACGTCGCTTCTCAAAAGGCGCCGGCCGTGTCCGATTCGACCATTCGGGTAGACATCGGCCTGTTGGACAAGCTAATGAACCTCGTGGGCGAGCTGGTGCTGACCCGGAACCAGATTCTGCAGTTCAATGCCCGCCAGGAAGACACCACGCTGAACATCACCTCACAGCGCCTGAACCTGATCACCACGGAGTTGCAGGAGGGAGTCATGAAAACCCGCATGCAGCCCATTGGCGTGGTCTGGAACAAGCTTCCGCGGCTGGTGCGCGATTTGGCCGCTACCTCCGGAAAGCAGATTCAGTTGGAGATGGACGGGGCGGATACGGAGTTGGACAGGACCATTATCGAGGCGATTAAGGATCCTCTCACACACATCGTTCGCAATTGTTGCGACCACGGAATCGAGAAACCCCAGGTTCGACTGCAAAAAGGAAAAACCGCTGTGGGGAAATTGTCGCTTCGGGCCTTTCACGAAGGCGGTCAAGTCAATATCGAGATCAGCGACGACGGCTCCGGCGTGGATCCGCAGAATGTACAGAAAAAGGCAATCGAGAAGGGTCTGGTGCGGTCGGACCAGATGGAACGGATGACGGAACGGGAAATCCTCGGCCTGATATTTCTCCCCGGTTTTTCGACGGCGCCGCAAGTCACCAGCGTTAGCGGGCGAGGCGTCGGCATGGATGTGGTGAAGACCAATATCGAAAAGATCGGCGGGACGGCCGACCTGGCCAGCCGGCCGGGTGAAGGCACCACGGTCAAACTCAAGATTCCGCTGACCCTCGCCATTATCCCGGGGCTGGTAGTGAAGAATGGCGGCGAGCGGTTTGTGATTCCGCAGGTGAGTCTGCTGGAACTCATCCGCCTGGAAAAGGACTCCGGCAAGAGTCCCATCGAGTGGATACATGGCACGCCGGTTTACCGCCATCGCGACCGCCTGCTTCCCATCACCTATCTGAGCCAGGTGCTGGGACAGGCGGCAGCTCAGAATTCCGATGCCGTTAATATCGTGGTCCTGCAGGCGGAGGACAGGCAGTTCGGGTTGGTGGTGGACGACATTCAGGACACGCAGGAAATTGTCGTCAAGCCCCTGGGTAAACAACTCAAGGGCCTGAGCTGCTACGCCGGAGCAACGATCATGGGTGACGGGCGCGTGGCACTCATCCTGGACGTCCTCGGAATCGGCCAGCTTTCCGGCGTGGTACATGAGTTGCGCGACCAGACGAAAGCCGATACCCGGAAAAGGGACCGCTCGGACAGCGGCCGCCAGACTTTCCTGCTGTTCCGGGCCGGCCAGTTTGAAAGATTGTCCGTCCCCTTGGCCCTGGTGGCGCGGCTGGAGGAGTTTTCAAAATCCAGGATCGAGCATGCGGGCGGGCGGCCGGCGGTGCAGTACCGCGGAAAGATCCTGTCGCTGGTTTCCCTGACCTCGATCCTCGAAGGGCACGCCGACACGGTCGCCGAATTCCCAGACCCGGTACAAGTGGTCGTCTTCGGCAATGGCGAGCGGAGCATCGGAATCCTGGTCGACCGGATTCTGGACATCGTCCAGGAGACCGTCGCGATACGTCGGCCTTCTCAGTGCAAGGGGATGCTCGGGTCGGCCGTGATTGGCGGAAAAGTAACCGACATTCTGGACCTGCAGGCGATTATCGAGGCGGCGGACGACCGCTGGTTCGGCAAGCCGGTTCAGGCTTCGGAGAAGGCAACCGTGATGTTGGCGGAGCCCTCCGCTTTCGCGCGCGGCATCGTACGCGGTTCGCTGGAGATGGCGGGCTACAACGTGGTCGAGGCCGCGGATTCCCGGCAGGCGTTGCAGGAACTGGAACGGCGGGAGATCGACGTAGTGGCGGCATCGCTTGACCTGCCGGCGGGCGGCGGATTCGCCTTCCTCGAACAGATGCGGCGAGTCCCAACGCTTGCGGGCATCCCGGTGCTGGCGCTGGCGGATCATGGGGACCAGAAGCCGCCCCGCGGCAAATACCCGGTCGAGTTCGAGGACTTCCAGGTGAAATTCGACCGCACCGCCATGCTGCGGTCGCTGGCCAGGTTATCCGCCGCGGCCGGCGAAGGCGACATGGAGCCGGTACTTCCCGGAGAAAAGGAGTGAACCGAATGGCCACCCGGCAGGATCTGGCAGCGCAGGCCAGCAGG
Organism: Bryobacteraceae bacterium; assembly: GCA_052325345.1. Classification (GTDB taxonomy): domain Bacteria; phylum Acidobacteriota; class Terriglobia; order Bryobacterales; family Bryobacteraceae; genus JBEKYD01. The sequence continues at coordinate 72,910 of JBKQVG010000217.1, forward strand.
CAGTACGCGACGTTCTTCGTGGACGGACTCTTCTTTGGCATCGACGTTCTTGAGGTTCAGGAGGTGCTCCGCTATCAGGAGATGACCCGGGTCCCGTTGGCGCCGGAGGTGATTGAAGGCCTGATCAACCTGCGTGGGCAAATCGTGACCGCCATCGATATGCGGCGCCGTTTAGGACTGAGACCGAGAACCGGCGGCCGGACACCCATGAACACAGTAGTGCGCACCGAGGAAGGAGCCGTGAGCCTGCTGGTAGACGAAATTGGCGACGTGATCGCGGTGGACGCGAACACCTTTGAGCGCGTGCCGGACAACGTCACGCCGGAGGCGAGGGAACTACTGCAGGGCGTGTACAAGCAAAAGGACCGCCTTTTGTTGATTCTCGACACGAAAAAGACTACCGGAATTGAGGGTGGGACGCGCCAATCCTAACGGGCGCCGGGACCGGCTGCAAGGCCGCTGAAACAGAAGCCGCCGCCGCGAATGCGGCTGATTTTAGGAGATTTGTTTATGGCAAGGAAGATCAACAACGGTAAACAGCCCTCTTACGGACCCAGGGGCGTGAGCGGGGTCGGTGTTCTGGAGATGCCGGCAGAGACGCCGGCGGGGCTCTCGCGGGCAGAAATCGCCTCGTTCTTCGATCTTGTGCCCAGTCCGGTATTCGTCATGGATTTGGCCCACACTGTCCTGTATCTCAACGATGAGGCAACCCGGTTCTTCGGCCGGACCCGCGAGGAGAGCGTTGGGAAGAAGTACTGGGACCTGTTTGACTGTCCGGGCTGCCGCGAAGGGACCTGCGCCGCCGCCCGATCCGTGCGAACGGGGACCGTGTGTTCCGGCGAGACGGTCGGCGCCTTGCGCGGCAAGGAGACAGCCGTGCGAGTGCTCGCAGCGCCGCGCTACGGCCGCGGCCACCAGGTGATCGGTTGCGTTCAATTGATCGTCGACAGCAATGTTCAGGCGTTAGTAACAACATACCTGCACAAGATCTCCAACGGAGAAATCCCCGCCAAGATCACCGACGAATTCCACGGCACTTACGAAAACGTCAAGACCAGCATGAACACGCTGATCGACACCGTCGCGATGCGCGGCAAGGATCTTCAGGACTTAACGGAAGCCGTTACGGCGGGCAATCTGAACTTCCGGCCCGATCCGGGCAAGTATTGCGGATTCAACGGCAAGACGATCGCGGGCTTGAACCGGATGCTGGACGCACTGGTCAATCCGCTCAACGTCGCAGCCCGCTGCGTGGACCGGATCTCCAAGGGCGAAATCCCCGAGAAGATCACGGAAGCATGCGCTGGCGACTTCAACACGATCAAGAACAACCTCAATGCGTGCATCGAGGGGTTGGGGTCGCTGCAAGAAGCCGCCGCGGTGCTGAAGCGAATGGCGGTCAACGATTACAGCCGCAAGATCGAAGGAAACGCGCCGGGGGTCTTCGGCGAGCTGGCGGAGGCCGTGAACACCGTCCAGACAAGAGTCACCCACGTTGCCAACACTGTCAGCCGGATCTCCAAGGGAGATCTTGGCGAGTTGCCCGAATACAAGAAGACCGGGCAGCGTTCGGAGCACGACATCCTGGTGCCGTCTCTGATCGCGTTGATGGAGAATCTGAACGCTCTGGTGGAGGATTCGACGGTGCTCGCGCAGGCCGCCGTCGAAGGAGCGCTCACCACCCGTGCGGACGCCGCCAAACACCAGGGGGAGTACCGCAAGGTTGTCGAGGGCGTCAACGCGACTCTGGATGCGGTATTGGAACCGATACAGGAGGCGGCCGCGGTGATCGAGAAGATCGCCGGGCAGGACATCACCGCTCGCGTGGAAGGCTTGTACCGCGGCGATCATGCCGCCATCAAGGACAACATCAATCGCATGGCTACCGATCTGCGCGGCAGCATTCAACAGATCACGCAGAGCGCGTCGGTGCTGGCCTCCGCCTCCGAGGAACTCACCGCTACCAGCCAGCAAATGGCCGGCAATGCCGAGGAAACGGCGACCCAAGCCAACGTGGTGTCGGCAGCGGCCGAACAGGTTTCGAAAAACGTGTCGGTAGTGGCGACCGGCGCGGAACAGATGCAAACCTCCATTCGGGAGATCGCGAAGAGCGCCAACGAGGCGGCCAAGATTGCCAGGAACGCCGTCCGGGCCGCGGAAGCGACCAACCGTACGATCGGCAAACTGGGCGAGTCCAGCCTGGAAATCGGAAAGGTGATCAAGGTCATTACGTCCATCGCGCAGCAGACCAACCTTCTGGCCCTAAACGCGACCATCGAAGCCGCTCGCGCCGGGGAGGCAGGCAAGGGATTCGCGGTGGTAGCCAACGAGGTCAAGGAACTGGCGAAAGAAACCGCCAGGGCCACCGAAGACATCGGGCAGAAGATCGAGGCGATCCAATCCGATACCAAGGGCGCCGTGCAGGCGATCGCGGAGATCGGCGCCGTAATCAACCAGGTCAACGACATCTCCAACACCATTGCATCGGCGGTGGAGGAACAGACGGTAACCACCAATGAAATTGGGCGCAACGTTGCCGAGGCGGCGCGCGGGACCAGCGACATCGCCAAGAATATCAGCGGCGTGGCGCAGGCGGCTCAGAACACGACGCAGGGAGCCAGCGATTCTCAGAAGGCCTCGTCTTCTCTCGCCGCCATGGCGTCGCAGCTTCAGGCGATTGTCGGGAAGTTCAAGCTGTAGGGCCGTTCGAGCACGGCATTCCGGCACTACGGACGTGCACGGAGCTTAACCATGTCCAAAGCTATGGTGGTCGATGACTCCCGTGCGGTTCGCATGATTCTGTCTCGAATCCTGCGGGAGGTCGGATACGAAGTCTGTGAAGCGGTTGACGGGAGGGAAGCGCTTGCCAAGCTGACGGGAGAGGAACCCGTCTCGCTCGTTCTGGTCGATTGGAACATGCCGAAGCTGGACGGACTTGGGTTTGTTCGCTGCCTGCGTTCGGATCCGCGTAATGCCGCGGTCAAAGTAATGATGGTGACGACCGAGACTGAGGTGGAGCGGATGGTGACGGCGTTGGAAGCCGGTGCGAACGAGTACGTGATGAAGCCGTTCACCGCCGACATCATTTCGGACAAGCTGAGACTTTTGGGAGTGCTCTAGCAGGCAACCATGGCTCGATTCATCTATAAAAAGACGCTCCCGGCCGGTAACCGAATCCGCGTCCTGGTTGTGGACGACTCGGTCGTCATCCGGCGGCTGGTAACGCAGGCGCTGTCCGGGGATCCGGCGTTGGAAGTGGTCGGATCGGCATCGAACGGAGCTCTGGCTCTCGCCAGGATTGCGCAAACGAACCCGGATATCGTTACGTTGGACGTCGAGATGCCCGAGATGAACGGGCTCGAAATGCTCCGGCGGCTGAGCAAGGAGAACGTTCGGCCTCGCGTGGTGATGTTCAGTACTTTGACGGAGCGGGGCGCTACCGCGACGTTGGACGCCCTGGCTCTGGGCGCCGACGACTACGTGATGAAGGCGGCCAACGGCGGGTCTTTAGAGCGTTCGTTGAACGGTCTGCGGGAAGAACTCATTCCCAAGCTCAAACAGTTCTTTGTGCTTCCCGCGCAACCTCCGGCGGAGCCGCCGCAACAACCGGCGCCGGCCCCAGCCACCGGACCGACGACCCGACGGCCAGGGGGGAACTGTGCAAAAGTGCTGGCCATCGGGGTTTCGACGGGAGGGCCAACGGCTCTGGGCATCATCATTCCGCAGGTACCGCCGGATTTCCCTCTTCCCATCCTGATTGTGCAGCATATGCCGCCACTTTTCACCAGGCTGCTTGCCGAGCGCCTGCAGGCTTCCACGCGTTTGAAAGTGGAGGAGGCCGCGGAGGGGAGCACAGTGACCGCTGGGAAGGTTCTGATTGCGCCTGGCGGCTACCACATGCGGCTTCGAAACACTGGTAAGGATACGGTGATCGGCCTGGACCAATCGCCTCCCGAGAACTCGTGTCGGCCCGCGGTGGATGTGTTGTTTCGATCGGTTGGGGAGACCTTCGGCGGTTCGGCAATCGGCGCCATCCTCACGGGGATGGGGCAGGACGGGCTGCGGGGAGTTCAGACGCTGAAGGCCGCCGGAGCTTTCGTGATCGCCCAAGATGAAGCTTCCAGCGTGGTGTGGGGCATGCCGGGCTCGGTGGTGGCGGCCGGCCTGGCGGATTCCGTGGTTCCTCTGGAGCGTGTCATACCTGAAGTCCTGAGGCGGATCTGACATGGGCGATTCCCAAACCATCGAGACCCGCACGACGGGCCGGACGATGTTGCCTTCCGCGGATATCAGCCCTCAGAGTTACTGCTTCTTTCAGCACTTCATCAGCCGCGAGTCCGGTATCGTGCTGGACGACGACAAGCGGTATCTGCTGGAAGCCCGCCTGATGCCTATCGCGCTGAAACTGCGCCTTTATTCGCTGAACGACCTCTGTATCCTGCTTCAGACGACCACCGATCTCTCGCTGCGACAGCAGGTAGTCGAAGCCATGACCACCAATGAGACCTTCTTCTTTCGGGAAACCTCTCAATATGAAGCCTTGAAGTCGACTGTCCTGCCGGAACTGGTGCAAGAGCGTCAGCTTCTCCGGAAGATCAGCGTTTGGTCGGCTGCCGCATCAACCGGGCAGGAGGCCTACAGCTTGGCCATGCTGCTGCTGGAGATGGGGCTTGGCAACTGGGACATTTCGATTGTGGGAACCGACTTGTCGGCCGCGGTGTTACAGCGGGCACGGGCGGGACGGTACTTGCAGATCGAAGTGAACCGGGGTTTGCCGGCTCCGCTCCTGGTGAAGTATTTCAAGCGTGAGGGTCTTGAGTGGCAGTTGCTAGACGAAGTCCGGCGCATGGTGCGCTTTGAGCGGGAAGATCTGCGCCGGGACACATCCGCCATGGGTCCGTTTGACTTGGTATTCTGCCGGAATGTTCTGATCTACTTCGATGTGCCAACCAAGAGAAGCATCTTGAGCCGGATTCGGCGATGCCTGGCGCCCGGTGGGCATTTGTTGCTGGGAGGGAGCGAAACGACCCTCAATCTCGACGATCGATTTGTGCGCCGGCCGGTCGGAAACGCGATGCTGTACCAAATGCCTCGAAAGGAAACCTGTGCACAGTGATGCCGCCGTAGTCGCGTATCGGGCGAACGTGGTGGAGGTCGTCGACATGGTCTTCAGGACGATGCTGGGCCTGAAAGCCGAGCCGTACCCGATGCCCTGGGTCCGCCCGCCGGACATGATAACCGCCGCTGTCTACTTTGCCGGTGCGTGGCGAGGAGCCGTTCTCCTGGAATGCACCCCCTGCCAGGCGCGAACCTTTGCCCAGTTGCTCATGTCGGTTGGGCCCGCCGCGACCGTCGACGACGATGTCCGGGACGCACTCGGCGAACTGGCGAACATGCTGGCCGGCAATCTCAAGCCGGTGTTGCCCGGCGGAGTGGTCCTGTCGATGCCCTCCGTGATCGAGGGCTCCGGCTACTCGCTCCAGATTTGCGGAAATCGATCGATCGAGCGCGTGCCGTTCTGGACCATCGGCGACATTTTCGGAGTGACCTTGGTGGAAATGCTCGGGGCGGAAGACCGCGAGACATCCGCTAACTGGATTGCCTGACCATCACGGGGCGTTGCTTCCTTCCCTGGAAAGAATTGGCCGAAATGAAATTACCCAAGGTCTTGCCACCGCTCGCGGAATCGAATCCTCCGTGGGTGGTGTAGAAATGGTTCAACATGGCCGTGGACCCCGCCGGCCACGGATAGCCAACGCCGGTCTGAGGCGGAGCCTCGTTGGAATCTGAATGCATGGGAAGACCGGAAACCGGGGAGCTTTCTACTTCTTTTCCATCTCGTTGAGCGCCGCGAGCACCTCGGTGCCATGGCGCCGCGGATCGGCGTTCATCCAGATTTTGGCGATGCGGCCTCGCGGATCGATCAGGAAGGTGGCTCGGACAGGCCGCCTCAGAATTACCGCCACGCGGTCGAAGGCGCCGTAGCGTTTCGCCAGTTTTCGCTTGCGGTCCGTGAGCAGCTTGAAGGTCAGCTCCTGTTGCGCGCTGAACGCTTTGTGCTGGCCGGGCGAATCCGGACTGACGCCCACCACCACGGCGTGGGCCTTTTCGTACTCCGCCAGGTCGCGCTGAAAGTGATGCGCTTCGATGGTGCAGCCGGGGCTTGCGTCGTAGGGATAGAAATACAGAACCAGCCACTTGCCGCGGAAATCTTTCAGGCTGAGGGTGGCGCCATCCTGGGCGGGCAGGCTGAAATCGGGGGCCGCATCGCCGGCTTTGAGTACGCGGTCGATATCGGGGTGCGGCGCGGCGGGTTTCTTGTGGAAGAACGGCATGCCGCAGGCCGTGCCGGACACCAGCAGCGTAACGGCTGTTAGGACAAGGAGTGAGCCGGCTCTACCCAATCGGATCTTCCCGCTCGATGCGGACGGGTGGGCGTTGCAGTCGCACCATGGTCCGAGTCTAACAGGTCGGCCATGGCGCCAGGCGGGGGAGCGGCTGTCGATCGCCCATTCTCCCCAAACGGTTAAGCACCCGCCGGCCGGGAGGTCCGCTCTACCGGGCTTGTTACAATGTAACTTCACACTCATGCTGGCTGATTCCATACAGGAGCTGGAATCCGGTTCCCTGGCGCGGATACGCGCGGCCCGCGCGCTGGAAGAATTGGAAGCGGTGCGGGTGGAGGTATTGGGCCGAAAAGGCGCGCTCACGCTGGCGCAGAAGGAAATCGGCAAGCTGACGCCGGCGGAGCGTCCGGCCTTCGGGCAGATTCTGAACGGCGCCAAGCAGAGACTGGAAGCCGAATTCGACCTGCGCAAGCGGGAATTGGAAGATGCCGCCACCGGTGCGCGCCTGGATGCGGAATGGCTCGACCTGACCTTGCCGCCTCCGCCGCCGCGGCGCGGCCACCTGCACCCCATCACGCGCATCCAGCGGGAGCTGGAAGAGTTGTTTCGATCGCTCGGTTTCGCGGTGCTGGACGGGCCGGAGGTGGAAGACGAGCATCACAACTTCGACGCCTTGAACATTCCCGCCGCGCACCCCGCGCGCGACATGCAGGATACGTTTTGGCTGGAAGGCGGCAACCTGCTGCGCACCCACACTTCGCCGGTACAGGTGCGGGGCATGGAACGGCTGGGGCCGCCGCTGCGCATGATCGCGCCCGGCCGGGTATTTCGCAACGAGAGCGTGGACGCGTCCCACGAGCACACCTTCTATCAGCTTGAAGGCATGATGATCGACCGCGACGTTTCGGTGGCGCACCTGCTCTATTTCATGAAAACCCTGCTTACCGCCATCTTCCACCGCGAAGTGACGGTGCGTCTGCGGCCGGGCTATTTCCCGTTCGTCGAGCCGGGGTTCGAACTGGATATCCAATGCCTGATCTGCGGCGGCCCGGGGTGCGCCGTGTGCAAGCAGAGCGGCTGGGTGGAATTGCTGCCGTGCGGGCTGGTGAACCCCAACGTGCTGCGCATGAGCGGCATCGACCCGGAGGAGTGGAACGGCTTCGCCTTCGGGTTGGGGCTGACGCGCCTGGCGATGATGCGCTACGGCATCGACGATATCCGTCAACTGCAGGGCGGCGATCTGCGATTTCTGGAACAGTTCTGAGGCTCCGAGGCGCCATTGAAATTTTCCTATAACTGGATTCGCGAGCTGGTGGAGGGCCTGGATTGCGCCCCCGCACCGCTCGAACGCTTAATTACGATGAAGACCGCCGAGTGCGAAGGCATCGAGGCGGTGGGTAGCCTGCTGGCCGAAGCGCGGGTGGCGCGGGTGCTGACCGCCGAGCCGATCGCCGGCACGCACCTGACCCGGGCCGAGATCGACGCGGGTTCGGCGGGCCGCCATACGCTGGTGTGCGGCGCTCCCAATTGCCGCGCCGGCATGAAGGCCGTCTGGGCGCCGATCGGCAAGAAAACGATTCACGGCGTGGAGAGCGACGGCATGCTGGCCTCGGGCGCCGAGCTGGGCATCAACCGCAGCCACGAGGGCATCGTTGAAGTGGATGCGGGACTGGACGCTCCTGTGGGCGGGCCGGTCCCGGGCTGCGCGCCGGACAGCATCATCGAGATCGATAATAAGTCCATCACCCACCGTCCGGACTTGTGGGGGCATTGGGGTATGGCGCGGGAGGTGGCGGCCATCGCCCGCGGCAAGCTGAAAGACCCGGTGCATCTGGACGCGATTCCCGCGGCCGCGCCCGCGATCCGGGTAGAGGTGGCCGACGCGGCGCTCTGCCCGCGTTACAGCGCGCTGGTGCTGGAAAACGTCGCTTGGCAGCCCTCGCCGCTCTGGCTCGAGTGGCGGCTATCGAGCATCGGCCTGAACCCCATTGGGAACATCGTCGACGTGACCAACTACGTGATGGCGGGATTCGCCCAGCCGATGCACGCCTTCGATGCCGACAAGCTGAAGGGCGATACCATTTTCGTGCGTCGGGCAAAGGCGGGCGAGCGCTTCGCCGCGCTCAACGGCGAGGAATACACGCTCGATGCTTCGAACCTGGTGATTGCCGACGCGGGCGGCGCGATCGCTCTGGCCGGAGTGATCGGCGGGGCGGAAAGCGCCATCAGCGAGTCTACGCGACGGGTGGTACTGGAGAGCGCGACGTTTCAGGCGGCGTCGGTTCGCAAAACTTCGTCCGCCATCAAACTGCGCACCGACGCCTCGATGCGTTTCGAGAAAGCGCAGGATCCGGCCAATACCGTTCGCGGCCTGGCGCGCGCCGTGGAATTGCTCGGAGCGGTCTCGCCGGGAATCCGTATCGTGGGCGGCGTGGCCGACGTAGCGCGGGTAACGCCGCCGCCGGCGCCGATTTTGCTGCCCCTCGACTGGCTGGAACGCAAGCTGGGCCGCTCGATTCCCGATGCGGAAGTGCGAGCCATTCTGGAAAGCCTGGAATTCGGCGTGGACGAAAGCGGGCCGCGGAAGTTTTCGGTGACGGTGCCGGGCTGGCGCGCCACCAAGGACGTTTCCATCAAGGACGACCTAGTGGAAGAAGTGGGCCGCATGGTGGGATACGATTCCATTCCGCCGCGCGCGCCGCTGGTGGCGGCCGCCGTGCCGCCCGCCAATCCCGAGCGGCGCTTTCAGCACGAAGTCCGCAACCTGTTCGCCGATTCCGGCTTCACCGAGGTTTACAACTATTCCTTCGTGAGCGAAGAAGCGGCGCGCAAGTTCGGATACGAAATCTCAAGCCACGTGCGCGTGACCAATCCAATCGCGAGCGACCAGGCCTTGCTGCGCCGCTCGCTGCTGCCCGGGCTATGGCGCAGCACGATCGAAAATAGCAAGCACCGCGATTCGTTCCGCCTGTTCGAGATCGGGCTGGAGGTTCACAAATGCGGATCTGGCCTGCCGGAAGAGATCCCGCACCTGGCGGCCGCGATATACGACCGCGCCGGCGACGGCAAGGCGGGCTTGGACGAGTTGAAGCGCGTGGCCGTTTGCCTGATGCCGGCGGCGGCCATTGAACCCCGCGAAAAGCCATCCGAAGCCGCGGTTTACGAGCACCCGGCGCGCGCCGGTTCGGTGGTCTGGAAAGGCGAACGAGTAGGGCGGCTGTTCGAGATGCACCCGGCCCTGATGGAGAATGGCCGCGCCGCGGTGCTCGATCTCGATCTGCAGCGCGTCATGCGTCTCGGCGCGGACGAGGTGAAGTACGCGCCCATCCGCCGCTATCCTTCGAGCGCATTCGATCTTTCGGTGATTGCCGGCGAGCGCGAATATGCAGCCGCCCTGGAGGCCAGTCTGCGCCGGTTCGCGGGGCCGCTGGTGGAGAGCATCGAGTTCCTGCGGGTGTATTCGGGAAAGCCGCTGCCCCAGGGCCGCAAGAGCGTTTCCTACCGCTTGACGCTGGGGGCGCCGGACCGAACCCTCGAAAGCGAAGAAATCGGCGCTATCCGTGCCGGCATCATTAACGGTATGCGGGGGCTGGGGTACGAACTGAGAGTTTGAAGCGATTTAGCCACCGATGAACACGGATAAGACAGGGAACCGGTTTTCTATCGGTGTTTATCGGTGGCTGGAAACGAGATTGTTTAGCGGCCGGTGTGCAGATTGTTGTGGATGGCGTACAGCGCCAGTTCCAGGCGGTCGGAGACACCCAGCTTGTCGAAGATGTTGTGCAGATGATTCTTCACCGTCTGCTCGCTGATGAACATCTTTTCGGCCATTTCCTTATTTTTGAACCCTTGCGCAACCAGGGCCACGATTTCGCGCTCGCGCTGGCTCAGGGGGCTGCGCTCGCGCTCCCGGTTGGAGGTTGCGGGCGCGGGCATGGGCGGAGCGTCTTCGTTGGCTACGAACTGGCGAATCACGGCGGCCGTGGTATGGGAATCCAGCCAGATTTCCCCGGCGTGCACCTTGCGAATGCTCTTGATGAGCATGTCCGTGGCGGTCTGCTTCAGAACGATGCCGGAGGTGCCCAACTTCATCGCCTGCACGAATTCGTTCTTGTCGTCGGAAGCGGTGAGCACAATGACGCGGGTTTTGCCGCGCACCGCCTGAATGCGCTGCAAGGTAGCCAAGCCGTCCAGGCCCGGCATTTTCAGATCGAGCAGCAGGATATCCGGCTCAAGTTGTTGCAGGACATCGAGAACCTGGCGCCCATCCTGCGCTTGGGCCACCACTTGGAAGTCCTCTTCCAGGGCTAGCAGCTTACAGAGCCCGTCGCGGAAAATGGGGTGGTCGTCGGCGACCACGATCCGGATTTTCGAGGTGACGGGTGCTGTCTCGGAAGAGGGCCCCGCGATGATGCCGTTATTCTCTAACATACACTTTCCGCTGGAACCATTGTACGGTCCTGTTACTACCAAGTCAATTTGTTTTAAGGTAATTCCCTGCCAGTAATTCGGAGGACCGGCTCCGTTTCCTTCGGCTTCCGCTACAATAAAGTATGGCCCGAGGTTGGGAAAGCAAGTCGGTGGAATCACAGACTGAGGCTGCCGAAGCCAATCGTACCGCCGTGAGGGTTCGCAAGACCGCCCCGGCGGAGTCGCTCGAATTGATCCGTAAAAGAGAGAGCATCCTCCTTTCGCGAACCAGAGTTACCAGGGAAATGGAGGCCGCTCAGAATCCTCGCTACCGGACGCTCTTGGAAAAGTCCCTGCGGGAGTTGAACGCCCAATTAGCCGCCCTTGGCGGCCAGTAGAGCCGGGAAGCACACCGGTTCTTCCGCGGTTCATGTCCTGGCGCGGGTTTGCCCCCGAGCTGGAACGGTTGATTTGTGTGCCAACGGGGCGTCCGGCTTCAGCGCAGTTTGACGGCTTTACCGGTCTTCACGGATTCCTTGGCGGCTTCGATGATCTCCACTACGCCCAGGTTGATATCGAGCGCCGTTTCGCCCTGGATCTGCTTGTGATTGTGGATCGCGTCCACCATCAAGGCGATGGGATCTTTTTCGGTCGCGGGGAGCGGCGTTAGCGGCACATCTTCGGGCTTCTGGCCTTCCTTGCGGAGTTCGAGTTTCTCACGAGTCATGTAAACGCTGCCGCGGGTGAGGTGGCCTTCGGTGCCGGAGGAGCCAAGAATTTCCAGGTCCTGAAAGCTGCGGGGCAGGTCCCAGCTCGCCTCGAAGACGTTGATGCCGGTTGGATAGTGCAGCACCAGCGTGGCGGAATCTTCCACTTTGGGGAAGTGGGCGGGCCGCAGGTGGATCTCCTCGGCGTACACGGTTTCGGGGCGGCCCATGTACCAGAGCGACCATAGGGCGTTGTAGCAGCCGAAATCGACCAGGGCGCCGGCGCCGTTGGTGATCGGGTCGGTGAGCCAGTCGAAGAAGTGCTTGCCGGTGCCCTCCGAACCCGGCCCTCCGTGCCCCACGATGCCGTGCAGGCGCCACGGTTTTCCAATGACGCCGCTATCCACCAATTGTTTGGCCTGGATATTGGACGGCCACCAGGCCATCTGGTAATTGCACATCACCTGGATGCCGTAGCGGCGCGCCAGGGCGGCAATTCCCTGCGCGTCCTTCAAGGTGGAAGCCAGGGGCTTTTCGAAAATCAGGTTGATCTTGCGCGGCGCGCACTCGCGGGCGATTTCCAGATGGCGGTTGTTCTCGACGAACGCCCAGACGATATCCGGCTTGGTCTGGTCCAGCATCTTCTTGTAGTCGTCAAAGAAGGGCGCATTGGGCGCAATGCGCTTGGCTTCCGCTACCAGGTCCGGCAAGGTTTCGGCAATGCCCACCAGTTGAACGTCGGCGTGGCCCACCATGCGGGGCAGGTTGGAACGGTAGTGCGCATGCACGAGGCCGATGACGGCGATCTTGGGAGGTTGGGCCAGAACGGGCAGGACGGTGGCGAGGAGCAACCAGGCTTTTCGCATAGCCATCATGCTAACAAAGGTGCGCTGGCGATGGCGTCGCGCGCGGACGGGGGCGTCCGCCACACTTCCGGACTTGACACCGGCCCCCTAAGCTACATAAACTCTATTGACAATAGGCACATCGCAGAAGTTCTAGCTCGGTCATGCTTTTATCGCTATTCTATGATTTCATAAGGACGATTCATGCTAAACCCTGAACGCCAACCCGGACTCGGCACGCTGGCCCTGCATGCCGGTCAGGAACCAGACCCGGCCACCGGGGCTCGGGCGGTTCCCATCTACGCCACTTCCAGCTACGTTTTCAAAGATTCCGAGCACGCCGCCAATCTTTTCGCGCTCAAGGAATTCGGCTTCATCTATTCGCGGCTGATGAATCCGACCAACGACGTGCTGGAAAAGCGGCTGGCCGCGCTCGATGGTGGCGTGGGCGCGCTGGCGTTTGCTTCCGGCCAGGCCGCCATCACCGCGGCCGTCCTCACCATCACGCATGCGGGCCAGAACCTGATTTCCTCCACCAGCCTGTACGGAGGCACCTGGACGCTGTTCACGCAGACGCTCAAGAAACTGGGGATCGAGGTGCGCTTCTTCGATCCCGACCACCCCGAGGAAATCGCTCGGCTGGCGGACGAAAACACGCGCCTGGTCTATCTCGAATCCATCGGCAATCCCAAGAACGACGTTCCGGACTACCGCAAGGTCGCCGAGATCGCTCACGCGCAAGGGCTGCCCGTAATCATCGACAACACGGTGACGACGCCGGCGTTGCTGCGCCCGTTCGACCACGGTATCGACATCGCCGTCTACTCGACCACCAAGTTCCTGGGCGGACACGGAGTTCACGTGGGCGGGGCCATCGTGGACAGTGGCAAATTTCTGTGGGAGGCCGACCCCGCGAAATGGCCGGAATTCACGGCGCCTTCGGACTCTTACCATGGCGTGATCTTTACCGAAGCGCTGAAGCCGCTAGGGAACCTGGCCTACATTATTCACATCCGCACGCATTGGCTGCGCGACACGGGCGGGATGATGAGCCCGTTCGCGGCGTTCTTGTTTCTGCTCGGCATCGAAACGCTGCACCTGCGCATGGAGCGCCACACGCAAAACGCGCAGGCGCTGGCGGAGTGGCTGGCCGCGCATCCGGCGGTCACGTGGGTGAATTACCCCGGTCTGCCGGGCCATCCGCACCACGAGGCGGCGAAGAAGTACCTGCCGAAAGGCGCCGGGGCTGTCCTCGGCTTCGGCGTGCGCGGGGGGAAGGACGCGGGCGTAAAATTCATCGATAACGTGAAACTCGCCAGCCACCTGGCCAACATAGGCGACGCCAAAACACTGGTGATCCACCCTGCCTCCACCACCCACTCGCAACTGGACCCCGCCGAGCAGGAAGCCACCGGCGTCACTCCCGAGTACATTCGCGTCTCGGTGGGCATCGAGGATATCGAAGACATCAAAGCCGATCTCGACCAGGCGCTGAAGGCATCGCAAATGTAGCGTGGAGGTTCACTCGTGCCGCAGCGCCGTTGCCGGATCCAGCGCCGCGGCGCGCCGGGCCGGCACATAGGCGGCCAGAGCGGAAATGCCCGCTAACAGGATTACGACTAGAGAGAACGTCCAGGGGTCGGCCGGAGCCACTCCGTAAAGCATCGTGCGGAATTGGCGTGCGGCTGCAAATGCACCGCAAACGCCGAGCGCCAATCCGGCGGCTGCCCAACTCATGCCGTAAGACAGGACCCACATCACGATTCGTCCGCGAGTTGCTCCCAGCGCCATCCGCACGCCGATCTCCCGGACTCGCTGGGAGACGAGCCCGGCGATATCCTGGCTTTGTCGGGGCCTTCGCCCGATGAGAGCGCATTCGATACAATGGCGCTTCCATGCCACCGAAAACCCGGCGTATCCGCCCCGCGAGGCAGCGCGCCGCCGTCGAAAACATCGATTGGCTCCGCCGCCTGGCATCCGGCCGCGCGGTTTGGCTCATGTTTATTGCGGCGGTGTTGTTGTTCTACGCCGGGCCGCTATTCGAAGAGCGGGCCACGATCCAGTGGGACGCGGCCGATTACCACTACAGCGCCCAGAAGTATTTCGCCGGCGAGATCCACTCCGGCCGGCTCCCGCATTGGACGCCGTATCCCTATTCCGGGATGCCTTTCCTGGCGGACATCCAGGTGGGCGCCTGGTATCCGCTGAACTGGCCTTTCTTCCTGATGGGCGTCACGCCCCGCGCCATTGAGTGGGAATTGGCGCTGCATTGCCTGGTGGCGTTTGCCGGGGCCTGGCTGCTCGGTCTGGAATTGACGGGCGATTCGGTGGCTGCGCTTTTCGCCGGCGGCCTGTATGCCTTTTCCGGTTTCTTCGTCGGCCACAGTTCCCATGTCGGCATGTTCCAGTGCGCCTCGCTGTTCCCCTGGCTGCTGTGGAGTGGAATCGCCGCCCTTCGCCGGTGGCGCTGGCTGCCGGCCGTGGCGGCCATTGCGGCAGGGGCGATTCTGGCGGGACATTTTCAGTCGGCCCTTTATGCCACCGCCGGCTTCGGCCTGTTCCTGGTGGTTTATGGTCTGCAACGCCGCGTCGCGCCGTGGCGGATTGCCGCGGTGCTGGGTTGCGCCTTGACGCTGGCGTTGGGGCTCACGGCCATCCAGACTCTCCCGGGCCTTGAGCTCACCCGCGAATCCAACCGCTCGGCCGCCGATTTCGGCCGCGGCACCAACTCCTCGCTGGTGCCGGGCGCGCTCGCGACGCTGGTGGATCCGGACCACTATCACGCCCCCGGCGGAGACAATTACACCGGGCCCGAGGATATCACCCAGTTCTATTTCTACCAGGGCCTGCTGCTGGTTCCGCTGGCGGCGCTGGGAGCCCTCAAAGGCAAGGCGCGGCTTTGTGCGGCCGCCTTGGCGGTTCCGGCTCTCTGGTACGCCTTCGGCCCCGCCGCCGGATTCTACCTCCTGGTCGCCCGCCTGCCCGGCTTTCGCAGCGTTCGCGCTCCCGTGCACGTGTGGTTTGTGATAGCGCTGGCGCTGGCGCTGCTGGCCGCGTCGGGAGCCCTCTGGCTCAGCCGGCGCTTCCCCTACGGGTGGATTCCGATCGCCCTGCTGGCCGTCTTCGCGGTGGATCTCTGGTATTGGAACATGGGAAACAATGCCCTCGCCTACGCCCGCATCAGCTTTCCAGAGAGATATGGCGATTCCGAGGACCGTTTTCGATCCGCGGCCGAATCGACCGCGAGCGGCCCGCTGCGGCGCATCTGGGCGCCGTTCGATTCGCCCAGTTTCGGCCCGTTGAACGGCATGCTCGATTCCCGCATTGAGGTCACTTACGGCTACAATCCGTTCGAACTGGCGCGCTACTCCACCTATATCGAAGCCGCGAAAAACAATCCGCGGCTGCTCGATTCGCTGGCCGTCACCGCTAAGGTCAACGTGACCAACGGCCGCCTTGAGGCCAACCCCACCGCGATGCCCCGTGTTTCGGCGCCACCGGCGCTGCTGGTGGTGCATTCCCGTGCCGAAGCCGCCGCCAAATTGGCATCGCTCGATCCGGTTAGCGAAGCTGTTGTCGAAGGTCCCGCCATCGCCCCGACTGGCGCGGCGCAGGCTGAGATCCGCTCCTATACCGGGAACGAATACCGTATTGCCTATCGGGCCGCGGGCCCCGCGCTGCTCCGTATCGCGGTGCCGTATTTCCCCGGCTGGCGCGCCGAAGTAGATGGCCGCGCTCTTCCCGTATTCCCCGTGGATCTCGCGTTATCGGGTGTGGCCGTGCCGCCCGGCAGCCACGAGCTGGTGTTTCGCTACGAATCGAATTGGTTTCGTACCGGGGCGCTTATCAGCGTGGTTTCATGGATCGGCGCCGCGGTGTGGTTCGCCTGGCCGTGGTGGAGTAGGCGCTTTCGCCCGCGGCCGGTTGTCGTTACGACTCCCGTCGCGGGTTGCTGACTAACGTATATGTCATTATCGAATCGTGCTTACAAGCCCGCCAGTGCCCTGTGAGCGCACCCGTAAACCCCGGTGACAGCTATTTTTCGCTGAAACTAAACCGCTTACACGTCCCGCCTACCGCCCTCGTTCTATCCTGGTGGCGGGATGCCGATGTCGTCGCGACACACGTTTCTTTTGCCGGCCCAGTGCCGCCATTACGTGCCAATCCTTGAGGAAAATCGGTCGACTCAACTGACGTGGAACGCGGGAAACCGGTGGGACGGCCGTTTTTTCTCGTCTGGCAACCGGTTTTGGCTTGGCGAGGGCCTGACAGACCACGAAAAGCGCTGGCCTGTCCCACCTCTGGATTACCGAAACCTGGCTCAACCCAAATTCCCGAGATCGGGAGTTCGCAGGCACGTGCCAATTGCTCACGGGGAACGAAGCCAGGATGCTACTGAAAACAAAGGAACGGCCAAATAATACGAACCCACTAACCCATTGTTCGATCCCCCTTGGGACAGACGCCAAAGTTTGCGCGGGCGCCCGGGCGCCCCCCTTCCAGCCAAAAACACCAAACCAACCCCTCCACCCACCGCCGTCGTATCTCCCGCTACAATTGAATTTCAACCCCTTTGGCATAAGGATTCCAGTGACAGGTCACGAGATCAGGCAGTGTTTTCTCGATTTCTTCGCCGCGCGCGGCCATCGGCCGGTGCGCAGCTCTTCGTTGGTTCCGGCCAACGACCCTACCCTGCTGTTCACCAACGCCGGCATGAACCAGTTCAAGGATGTCTTCCTCGGACTGGAAAAGCGCGACTATGCGCGCGCTACGTCCTCGCAAAAATGCGTGCGCGCGGGCGGCAAGCATAACGACCTAGAAAACGTCGGCTACACCCGCCGCCATCACACCTTCTTCGAAATGCTGGGCAATTTTTCCTTCGGCGATTATTTCAAAGCCGAAGCCATCGAGTTCGCCTGGGACCTGATCACCAAAACCTACGGCCTGCCCAAAGACAAACTCTACGTCACCGTTTTTCGCGAGGACGACGACGCCGAGCGGCTCTGGCAGAAGGTCGCCGGCGTGCCCGCCAGCCGCATCTTCCGTCTCGACGAGAAGGATAATTTCTGGCAGATGGGCGAGACCGGCCCTTGCGGCCCGTGCTCGGAAATCCACTACGACCTCGGCCCGGAGGCCGCCGAGCCCGGCCGCGAGCAGGAACAGTTTCCCGAGGACGGCGGCGGGCGCTTTGTCGAAATCTGGAACCTGGTGTTCATGCAATTCGATCGCGACGCCCGAGGGACGCTCACTCCCTTACCGCGTCCTTCAATCGATACCGGCATGGGTCTGGAACGGATTGCCGCCGTGCTGCAAGGCAAGATCTCCAATTACGATACCGACCTGATCCGTCCCATCATCGACAGCGCGGCCGATCTCTTCGGCCTGTCCTATGGCGCCGATGCCCGCGTCGATACCGCTCTGCGCATCGCCGCCGACCATGCCCGCGCCGCCGCCTTCCTGATTCACGACGGCGTCATTCCTTCCAACGACGGCCGCGGCTACGTGCTGCGCAAGATCATGCGCCGCGCCATGCGCAACGTGCGCCTGATTGGCGTGGACGATCCGTTCCTTTATAAGCTCACCGGTTTCGTCGCCGGGCTGATGAAACCGGCCTACCCGGAATTGATGGAGAGCGTGGAGCGGGTGGCGCGCGTGGTGAAGGATGAAGAACACCGCTACGCCACCACCTTCCTGGTAGCCGAAAAGATGTTCCAGGATTCCATCGGGACGCTGGCGGGCAACCGGATTCCCGGAGCGCTCTCGTTCAAACTCTACGACACTTACGGCCTGGCCCTGGATGAGCAGGAGGAGATGGCCCGCGAGCACGGTTTCGCGCTCGACCGGGAAGCCTTCGAACTCGAAATGAACGCGCAGCGTGAGCGCGCCCGCGCCAGTTGGAAGGGCGCGGAAAAGGGCACGGTGCCGCCCGCCTATCAGAAGCTGCTGGAGCGCGGACGCACCAGATTCCTGGGGTATAGCAATCTTGCCGCCGAATGCCGCGTGATTGGCCTGGTCGTCGATCGCGAGACGGTGAACCAGATCGCCGCCGGCGCCAAGGCGGAATTGGTATTCGACCAGACGCCCTTCTACGCCGAGACCGGCGGCCAGGTGGGTGACCGCGGTACGCTCTATTCGGCGGCCGGCGAGCCCGTGGCCGGCGTCGAAACCGCCTTCCCCGGCGTGCCTGGATTGACCGTGCATCGCATTACCGCGCTCGCTCCAATCGCCGTGGGCGACGTGCTCCGCGCCGAAGTTGCCGCTCCGCTCCGCAACGCCACCCGCCGCAACCATACCGCAACTCATCTGCTGCATGCCGCCCTGCGCCAGGTGCTGGGAACCCACGTCAAGCAGGCCGGCAGCGTGGTGGAACCCGGCCGGCTGCGTTTCGACTTCACCCATTACGCCGCCGTGGACCGCGCCGAAATCGAGGAAGTCGAGCGGCTCATGAACGACCAGATCCTGCGCAATACCGAGGTGGCGACTCGCGTCATGGCGCTCGATCGGGCCATCGCCACCGGCGCCATGGCGCTGTTCGGCGAAAAATACGGCGAGGAAGTGCGCGTGGTCAGCGTGCCCGGTTTCTCGACCGAGCTGTGCGGCGGCACGCACGTAAGCCGCACCGGCGATATCGGCGTCTGTAAGATCGTCGCCGAAGGCAGCATCTCCTCCGGCGTGCGGCGCATCGAAGCTGTCACCGGCGAAGCGGCGCTGCGGCAGTACCAGCAGGCCAACGGCGCGCTGAAGCGTATTTCCGAGTTGGTGCGCGCGTCCGAGCCGGAGCTGATCGAGCAGGTGGAGCGGCTCGTCGAAACCGAGCGCTCGCTGGAGCACCAGGTCAAGCAGTTGAAGGAGAAGCTGGCGCAGGCGGCTTCCGGCGCGCTGGAAGCCCAGGCGCGCGCGGTCAACGGCGCCCGTGTGCTGGCGGCGCGCCTCGACGGCATGGATCGCCAGCAGATGCGCACGTTGGCCGATTCGTTGCGCAATAAGTGGAAGTCGGCCGTGGTGGTGCTGGCTTCCGTGGATGAAGGCGGGGTCTCCATCGTCTGCGCCGTCACCAAGGATTTGACCGGCAAGGTACAGGCGGGCAAGCTGGCCGCCGCGCTTTCCCAAGCCGTGGGCGGCAAGGGCGGCGGGCGGCCGGACATGGCCGAAGGGGGCGGCAAAGATGCCTCCGCGCTGGCCGGCGCGCTGGACCGGATCGCCAGCGAAGTGGAGGCCAAACTTTGAGCGCGGCCCCTTTGAATGAATCGGCCGTCAACGCCGAATCGGTGGATGCCCTGGTGGTGGGCGCCGGCCCCACCGGCCTGGCTTGCGGCATCGAGTTGCAGCGCCGCGGCGTCAGGACTGTCCTGATCGAAAAGGGCTGCGTGGTGAACTCGATCTACAACTATCCCACCAACATGGTGTTTTTCACCACGCCCGAGCTGCTGGAAATTGGCGATATCCCCATGACCAGTCTGAACGAAAAGCCCAACCGTCACGAAGCGCTCAAATACTATCGCCGCGTGGCCGATCATTACAAGCTCGATATCCGCCAGTATGAGCGCGTGGACCGCATCACCGGCGAGGACAACGCCTTTGAAATATCGTCCACCGACCGCTACGGCTGCGCGCACTCTTATCGCGCCCGTAAGATTGTGCTGGCTTCCGGTTACTACGACGTGGCCAACCGGCTCGATGTCCCCGGCGAAGAGCTGAGCAAGGTCTTGCACTATTACAAGGAACCGCATCCCTATTACAACCACGACGTGGCTGTGATCGGGGCCAAGAATTCCGCCGCCATCGCGGCGCTGGAACTGCATTGGACGGGAGCGCGCGTCACCCTCATTCATCGCGGCGCGGGGATCTCGAGCAAAGTCAAGTACTGGATCAAACCGAACATTGAGAACCGCATTAAGAACGGCGAGATTCCGGCCTACTTTAACTCCCGCGTGGTTGAAATTCAGCAGCGCGCCATCCGCGTGGCGACACCCGATGGTGAGATTACCTTGAGGAACGACTTCGTCTTTGCCCTGATCGGGTACCGTCCCGATCTCGCCTTCCTCGGTTCGCTCGGCATCACGCTGGAGCCAACCACCAGGAGACCCCGCACCGACCCGGCCACTTTGGAGAGCGAACGCGCTGGAATCTACCTGGCTGGTGTAATCGTAGCCGGCATGCACACCAACGAGATCTTCATTGAAAACGGCCGGCTTCACGGGCGCGCCATCGCCGATTCCATCGCCGCGCGCATTACCTAGGGCGCGTTACGTAATAACCGCGCCAACCGCTCCCTTAAGGGAGCGGTTGCTCGTGATTGGATTGGTTATTTCGTGGCAGTCCCTTGGTACATTCGGTACCGGCGCCTGAAACTTCGCCGGAGCACCCCGAATCTAACCAGTTGAAGGGGGCCGAATGCTACAGTCGATTTTCGGGTGCTCGCACCGGCGAGTCAGTTTCCCTCAAACGCGCCGCGGCAGGTCGCCCGCCACGTACATCACGTGTCTGGAGTGCGGCAAGGAATTCGCTTACGATTGGAAGAACATGCGTGTAGGCGAGCCAGTAGATACACCGAGCGCCGTGGGAGAGCCGCAGCCGGCCTTGCGCTAAGCGCTACAGGCGTAACTCGGGTTACGCAGTTACGTGCCCCAGAGCAACTGCCCTTCTTGCGCCGGTAGCCGATGGCAGATTGCCCGGTTGCCGATGCCAGGTTCTCCAGGCCAGCACGGCAAAGGCAATAGCTTCTTTCGCGTCCACGTCGATTCCGTAATCGCCCGAAGTGGCTATCGCCATCCGGGGCAGGAAACCGGCAAGGTGGGCGAGAAGGACCGGGTTGTGCACGCCTCCGCCGGAAACGATCAGTTCAGCCTCATCGCCCGCGGCCTGCCGTATCCCACCGGCGATCGTGGCAGCGGTTAGCACGGTCGCGGTGGCGATCAGATCCGCCAGGCTGATGCCCGACCGTTTCATTCCTTCCAAAAACTCACGTCCATACTGTTCGCGCCCGGCGCTCTTGGGAGGTTTGCGCCGATAGTACGAATCCGCCAGCAGCCGGTCGAGCAGTTTGCGGTCGACTTTGGCGGCCGCGGCGATTCGCCCGCCGCGATCGTAGCGCAGCTTGCCGCCCGAATACTCCTGTGCCAGGGCGTCGATCGCCATATTGCCCGGACCGGTATCGAACGCGACGACATCCTCCGGCCCGCCGCCGGCTGGAATCACGGTAATATTGGCGATGCCGCCGATATTGAGGGCTATTCGCGTGCGCCGCGGATGGCGGAACAGCAGGTAATCGACCAACGGAACCAGGGGCGCGCCCTGACCGCCCGCGGCGATATCGCGCGCCCGAAAATCCGCCACCACCGGAACTCCGATGCGCTCGGCCAACACCGCCGATTCTCCGAGCTGCAGCGTGTGCCGTCCGCCTTGGTGGTAGACCGTCTGGCCGTGGCAGCCGATCAATTCCACCGCGCCGTAGCGGCGCACCGCGGCCTTGACCGCGCGGGCGTACAGTTCGGCCAGCTCGAAATTAAGCCGCGAGACCCGGTCGATCCCGGCCGGCTCCCGATACCATCGCAACAACTCTTCGCGGACCCTGGCGGGATACGGAGTCGAGGTGAAGCCGCGGGTGCGGATCGCGCCGCGGGCGATATCGACAATGGCCACGTCGATGCCGTCGAGCGACGTGCCGCTCATCACCCCGGCAACTCTCATTCCTTGCCCAGTTCCTTCTGCAATTCGGCCAGCAACTGCAGAGCCTCGATGGGCCGCAGCTCGTCCAGGTTGACGCCGCGAATGCGGCCGGCGATGCCATAGCCCACCGGCTCGAAGAGCCGGATCTGCACCGGCCCATGCGTCTCCGGCCTGGCCAGTTCCTCGGTCACGGCGTGCTCCGAGCGCTCGTGCAGCTTCAGCACCTCGCGGGCGCGCTCGATGACCGCCAGAGGCAGGCCGGCCAGCCGCGCCACTTCGATACCGTAGCTGCGATCGGCTCTGCCCGGTTCGACTTTCCGCAGAAAAATGATATTCTCTCCCGATTCTTTCACCGTGACGCGCAGGTTGCGCACGCCTTCCAGAAGGTCGGCGAGTTCGGTCAGCTCGTGGTAGTGGGTGGCAAACAGCGTCTTGGCGCGGGTGCGCGCGTGGATTTGCTCCACCACCGCCCAGGCCAGCGCCAGGCCGTCATACGTAGCCGTGCCGCGGCCGATTTCATCCAGCACGATGAAGCTGCGCGGGGTTGCGGTGTTCAGAATTACCGCCGTCTCGGTCATCTCCACCATGAAAGTGGAACGGCCGCGCGCCAGATTGTCGGAGGCGCCGATGCGGGTGAAGATGCGATCCAGAATCGGCAGCGCCGCCGATTCCGCCGGCACGAACGAGCCCATCTGGGCGAGAACCGCAATCAGCGCGGCTTGCCGCAGGTAAGTCGACTTACCGCCCATGTTGGGACCGGTGATGATGGCGATCAGGTCGCTCGAATCGTTCAGATATAGATCGTTGGGGATGAAGCGGCCGGCTTCCCGATCGGCGATCCGCTCGATCACCGGGTGACGCCCGGCGAGGATACGCATCTCGCCATCGTCTGAAAACATCGGCCGGTGGTAGCGGTTTTCAGCGGCCACTTGCGCCAGCGCCGCGGTGACATCGAGCTCCGCAACCGCCGCCGCGGTGACGCGGATGCGCGGCCCTTGGGCGGCGGCCTCGCGGCGCACGGCGCCAAACAGCTCCTTTTCGAGCGTCAGGATTTTCTCTTCGGCGTCGAGCACTTTGCGCTCGTAGTCCTTCAGCTCCGGAGTGGTGAAGCGCTCGGCGTTGGCCAGCGTCTGCTTGCGCTCGTAATCGGCGGGAGCCAGGTGCTGGTTGGCGCGGGTGATCTCGATGTAGTAACCGAAGACGTTGTTGAAGCGCACTTTCAAGGATTGAATGCCGGTGCGCTGCCGCTCGCGGCTTTCGATCTGGGCGATGTATTGCTGGCCGTTGCGCTTGAGTCCGCGCAATTCATCGAGCTCCGCGTGATAGCCCGCGCGGACCACGCCGCCGTCGGCGATGTCGAAGGGCGGCTCGTCGGCAATGGCGTCGAGAATCCGTTTGGCCACGTCCGCCAGCTCGTCCAGCCCCTCTGCGAGGGCACGCAGGCGGGCGGCGCGCTGGGTATCGAAAGTCCGTTTCAGGGCGGGTATCTTCTCGAGCGAGCGGCCCAGCGCCAGCACGTCGCGCGGACCGGCCGAGCCCAGCGTGACCTTGGCCAGCAGACGCTCCAAATCGAGGATCGCGCCCAGTTGCTTGCGCACCTCGGCGCGCAGGATGGTCTGGTCGAGCATCTCGCCCACCGCGTCGAGACGCGCTTCGAGTTCGGTCCGGTCGAGCGATGGCCGCAGCAGGCGCTGGCGCAGCAGGCGGCCGCCCATCCCCGTCAGGGTTTGGTCCAGCACGGCTAGCAGAGTGGGCTCTTTCTCCCCGGCGCGATCGGCGGCAAACAGCGGTTCGGTCAGCTCCAGATTGCGGACCGTCACCGCGTCCAGGATCATCGCGTCGGCGCGATTGAAATAGGCCGGCCGGTCGAGATGATCGAGCGCCGCGCGCTGGGTATCGCGCAGGTAATGCAGAATGGCGCCGGCGGCGGCGATGGCGGCATGGCGGTTGGCCAGGCCGCAGCCATCGAGCGAAAGCAGCTTGAAGTGGTCGCGCAGGGTGCGTCCGGCGTAATCGGCGGTGAAGACCCAATCTTCCAGGTCGGTACGGACGTACCGGCCGCCCGAGCGGTCGAGCCCCGCCAGCAGCGGCTCCTCGGAAGGGAACAGAACCTCGCGCGCGCCCAGTTGCTCCAGCGCGCCGGACACCTCGCCGGGGTCGAGCTCGGTGGCGCGGAACTCGCCGGTGGAAACGTCCACGTAGGCCAGCCCGGCAACGCCGGCGGCGCGCGCCACCGCCGCCAGGTAGTTGTTCTCGTGCGAGCGCACCAGGTTCGCGTCCATGGCCGTGCCCGGAGTCACGATGCGGGTGACTTCGCGCCGCACCAGTTTCTTGGCCAGCCTGGGATCTTCCATCTGGTCGCAGATGGCCACCCGATAGCCTTTTTGAATCAGGCGCGCGATGTAGCCTTCGGCGGCGTGGTAGGGCACGCCGCACATGGGGATGGGAGCGCCTTTCTCTTTGTTGCGCGCGGTCAGCGTGATTTCGAGCTCGCGCGCGGCGGTGACGGCGTCCTCGAAAAAGAGCTCGTAGAAATCGCCCAGGCGAAACAGCAGCAGGGCGCCCGGAACCTGTTGCTTGATGTTGCCGTACTGCCGCATCAGCGGCGTGGAGGCGTCAGAGGACATCCGGCTCAGCCCGCAGGATGGTCGGAGGTGGGACAGACCATCGTTTTCTGTGGTCTGTCAGGGCCTCGCCCGGCCAGCGGCTCGACAGACGACAAAAAACGATCGTCTGTCCCACCCGCGCCGGGTTCGCACAGGCTAAAGCCAGAGCCCCCTCACGCATAGATGCCCCGTAGCTTGATGGCGAAGGCCACCCGGTCGAGCGCCAGCATATAAGCCGCGATGCGGTTGTTCACATTGTGTTTTTGGGCATACTCCACCACCGCGTCGAAGCTTTCGGTCATGATTTCCTCCAAACGGGCGTTGACCAGTTGCTCGTTCCAGAAGAAGCCCTGGCGGTCCTGCACCCATTCGAAGTACGAGACGGTCACGCCGCCGGCGTTGGCCAGAATATCGGGGATGACGAACACTTTGTTTTCGGCCAGAACTTCATCGGCCAGGGGAGTGGTGGGGCCGTTGGCGCCTTCGCACAAAATCCGGCAGCGCAGTTTGTGGGCGTTCTCGGAGGTAATCACGTTCTCCGTCGCCCCCGGCAGCAGCACGTCGCAGGGCAGGAACATGGCTTCGTGGCGGTCCATATCTTCGCCGCCGGCAAAGCCGCGAACCGAACCGGTCTCGTGCTTGTGCGCGGCCAGCGCGGCAACGTCCAAACCTTTGGGGTTGTAAACGGCCCCGTCATACTCCACGATGGCGACGATGCGGAAGCCGGCCGCGGACATGAGCCTGGCCGCCATGCCGCCCACATTGCCGAAGCCTTGAATCACCACCTTCGCATCTTCCGGCTTCATGCCCAGCCGGGCGAGCGCCTTTTGAGTCACGATCATGCAGCCGCGGCCGGTGGCTTCCGGACGCCCGCGCGACCCGCCGAGCGACATGGGCTTGCCGGTGACGATGGCCGTCACGGTGTGGCGCGCGTGCATGGATTTGGTGTCCATGATCCAGGCCATGGTTTTCTCGTTGGTGTTGACGTCCGGCGCCGGCACGTCGCGCTCCGGTCCGATGAAGTCGATGATCTCGGCGGTGTAGCGGCGGGTCAGTTTTTCGAGCTCCGTATCGGAGAGCAGGTTGGGATCGCAGATCACCCCGCCCTTGGCGCCGCCGAAGGGGATGTTCACCACCGCGCACTTCCAGGTCATCCAGGAGGCCAGCGCGCGGACCTCGTCCAGGGTGACGTCGGGCGCGAAGCGGATGCCGCCTTTACCGGGGCCGCGCGCGATCGAGTGCTGTACTCTGTACCCGGTGAACACTTCCAGGCGTCCGTCGTCCAACTGCACCGGAATGTGCACGGTGATTTCCTTGGCCGTGGTGCGGAGAACCTTGCACATGCCCTCATCGAGTTTGAGGCGCATGGCGGCTTCGTCGAACCGGGCGGCGGCCGCGAGCCAGGGATTCCTTTCGTTTTCGAGCGAGATCGTCGCCGGCGATGTCAGGCTGGCCACAAGTTTTTTCCTCCGGTTCCATTATGCCAGTTGGACCCGGCGGGGACCACGCCGCGGTGTGCACGGAGCTTTCCCGCCAATCGGCTCCGAAAATCAGGTAAGCATATTTATGCACAACGATTTAAGCCGAATTTCGGACCTAAGAATCCATTGACACCGGCTCTTGGCAAGCGTATTCTACCGTTAACGGAGAGTTGAGTCCGCTTATGAATACCATGAAGAAAATAGGGGCCGTGTGCGCCCTGATAGCCGGCTCGGTGGGCTTGTGTTATGGCCAGGCCGTGAATGCTACCTTACTGGGCACTGTAACCGATACCACTGGGGCCGTGGTTGCCAACGCCAAGGTCACCATTACCGAAGTCACGACCGGTGTAAAACACTCCGGCCAAACCAACGATAGCGGCAATTATACCTTCGCCGATCTGCCTCCCGGCAGCTATTCTGTTGAAGTCAGCCAAACCGGGTTCAAGAACGAAGTCCGCCGAGGTATTTCGTTGCTGGTGAACACCACCCAGCGCGTGGACATTCAGCTTCAGCCCGGCAGCCTCTCCGAAACAGTCGAGG
>JBKQVG010000218.1:0-12636 GCA_052325345.1 Bryobacteraceae bacterium
GAGCGGACTCTCAGTCTGCCACGCCGGGACTCCTCCCGGCGCTTGTCTCGCTCAACACACCATGCTTCCCCGCGAAGCGGCTCTGCTGCTCTGTGGGGCAGCTACTCCACTCTTATGTCGCGCGCCCCCAGCGCCGGGACTCGTCTCGGCGCTCTCGGCCGGACCAGCGTAGCGCGTCCCGCGAAGGGACCGCTATGCCCGGGTTGTGGGCCGCCTTATCCCGCCAACTGTCTTAGCACGTACTGCAGAATCCCGCCGTGGCGGTAGTATTCCACTTCCTGCGGCGTATCCACGCGGACCGTCACGGTGAACTTCTTTTCGCCGCCATCGGCCGCCACCGCGCGCACGGTTGCCTTGCGGCCTCCGCCATTGAGCGAGGCCGGGATGCCTTCGATGTGGAAGGTTTCCTTCCCGGTAAGCCCGAGCGAGGCCGCGTTCCGGCCATCGCGGTATTCGAGCGGCAGCACGCCCATGCCCACCAGGTTGGTGCGGTGAATGCGCTCGAAGCTCTCCGCGATCACCGCGCGCACGCCCAGCAGCATCACGCCCTTCGCCGCCCAATCGCGCGAAGACCCGGAGCCGTACTCCTTGCCCGCCAGAATCAGCAGCGGCACACCCTCCCGCTGGTATTCGATGGCCACATCGTAGATGAACTTCTGTTCGCCGCCGGGCAGATGGACGGACCAGCCGCCCTCCGTGCCGGGCGCAAGCTGGTTGCGCAGGCGGATATTGGCCAGCGTGCCGCGCACCATCACTTCGTGGTTGCCGCGCCGCGACCCGAAGGAGTTGAAATCCGCCGGCTTCACGCCGAGCCCGATCAGGTACCTCCCCGCCGGACCGTCCTTCGGGATCGATCCCGCCGGCGAAATGTGATCGGTGGTTACCGAATCGCCCAGCATCGCCAGCGCGCGCATGCCGGCGAAATCGTGAATCGATGTGGCCGGGTCCGCCAACTGCTCGAAGTAGGGCGGCTTCTTAATATAGGTCGAGCTCGCGTCCCACTGAAAGGTATCGCCGCACGGCACCGGCAGCGCCTGCCAATTCAGGTCGCCGTCGAAAACGTGGGCGTATTCGTGTTCGAACATGCCGTGGTCGACCGAAGCGCGCACGGTTGCCGCGATCTCTTCGTTGCTGGGCCAGATGTCGCGCAGGTAAACCGGCTTGCGGTCCGAGCCCGTGCCCAGCGGTTCGCTGGTCAGGTCGATATCCACCGTGCCGGCCAGCGCGTACGCCACCACCAGCGGCGGGGACGCCAGGTAATTGGCTTTCACCAGCGGATTCACGCGCCCCTCGAAGTTCCGGTTGCCGCTCAGAACGGCCGCCACCGCCAGGTTCTCTTCGTTCACCGCCCGCGCCACCGGCTCGGGCAGCGGGCCGCTGTTGCCGATGCACGTCGTGCAGCCGAAACCCACCAGGTGAAACTTGAGTTTCTCGAGGTACTCGAGCAGTCCGGCCTTCTTGTAGTAATCGATCACCACCTTGGAGCCGGGCGCGAGGCTGGTCTTCACCCACGGCTTCACGCCGAGCCCGCGTTCCACCGCTTTCTTGGCCACCAGCCCCGCGGCCAGCATCACGGAAGGATTGGAGGTGTTGGTGCAACTGGTAATAGCGGCAATCACTACCGCGCCGCCTTCGATGGCGGCGCTGGCTCCGTCGGTGGTCGCCACGGCGCTGTTGCCTGGGGCGGGGAAGGCGTCGTGGAAAT
Source organism: Bryobacteraceae bacterium (assembly GCA_052325345.1). GTDB lineage: Bacteria > Acidobacteriota > Terriglobia > Bryobacterales > Bryobacteraceae > JBEKYD01. The sequence goes on from JBKQVG010000218.1 coordinate 1,706, forward strand.
TCTTCTTCACCCCGCTAAGTTCCACGCGGTCCTGCGGCCGCTTGGGCCCGGCCATGGATGGCGTCACCTGGGCCAGATCGAGCGCCAGCGTGTCGGCATAGACCGGGTCGGGGGTAGCGTCGGTGCGGAACAGCCCTTGCTCCTTGGTATAGGCTTCCACCAGCGCCACCAACCCGGCCGGCCGGTTGCTGAGTCTAAGGTATGCCAGCGTTTCGTGGTCCACCGGGAAAAAGCCCATGGTGGCGCCGTATTCCGGAGCCATGTTGGCCACGGTGGCGCGGTCGGCCAGGCTCAGCGCGCTCAAACCCGGGCCGTAGAATTCCACGAACTTGCCCACCACGCCTTTCTTGCGCAGCATCTGGACGATGGTCAGAACCAGGTCCGTCGCGGTGCAGCCTTCCTTCAGCCTGCCGTGCAGTTTGAAACCCACCACCGGCGGCAGCAGCATGGAAATCGGCTGGCCCAGCATGCAGGCTTCGGCTTCGATTCCGCCCACTCCCCAGCCCAGCACGCCCAACCCGTTGATCATGGTGGTGTGCGAATCCGTGCCCACCAGCGAATCCGGATAAGCCATGCCGCCGTTAGTGAACACCACCGGCGCCAGATATTCCAGGTTCACCTGGTGGACGATGCCGGTATCCGGCGGCACCACGCGAAAATTGCGGAACGCCGTTTGTCCCCAGCGCAGCAGCATATAGCGCTCGCGGTTGCGCTCGAATTCCAGCACCGCGTTCAGGTCGAAGGATTGCGGGCTGCCGAAGTGGTCCACCTGCACCGAGTGATCGATCACCAGGTCCGCCGGCATCAGCGGGTTGGCGCGTGCCGGGTCGGCGCCCATGGCCGCCAGCGCATCCCGCATCGCGGCCAGGTCCACCACCGCCGGGACGCCGGTGAAATCCTGCAGCAACACCCGCGCCGGCATGAAGCTGATCTCTTTGCTCTCGCCCCCCGCGGCCCCGGCCGCGACGTATGCGATATCGGCGGCCGAAACCCGCCGCCCGTCTTCGTGGCGCAGCAGGTTTTCCAGCAGAATCCTGGTCGAAAACGGCAGCCGCGCAGTTTGGCCGGCGCCCTTTTCCTCTATTGCCGCCAGACGGAAATACCCATACTCGGCGGAGCCCACGCGCAGCTTCGCCGCCGCGCCAAAACTGTTTTGTGCCATCAGTCCGATTATAGAAGGAAGCAAGCGCCGCCAAGGAGGGCACGAGCGCCTGGCGGCGCGCTGGAACGCTACCGCGCCAGCACGAACGAGACGTACGCCCAAACCACCGGCAACACGAACAGCGTGCTGTCCACCCGGTCCAGGAAACCGCCGTGGCCGGGCAGCAGCGACCCGCTGTCCTTTACGCCCACGCCGCGTTTGATGGCGGATTCGGCCAGGTCCCCGATCTGCCCGGCGGCGTTGGCCAGCGCCGACAGCGCCACCACGTGCCACCAAGCCACGCCGCGGAGGAAGTACGCCAGATAGGCGCCCGCCAGCAGCACCGAAGCCATCACCGACGCGGCCGCCCCTTCCCACGATTTCTTGGGACTGACCCGCTCCGCCAGCCGGCGCCTGCCGAAGGCTCGTCCCACGTAATACGCGCCCATATCGCCCGCCCAGCAGACCAGCAGCGCGTACATCAGCCAATGCCGGTTGGCCGCGTGCAGCGGGATGGCATAGCTCCAGCAGCCGAAAATGTACACCACGCCGAGGACGCTCGCCGAGGCGCGCGGAAGCGCGTCCGCCAGGTCGCCCGCCCGCATCGCCAGAGCCATGGCAACCATCGCCGCGGCCACAATCGCCAGCGCGCCCGAACCGGCGGGTGCGCCCGGCAGCGCCGTCGCAAGCAGCAGCAGGCCGGCGCCGTAGCCGATGAGACCGAAGTCGCCGAAGCCCGCCGTCCGGACCATTTCGCGGTATTCGCGATAACTGAGGAAAGCCGCCGCCGCCACCACCGTCCACAGAACCCACGGGCTGGCCAGCAGCACTACGAAGACCACGACGGGGATCAGTGCGGCCGCCGTGAGAACCCGCGTCATGAGGGGCCGAGCGCGGGCATCAACGCGTCTTCACCAGCGGCCACGCCGGAGCGCTGGCCGTTGCTCAATCCCCCGTAGCGGCGGTCCCGCTTCTGGTATTCCAGCACCGCCAGCAACAGGTCGGTCCGGGTGAAATCCGGCCACAGGGTTTCGGTCACCACCAGTTCGGCGTAAGCAATTTGCCACAACAGGAAATTGCTGATGCGCATCTCGCCGGAGGTGCGGATCAATAAATCGGGGTCGGGACAGGACGCCGTGTACAGGTTGGTGGCGATCAGATCTTCATCCAGCTTGAGCGAGGCGATGCTGCCATCGAGGCGCGCCATTTCGAGAATCGAGTTCACGGCGTCGACGATCTCGGCGCGTCCACCGTAATTGATCGCCAGGTTCACCAGCAGGCCGCGATTGGCCGATGTCGCCTCCACCACCGATTCCAGCTCGCGGCGCACGTCCGCCGGCAGCGCTTCCAGCCGGCCGATGGCCTGCAGCCGGATATCGTTCTTCTGCAGGTTTGCAAGCTCCTGCTTGAGGTAATACCGCAGCAGGCGCCACAGCGTTTCGACTTCGTGCCGCGGCCGTTTCCAGTTTTCCACCGAGAATGCGTACAGGGTAAGCGCTTTGACGCCCATGCGCGCGCAGGTTTCCACCGTGGAGCGTACCGCACCGATACCGGCCTTGTGTCCGGCCACGCGCGGCAGCAGGCGCCGCCCGGCCCAGCGGCCGTTGCCGTCCATGATGATCGCGATGTGCGCCGGGAGACGGGAACCATCAATCGCTTGGGCCAGTTGCCAGTCGCGCTCCCCAGGCGTCAGCGATTCGAGTAGTGCCTTCATGCGGTAATGCCTTATCGTACAACAGGCTGCCGGGCACCGTCAGTTGGACCTCTCGCTCGGAGTGCGCGACATGGAAGTGTGGGAACTGTCTGAGTGCATGCTACGTAATAACCGCGCCAACCGCTCCCTTCCGGTCGCGGCTCTGACTCGCGGCATGACGCCTGCAGCGCCGAGACTCCGAACTCCCGATGTCGTGTTTGCGGCGACCCAGAGGTGGGACAGACCATCGTTTTTCGTGGTCTGTCAGAGGCCCCTGCCGAGCCACAACAGCCTGACGACAAAAACGATCGTCTGTCCCACCTGGCTTCCCCGTCGGTTGGGTCAGCCAAATTTTCCTCAATACCTGGAAAATGCCGGGGCGAGATCACGAGTTCTTGCCGGGTCTTACTTTTGGGACTTGGTGTTCTCGGGCCGTTCCCTACGCGCGCAATTCCAGGTCCGCACGGCCCGCGTGCGCGGCTGGGGTACCCTGCTGCCGGGTGAGGTCCTGGGAGAGAATGATCGCTTCGGCCAGTTCCTTCATCGGGCGGCGCATGCGGCGGCTCTGGTTGCGCAGACGGAAGTAGGCGTCCTCCTCGCTGATTCCAAAGCGCAATTGCAGAATACCCTTGGCCCGTTCCACCAGCTTGCGCGTCTCCAGTTCGCGGCGCATTTCAGCGGTTTCTTCCATCAGGCGCTCGTTTTCCCGAGCCAGTTGCGAACGGGAAATCGCCACCCCAAGCTGTTCCCCGATGAAGCTGAGCATGTTGCTCTCGTCGCGCGTGTGCTTCTGGGCGTTGCGATGATGCACGTTGACGACGCCGATCACATCGCCGCCCGAAATCAGCGGCACCGACAGCAGGGCCTCGTACGTATCCTCCACCAGGCTTTGAAAAACTTTGAACCGCGGATCGTTGTAAGCGTTCGAACAGAGAACTACCGGCGATCTGTGTTCCGCTACCCAGCCGGTCACGCCTTCCCCGGCTTTAATCCGCAGCGTTCCAACCGCGCCGTTGTGCGGCAACTGCGAAGCGCGCAGGACCAGGTCGTGCTCGTCGGAGCCGCGGTCGAGCAGGTAAACCAGACAGGCATCGCAGGCCGTGGCCTGCACGGTGATCGCGATCACTTCCTCGAGGATTTCATCGAGCCCCATGTCGGAGCTTACGATGTTGCTAACGCGATGCAAAACCGAAATTTGACCTTCCGTTGCTTTTGCGATTGCGGTGGCAGTCATAGTTCCACCCTAACGCCCGCGGACCAATCCGGTCCAATTGAAAATTTCTATGTGCAGCATCATTGCACAATGCCTACATCCCCGCGCGATTCGTGTTAACTCGCTGACTCACTTTGGTTAATCATGCGTCGTACTGGACGCGGCACGATCTTCATGGTGTAGTACCGCTTTGTGCTTGGCGGGGCGAACAACCGGCCGGTGTTGCTTCGATCCCTATTTAAAGGTGCGAATCTCGAACGACCGCCGCACAATGGAGCGGGCCTCTTCGAGATTCCGAACTTCGCCGCTGCCGATCGCTTGCACTAGCACGTTGCCGGCCGCGGTGGCTTCGATGGGCCCCGCCACCACCGTCCGTCCGGTTGCCTGCGCCACCAGTCGATTGAGCAGGGCATTGCGGCTGCCGCCTCCCACAATGTGGATGGTGCGGATCCTGCGGCCGGTCAGGCTTTCCAGTCCTTCCAGCACCTCGCGGTAGCGATGGGCCAGGCTTTCCAGGATTACGCGGCAGAATTCGCCGGCAGTCTTGGGCGGCGCCAGGTTGCGGGCGTGGCACCAATCCGCGATGCGGGTGGGCATGTCGCCGGGCTGCAGAAAGTCGTCGGGATCGATGATGGCCTTGGCCGGGCCGGCCTTTTCGGCCATTTCGACCAGCTCTTCGTAGCCGAAGCGCTCGCCCTGGGTGGCCCAGGCGCGCCGGCACTCCTGCAGCAACCACAAGCCCGCAATGTTCTTGAGCAGGCGCGTGCGGCCTTCCACCCCCGCTTCGTTGGTGTAATTCAGCTCGTAGGCGCGTTGGTCGATGAGCGGCGCCTCCAGCTCCACGCCCATCAACGACCACGTACCGGAGCTGATGTAGCACCAATCGTCGCCGCCCGCCGTCGGCACCGCGGCCACCGCCGACGCGGTATCGTGCGCCGCGGTGGCGTAGACCGTCACCGGGCCCAGCCCTGTACCGCTGGCCAGGCGCGGCAGCAGCTTGCCCACCCCGCGGCCCGGTTCCACCAGCTCGCTCAGAATACGCGCCGGAATCCCGAGCTTGCCCAGCAGTTCCGCGTCGAACCGCCGGGTTCGAGGGTCGTAGCACTGCGAAGTGCTGGCAATCGTAACTTCGCTGCGTTTTTCGCCGGTAAGCCAGTAATTGAAAAGGTCCGGCATGAACAGCAGCCGGTCCGCATCGCCCAGCGCCGGCGATCCCTCCAGGCGCATCGAATACAACTGGTAGAGCGAATTGATGGACATGATCTGGATGCCGGTGCGCGAGAAGATCTCCCAGCGCGGCACCACTTCAAACAGCCGCTCCGGAACGCCGTTGGTGCGCGCGTCGCGGTAGTGGCGCGGGCAATCGATGAGCCCGCCATCGGCCGCCAGCAGGCCGAAATCCACCCCCCACGTATCCACCCCGATGCCGGTCACGGCCAGCTTGCGCTCCCGCCCGGCAAGGTCCAGACCCTCTTCGATTTCGTGAAACAGGCGAAAGGCGTCCCAATACAATCCCGACGGCAGTTCCACCGGCTGGTTCGGAAAGCGCCGTACTTCTTCCAGCGTCAGCCTCCCGCCCGCCAGTTCGCCCCGCATCACGCGCCCGCTCTCGGCTCCCAGATCGACCGCCAGGTAGTTCGACATAATCGCGCGCCATTGTATCACCCGGTCGGTGAAGGTTCACGCCACTTCGCACCCGCCGCCACCTCTCGTGGCGCGGGCCTTCGACGGCTTACGCCCGGCAGCCGGCTTCTAAAGCGGGCGTGTCCTGGTGCTTGTACATGATGAAGTACTCGCGGTGGCCGAGCGATTCGGGTTTGCTGGCGCGTCCCGACGCCACGCCGGCTACCAGGCCGCAGAGCTCGCGGGCGGCTTCCTCTAGCGAGATCTCGCCGGTCAGGACGCGGCCGGCGTTGAAATCCATGTCGCCCGTCATGCGCCGGTAGGTGCTGTGGTTGCCGGTGATTTTGACGAGGGGCGCGATGGGGCCGCCGATCACGCTGCCGCGGCCGGTGACGAAGAGAACCATCTGCGCGCCGGTGGACACCAGGTCCATGATGCCCTCGGTATCGTTGGGATTGGTGTAGCCGAACTGCATGAAATGCGGGTCGGGGACGCTATCGAGCAGCCACAGGCCGGGACGCGGAGGCCGCTGGGCCACTTCGATGACGCCCTGAATGGGGCGCGTGCCGCTCTTGGCAAAGGCGCCCATGCTCTTTTCTTCGATGGTGGTCAAGCCGCCGGCGAAATTGCCGGGCGAGATGGAATACTGGCGCACCTCGCGGCAGTAGCGCTCGGCTTTGCGGTAGGCGTGGGCGAGCTGTTTGCGGGCCTCGGGGCCGGCGGCGCGCGCCTGGATGATGGCGTCCAGGCCGATCATCTCCACGGTCTCTTCGAAGATGGCGCGGCCGCCGCGATCCACCAGCAGGTCGAAGAAGGCGCCCACGGCGGGATTGCCGGCCAGGCCCGAAGTGCCATCGGAGCCGCCGCATTCGGCGCCAATGGTGAGGTCGGCCAAGCCCATGGGGACACGCGCCACGCCGGCGATTTCCTGGCGCATGCGCTCGATGGCTTGCTTGCCGCGGGCGATCGAGCTGAGCGTGCCGCCGTTTTCCTGGATGTAGAACCATTCGGCCGGGCGGCCTGTCTGCGCCACGGCTTCGGCCAGGCGTTGGGGCTGGGTATACTCGCAGCCGAGGCCGACGGCCAGCACGGCGCCGACGTTGGGATGGCGGGCCAGCGCCAGCATCAGGCGGATGGCGAAGGCATTGTCGTAGCAGCCGGGAAAACCGATCACGTGGGCGTCTTGCTCGCCGCGAGCGATTTCCTTGGCCACGTGGCTGGCGCACTCCACCGTGTAGATCACCAGCACCAGGTTGCGTATGCCTTTGCGGCCATCCTGGCGCAGATAGCCCTGCCAGACGGGCTCGGCGGGAGAAAGATTACTCATAAGCCATGTCCGTGGCGGCGCCGGTGGCAACGTCCAGGGTGGAGGAACGCTCGTCGACGCGGCTGGCGCAGTTCTGCAGGTGCACCCACTCGCCGCGGCGGATGAGACGGGTGGCGACGCCGATGGGAACGCCGAACTTGATCACGGCTTCGCCGGCGGGGATTTCGCGTAGAGCGGCTTTGTGACCCAGCGCCACCGGCTCGCGTAATTCGATCGCCGAGGGCGCCGCTCCCAATACCTCGACGCGCTCGCCGGCGGCGGCGTCCGCGAGCAGGGTGGCGACGTTGTCCTCGGCCTTGACCTGGAATCCTCTTGCCATTATTCGAGTGTAACCGGCTTCCAGGTCTTGTCGGGATCGAAGCGGGTCATCTGGCGGGCCGCGGCGGCGGTGGAAGCGCCCAGATCCTTTTCGTACACGATGCCCTTGTGATTCACGAGGAAGGTCTGGATGCCGCTGACGCCATATTCGGCGGGCCATGCCACCAGGGCGAAACCGCCGATCATCCTGCCTTTGACGACGTAATCCAGCGCGCCGCCGGGTGCGTCGGGGCCCTGAGCTTTGAGAATGCGGAAGTAATAACCGTGGTAGGGGATGAGTTTGCGTCCCTCGCCCATGGCGGCGGCCGCGTCGGAAAAGGCCTTGGGCACGAGCGCCGATCCGCCTTCCCAATACAGGCCGTCCTTTTTGCCCGCGGAGCTGACGATCTTCTGGGCGTATTCCAGCACGCCGCTGGCCTCGCGGTCGGCCGAAGCGTACTGCATTTGCGCTTCCACGTAACCGCGGCAGACTTCGACGGCATTCATTTCATTGCGGCCGATACGGCGGGCCAGAACCTCGAGTTTGCCGGCCGGGGTATCGAAACGCCATTCGCCCTTGGCCAGCACCAGGGGCACCGGAAACGGCCATTCCGCGCTGCCGGCCAGGATGGTGGCGTGGCTCGGGTCGCGTTGCTCCACCTGCATCTTTTCCTGCGCCAGCCTGGCGAACTGCATGCGCAGGGCGCGGTCTTCGGCGGGATCGCCCGAATCGACGATGGGTTTGCCTTCGGGGCCGAACAGCTTGAGCAGGGCTCCGGTGTCATTGGATTCGGCGGCGGAGACGAGCGCCTTGGCGGCGGCCTGGGGGCTGGGAAAAGCCGTTTGCGCCGCGAGGGGGAATCCGGCAGCGAGGCCCAGGCAGAGTAGGACGGGCCTCCAGGCCTGTCCACCCAATTTCCCGCGGCCCTCGCCCTGGGCCGCGACTGGATCGTTCTCGATCGCCATTTAGCGCTTCCTTCCACCGCCGCCCCGGGCTGCCGGCGCGCTGCGCGCCGGACCCATGCTGGAGAATCCATGATCGGCGTGTACCTGGGCCGCGCGGCCATTTTCCGCGCCGGCGAAGGCGCTGCCGTTACGGGCCGGCGGAGTGTTGGCTGGAATGGACCGGTTTCCCATCCGTTCCGTCCGTTGCACCTGCGCTTGCCCGGCTTCGGACCGAATTGCCAGGTTGCGGTTCACGTCCTGCCGGTATTGACTGTTGAGCGCCGCATTGGAGTACGGCACGCCCTGGCGGTGGATCGGGGTGTGACTCCACACCGTGGTTCCGCGCAGGCTGGCCAGGCCGGACGTGTTCAGGTTATAGCGATGAATGAAGGTGTTGTTGACCACGACGGCGCGCGTGCCCCAAGCGGGATGCCAGCCCCAGGCGCCCCAACCGCCCCAACCGCCGCCGAAAAAGAATCCCACGTTGACGCCCGGGTAGAAACCAAAGCCCAGGCCGCCCACGATAATGGAAGGGCCCGGCCAATACCACGCCGGGTAAGGATAATAGACGGCCGGTCCCCAGATCCAGGCGGGGTCGTACTCGGGCACGTACATCATATCCGGATTGGCGGGCTCGATCGCGATTGCCGGCTGGCCATCCTGCTGGGTGGTGCTGACGTTTTCCTCGGGACTGGAAGCTAGCTTCCCGTTCTGTTCGGCGCGCTGGCGCATGGTTTGAACGGCGGCCATGACGTCGCTCTGCTGGGACAGGAACGCGTTGCCCAGGTTGGTGGTCCAGGTAACGTCGGAGGTCAACAATTTGACCACGTCGGGAAAAACCACCAACGCCTGGACGCTGGGATCCCAATTCTGCGGTTGGGCCGCTTCGGTGAGCGCGGTTCCGCTCAGCCCCGGATTTTTCTGCAGCCACTGCCCGGCCTCGACCACTTCGAGCGGGTACGTGCTGGCCACCAGGATCTGGCCGAGCAAAGGATCGGGGTAGAGGGCGATGGGCGCAACCAGGTCGCCGAGCTGATCGGCGGTGAGCGTCTGTTCCGCCGGAGGAGCGACCGGCTCCGGGTTCTGGCCCCAAAGAGCCGCGCCACCGCCAAGAGCAACCGTGAGCGCTACAGCCGCCAAGTTTGCCGGCTTCTTGAGCCGTTTGATGCTTTCCCGTGACATCGCCACCTCCCGAGCGGGTCCGCCGGCACAGCCGGCGCCCGTTCCGCCATTATAGATCCCCGCCTCATAAGCTAGGTTTCAAGTGTTTCCGTTACAGTCACTTACGATTACCGACGCGGCCGAAGGGTTGGACGGGTTCTGGCAAGTGGATTTAACGTTTTTATTTTCAGTCATTTAAAAACAAGAATGGGTTCGTTCGGGAAGTCTCCGAACGGGTTGCGGCGGCGTTGGGATGGACCAATTTCCCTGGCGCTTATTTGAAAAGCCGCGGAGCGAAATCGTTCAGGCACCGGCGCCACGTGAGCCACTCATGGGCCGTGCCGGGCGACTCGAAGTAGACGTTGTGGATGCCGGCCTTAGTGAGATTCTCGCTGAAAGTCTTCGTGCCGGCGCCTTCCACGGAGCCAATTCCCAAGAAGAGCACCTTGACCTTCTTATTGAAGGCGGCGGCGTCCGCAAACACGCCGTTACTGGACGTCTTCGGATCGAATCCGCCCCGGCCGCCGCTGCTGCCGCTGAATCCGCCGATGTAAGCGAACTTGTCCAGGTTGGCGAGCGCGGTCGTAAAGGTCTGCATCCCTCCCATCGACAGTCCGGCCATGGCGCGGTTTTCCCGGCCGGGAGCCACCCTGTAGGTCCGCTCGATCATGGGGATCAGATCGGTGAGCATCATCTCGGTAAACGTGGCGCCGAAATTGGCGGGAAATGCTCCACCCCGCCCGGCAGGCGCCGCCGCCCGGCCTCCGCGCCCAGCTTCGGGACTCGCCGGGGCAACCAGCCCCCGAGCCGCAAACAGCGACGCATCCTCGCCCGGCTTGACGGCGTTGAGGTTGTCCATGACGATCAGCATCGGCTTGGCCCCCTTAGCCGCGATCAGGTTGTCCATAATGAAATCCACCCGTCCCTGAACGTGCCAACCTTCCTCGTTTTCTCCCCAGCCGTGCAGCAGATACAGAACCGGATAGCGCGCTTTCGCGTTCCTGTCATAGCCCGGCGGCGCGTAGACGTAGCAGCGCCGCCACTTGCCGGTAACCTTTGAGAAGTACCACTGCTGGCGCACATCCCCATGCGGCACGTCTTTAGCGCTGTAGTAGTCCACGCCCTGCTCGGGAATCTCGATCCCGCTGTTCTCCCAACCGGATCCGAAAAACGTCCTGGATGCCGGGTCAGCTACCGGAATGCCATCCACGATTAATGTGTAGTAATGGAAGCCCACCACCTGCGGCGGGATGGTGACGCTCCATATTCCGTCGGCGTCGCGGGTCATATCGTAGGGCTTGCCCAATCGGATCTGCACCTTTTGGGCATCCGGCGCCGCCGCGCGGAACGTCACCCGATTATCGGAATAAACACAGGGGTATTTCGCCTCCGGGACGTTTAGCTCCGAAGGCTTGCAGCCGTCCGCAGCTTGTCCCCAGCACAACCCGCAACCAAGCACTGCCAGTGTGAACGTTAGCTTCATAGGTCCTCCTTCGAGGAGTGTTTCTCCTCGCGCCGCCCGCCGGAGGTG
>JBKQVG010000219.1:0-29011 GCA_052325345.1 Bryobacteraceae bacterium
GTATTGCTTCAACAACTGGTTGACTTCCTGCACCGACGTGCCGCTGCCGTGCGCGATGCGCCGCCGCCGGCTGCCGTTGATGATCATGTGATTGTCGCGCTCGCGCGGCGTCATCGAGTCGATGATCGCCACCACCCGCGTAATCTCTTCTTCGTCGACTTTGACGTTCTTGAGATCCTTCAGCATGCCCACCTTGGGCATCATGTCGAGCAGCGAGCCGAGCGGGCCCAGCTTGCGGATCTGCCGCAACTGGTCGCGAAAATCCTCCAGCGTGAACTCGTTTTCGATGAGCTTGCGCTGCATCTCGACGGCTTTTTTCTTGTCGAGTGTCTGCTCGGCCTTTTCGATGAACGAAAGAATATCGCCCATGCCGAGAATGCGGTTGGCCGCGCGGTCCGGATGGAAGGGTTCGAGAGCGTCGGGCTTTTCGCCGATACCCACGAACTTCAGCGGCTGGCCGGTGACGTGGCGGATCGATAGCGCCGCGCCGCCGCGGGCGTCGCCGTCCATCTTGGTCAGGATCACGCCGGTGATGCCCAGGCGCTTGTGAAATTCGTCCGCCGATTTCACCGCGTCCTGCCCGGTCATGGCGTCGGCCACGAACAGAATCTCCACCGGGCTGAGCTGTTGTTTGAGCTCGTCCAGCTCGCTCATCAGTTGATCGTCGATGTGCAACCGGCCGGCCGTGTCCACCAACAGAACGTCGCGCCCCGAGTTGGCGCATTCCTTGCGCGCCGCGCGCGCCAGTTCCAGCGGCCTGGTCTCTTCCGCCGTCCCTTCGTAAACCGCTTGGCCGACTTCCCGCGCGATCACCTTGAGCTGTTCCCGCGCCGCCGGGCGGTAGACGTCCACCGACACCAGCAGGGGACGGTGGCCGTTGCGCGCCAGCCAGCGCGCCAGCTTGCCCGTGGAGGTAGTCTTACCGGAGCCCTGCAGCCCCACGATCAGGATCACCGACGGCGGCTCGTTGGCGAAGCGCAGCTTCGATTCGTGGCTGCCCAGGATCTTGACCAGCTCTTCATGAACGATCTTGATTACCTGCTGGGACGGCGACAGGGCCGTGAGCACTTCTTCGCCCATGGCCTTCTGCCGGATGTTCTCGATCAGTTGCTTGACCACCCGGAAATTGACGTCGGCCTCGAGCAGCGCCATGCGGATTTCCCGCAGCGCCCCCTCCATGTTTTCGGCCGAGAGCTTGCCTTCGCCGCGCAGGCTCTTGAATACCCGCTGCAGCTTGTCCGATAGACTGTCAAACATGAGATCTTGAAAACCTCAGGCAAAAACCTCAGCCAAGCGCCGCGAATCGGTCCATGCGGTCACTCGGCGGCGGCGGGAGGGGGGGCGATCCGAATGCTGCTGGCGGCCGGCTTGCCGGTGCGATCCATGCCCAGCTCGTAAAGCAGCCGCGTACCGGGCCGCAGATCCGTGGCCAAGCCTTCGGCCAGCCGCGAAACGTGAAAGAAGATGTCCCGGCCGCCGTCGTCCGGACGCAGAAAGCCGAAACCCTTGGCTTCGAAATACGTGACCACGGACCCGGCTTGTTCGCCGCCGGCCATGTCTTCGCCGCCCTCGCCGGATTCGCCCCCAGCCTGGTTCGGTTTGCCGGTCTTATCTCCCACGCCTTGCTTGATCAGGGCCAGGTCCGCCTCGGTCCACTCCGTGGGGGGCGGCAGCTCGGTGGGCATTTTCAAGTCCGGATTCCGCTTCCGGGCTTCTTCAAATAATCGCTTCTGGCGTGCGTTCAATCGGAGATCCTCAAAACTTTAGCGCGCTCCCGATACTCCCGCGATTAGACGGTAGCAGCAGCGACCGCCTTCCTCTTCCGCGTTCCCTTCTTCTCGGCTGGCGGCTGGCGGTCGCTCTTTTTCAAGTTGACCATCACCAGGTCCTTTACGAACTTTTTTTCGCCGTGATCGTCGAACTTAATGACGATCCGTTCCTCGTTGCTGGACATCACCGTGCCCAATCCGAATTTGTCGTGCTCGACTTGGGCACCTTGGGAATATGTATTGGCAGCCATGGCTTGCTACGCGTCGCTCCTCGGTTGAATTGCGCGGAAAACGGTGAAAACACGGTACAAATGGTAAGGCGCGCGATTGGAATGAAACACAATGGACATTAGTAGTATAACAAACCGGCGTCCTTCCTGTCGAATTTGCGTTCCGCGCCCTTACCCGGGTCATTGGCCCACTCGATTCTCGAGAGTTCTAAGGCGCGCCAAACTCCGCGCCCGGCGCAGCCCTTGTCCCCGGCTGGCATACTAACTCCATGGGCCGCATTCGCATTCTGCCGGATCAGGTCGCTAACAAAATCGCCGCCGGCGAGGTGGTGGAGCGGCCGGCTTCGGTGGTCAAGGAACTGCTCGAAAACTCGCTCGACGCGGGCGCCACCGACCTGCGGGTCGAGGTGGAGTCGGGCGGCCGCCGCCTCATCCGCATCGTCGACGATGGTTGCGGCATGCTCCGCGACGACGCCCTGCTGGCCTTTGAACGGCACGCCACCAGCAAGCTCCGCGACGTCAAAGATCTGTTGTCGATTTCAACCCTTGGTTTTCGCGGCGAGGCGCTCCCTTCCATCGCTTCGGTTTCCCGCCTGCTGCTCGAAACCCGCTCGGAAGAAGAAACCACCGGCACGCGCATCGAAATCGCCGGCGGCAAAATGCTGCGCTGCGAGGAAGCCGCGCTGGGCCGTGGAACCGCCATCACGGTACGCGACCTGTTCTACAATGTGCCGGCGCGCAAGAAATTCCTGCGCACCGAGCAAACCGAGCTGGCGCACATCGCCTCGCTGGTCACCCACTACAGCCTCGCGCATCCCGCCAAAACCTTCCAGTTGACCAGCGGCCCCACCGAGCTGCTGCGCGTCACCCCGGTGGCATCGCTCGAAGAGCGCGTGTACCAGGTTTTCGGCGGCCAGGTACTGGAAGACCTGGTCGAAATTGGCGAGCGGCGGCGCGACCTGCGCATGCCCGCGCCGGGCGTGCCGGCTTCGGAAGCCATCTCCGAATACCTGCGCGAGCCCGAGGAGCCGGCCGCCCGCACCTTCCGCCTGAATGGCTTCTTTTCGCGCCCGCAAGTGCAGAAGGGCAACCGCAACTCGATCTATATTTTCGTCAACGGCCGGCTGATCCGCGACCGCCTGCTGCTGCACGCCCTCTCCTCCGCCTATCACAACCTGATCCCGCCCTCGGCCTTTCCCTTCGCCCTGTTGTTTCTCGAATGCGATGCCGAGGAGGTGGACGTGAACGTTCACCCTTCGAAGACCGAGGTGCGCTTCCGCCACGGCTCGTTCGTGCACGATTTCGTGCGCGATACCATTCGCGAGCGGCTGATGGAGAACCGCCCCGCCCCCTCGTTTCCGGTGTCGCCGCACGTTTCGGGAGCTGGGCAGCCCGCCGCTCAGCTTCCCTATTCCGAATTCAGCCAGATGATCGCCGACCAGGCGCCGCCCGAGACTCTCTCGGTGCGCACGTTGTCCGAAAATGCCGCCGAAATCGCCGCGCTCGATGCCAATGGCGCGCTGCCCGAGTTCACCTTGCGCGCCGCGCCCGGTCCGGAGATGCGCCTCGATTTCAGCGCGCCGCCCATCGAAGTCACGCCCGGCCCGCCGCCCTCCGGCAAGCTGCTGCGCCAGGCCGATCCCCACGGCTCGTTTGCTCCCGACGCCCTTCCGCCCCCAGAGCTCTCGCTATCCGTGCTCTCCGAACTGCGCCCGCTGGGCCAGATCCACGAAAGCTTCATCGTCGCCGCCGGCCGCGACTGCCTCTGGATCATTGACCAGCACGTCGCCCACGAGCGCATTTTGTTCGAGCAGGTGTTGAAGCAGCGCGCTCGCGGCAGCGTGGAGATGCAGCGCCTGCTGATGCCGCTGGTGCTGCAATTGACCGCCGAACAGCAGATCGATTACGCCCGCATCGCCGACGAGCTGCACGCCTCCGGCTTCGAAACCGAGCCGTTCGGCCAACGCACCATCGCCATCAAGGCCGCCCCCGCCGCCCTTCCCGCCTCCGATATCGAGCGCATTTTGTTCGAGATCCTCGAAACCGCCGAGGGCGAAACCCGCGGCGTCTCGCTCGACGACCTCCGCCGCAACGTCTGTGCCTCGATAGCCTGCCACGCCGCCATCAAAATCAACACCAAGCTAGACGCCGGAAAGATGGAATGGCTCCTGCGCGCCCTCGCCCAAACCGATTGCCCCATGAGCTGCCCCCACGGCCGGCCCATCGCCATGCACTATTCCACGCGGGAGATTCTGAAAGCGTTCCATAGGATCTGAAGCGGGCGCGACCAACAGCCACACTATCGCCCTTTCCGCTATATCAGTACTGATATATACTGGAATGGATGGAACGAAAGGCCGTCAGATGGATGGGTGACTCCCGGAAGCAACTTCGCGAGTTTCCGGAGGCCGTCCGCTCTGAGATCGGCCAGGCACTCTAGCAAGCGGAGCTTGGCGAGAGCCACCCGTCGGCATCTCCAATGCGGGGGCTGAACGCGGTCGAGATCGTGTCGGACTATCGCGGGGATACCTACCGAGGCGCGTACACGACCCGCTTTAAGGGCTTTATTTACGTGCTTCACTGCTTTCAGAAGAAATCCAAAACGGGGATCAAAACTCCAAGGCGAGACTCGGGGCTGATCCGCAGACGGCTCGCGGAGGCTCAGTTGCATTTTATGGCCATGAACGAAAGAGAGGAGTAAGCGAAGATGCCAAGAAGAGTCCAGGTCGAGGAGGGAAGTGGCAACGTGTTCGCCGACATCGGCCTGCCAAATCCGGAAGAAGCGCTGGCGAAGGCGGAAATTGCCCGTCAGATCAACCGAATCCTCATGGAGCGGGGCCTGAGTCAGGTGGAGGCGGGCGCACTTCTGAAAATCGCGCAACCTCGTGTGTCCGACCTGGCCCGGGGCAGGCTGGGAAAGTTTTCGCTGGAAAAGCTGCTGCAGTTTGCCCGGCGAGCGGGAATCGATATCGAGATCCGCATGAAACCATCGAACAAGCCCGGCCTGAAGGTTAAGGCCAAGGCGGCTTAAAAGCGCCGGCGCCGCAACAGATATTGTGGTTCCGCTGCGCCAGTGCAAAGTCCTTGCCGCCTGCCTTGGTAACCAAGAGTTCAAGCAATGGCTCGATTGGGAACTGAACGACTATCCGTCAACCGACGTGCTGCCCTCTTGCCGTGTTCTTAGCGTACAGTCGTTTGGCGCGTGACGGGCAGTATCCGACCCTTCCGTTACACGCCCATAGAAGACGTGGGTATTGTAGAGCATCGTGACGTAGCCATCCTGCTGGTAGCGCGCGAAGATCTCTCGCAATCCGTCCACCGTAGCCGGATAGTTCGGCGCGCCGGGGAGAGGTGCATAGCTGGAAGAGGTCAGCCGGCCGATCAATCCATCGCAATCGAGCACCTGGCGGTTGTCCAGACGTGCCGTGCGGAACGGACCGCCGAAGACCCGGGCCATATCGCTCTCGTCGATGCGGTTGGGTTCCGCCGCAAAGGCGCGCACCAGCGCCTCATATTCCGTCATGAGACCCGGAGCCGGCTGCCGCTCGTTCCACACCAGCACTAGCCATCCCTCGGGGCGCAGAATGCGGTGGAATTCGGCGCGCGCGGCGAGTGGGTCGAACCAGTGGAACGCCTGCCCGGCGCTGACGAAATCGAAACTGGATGCGGCCAGGCCGGTGGATTCCGCGCGCCCGTCCGTCATTTGAAAACGCGCCTCGCCCGCCAGAATCCGTTCTCCGGCTTCGCGCATTTCGCGGTTCGGTTCCACGCCCGTCACTTCACAGCCGAACTCCAGAAACACCCGCGCCAGCAGGCCGGTGCCGCAACCGATATCGGCCACGCGGGCCGCCGGCCCAAGGCCGCACTCGCGCGCCAGCAAGGCGGTCAGCTCCGGCAGATACCCCGGCCGAAAGCGCTCGTAGAGGCCCACGCGCGAGGAAAAGCGAAGGGTTGGATCGGAACCGCTCCTTCTATCCACACTCATGACTACAATGATGGTAACCGCTTTATGAACTCTTCGCCGCACATCGTCGTGGTCGGCAGCGCCAACGTCGATCTGACCACCTTCACCGACGGCTTCCCCCGCCCTGGGGAAACCATCTTCGGACGCAAGTTCCAACTTGGGTTTGGCGGCAAAGGCGCAAACCAGGCCGTAGCCGCGCGGCTCTGCGGCGCGCGCGTGTCGGTGGTGGCGCGCGTGGGCGACGATCTGTTCGGCCCCGCCACCATCGAGAATTTCCGTTCGCGCGGGATCGACACCACGCATGTCTCGATCACTCCCGGAGTGGCAACGGGCGTGGCGCCGATCTTTGTCGACAGCTCCGGCCAGAACCGGATTCTGGTGGTGAAAGGCGCCAACGATTGCCTGTCGCCCGCCGATATCGATGCGGCCGCCGATCTGCTTCGCCAGGCCGATTGCATCGTGCTGCAGCTTGAAGTGCCCATCGAGACCGTCTACTGCACGTTGCGATTGGGGCGGCGGCACGGAATTCGCACGTTGCTCAATCCGGCGCCTGCCCAACCCCTCGATTTTGCCGAAATCGCCAACGCCGATTACCTCATCCCGAATGAGACGGAGGCGGAAGGACTCTGCGGCTTTCCGGTACGCAACCTGGAGGAAGCCCGCGCCTGCGCCTTCCGGTTGGTGGAATCGGGCGTTCCGAACGTAATCCTGACGCTGGGCGGCAACGGCGCCCTGACGGCGAGCCGCGACCGCTTCGAACACATTAGAGCCTACCCGGTCGACGCCGTGGACACCACCGGAGCGGGCGATGCCTTCATCGGCAGCTTTGCCTGCTTTCTGGCCGGCGGCATGGACGAAACCGAGGCCATCGCGCGCGCCAACGTATATGCGGCTCTCTCCACGCTGAGCGCGGGGACACAGATGTCCTTTGTCACCCGCGAGCGTTTCGATGCGGCCTGGGCGGAGAGTGCGGCATTGGGTCCGGCGTCTGGGCTACCGGCGTGCTGATTGGACCAACGTGTTGCCTTGGGGATTACGCGGCGACAATGTACTCCGCAATGGTTTTTGGTTCCGGTATTGCCTCTCCATCCTCGGCAATACCGGCCAGATGCATTCGAATGGCGCCGCGGATCAGGTCGGTGGTTTCCTCGAGCGTAGATCCGGCCGCGACGCACCCAGGCAGATCCGGCACGTGCGCACTGTAACCGGTATCGGTCTTTTCAAACAAAACCGCATATCTCATTTCAGCCCCGCTTGTTTCAGAATACTATTTTGCGTCTTCGGATCCAGGTCCATCGAATGATGGCCAGCAATCGTCACACGCCCCTTTTTGTCCGGATGCTTGTATTGACGGTGGCTGCCTTCTTGGTTAACCAGTCGCCAGCCATCGCGCTCAATCGTCCGAATTGCGTCGCGAACCTTCATGACTTACCGTTTCAACGGGTCTTCCACCCACGGTGGCGTGGCATCGATCAGCCGCCCCAACTCCGGTTCCAGTTTCTCCATCCCGCACTTCATGTCCCAGGCAATCTGGCGGTAGCTGAAGTGGCCTTTGACGCCGCTGCGGAGGCGGGAGATGTATTCGGCCTCGGCGAAATCCATTTTGAACAGGAAACGGCTGCGGGCGCCGAAGGGAAGCAGGTAATGACCGCCGGGAGCGGGCAGCGCGTGCATGGCTGCGAACGCCGCGTCCATGGCGGAACGGTAGATTTCGGTGGCGCCGGCGTCGGCTACAAGGGCGGGGGTTTCGTAACCCAGGGTTCCGGAGTAGGGCTGGCGGAATTTCTGGCAGCGGCGATGGCGCTGCATGTCGCGATAGGCGCCGACGTCGATGACGAAGTCGTAGGCGTAGAGGCCGCCGCGGAAGGCGCCGAGGATTTCGTCGCGGCGGGTGCGCGAGCCGAGAGCGAGGTCGATGACTTCGGCGCGGCGGGCGGCGCTCCATGAGGCGGCCAGGTCGTAAAGCTCGCGGAAGGGGCGGGTAGTGACGGGATAGAGGAGAGTGGCGACGATATCGGCCGGAGTGTCGGCGGGCTTGAGGAGGTCCACGCGGGGGCTATCGCCAGCGGCAGCCGGCGGTAGGTTCTGGGCGGCCCACTGACTGAGGTCGCGGCGGGCTTGGGCGGCGTGGGTGTCGGGTTCGGCATGGCGGGCGAGAGTGGGAGCGAGAGGCTCGGATAGGGCGCCGGGGTCCCACGCACAATCGGGAGCGGCGGCGCAGGCGGCGGCCAGCTCTTCACCCAACGACTGCAATTCGGCGTATTCGGATGCGCGGATGCGGCGGATCTGCTTTTCCAGAGTACGAATGCTGGTGACCTGGCCGACGTTGGTGGGAACGCCCCAGAAGAGCAGGTAGCGGGCGACGTCGAAGGCGCGGGCGGCGATGTTGCGGCGCCAGGCTTCGGGCTTCATGTCGGCGGGGCACGGCAGGCGTTCCGCCAGGCAGACGGCGGCGCGCTCGTTCACCTGGTTGTAGGCGTCGAACAGAGCGTGGCCGGCGGCTTGATAGGCATCGGAATCGCCCGCGAGCTCTGGCGGGGTGACGAAACCGCAGCGGGAGAAATCCTGGTAGCGGGAAGATTTTGCCTGACCGTCCCAGAGAGGCTCGGCTTCGATTTCGGTGGCGGCGATTTCGGAGATGCCCTCGAAGCAGACGACGGCGTGGCCCAGGTCGGCAATGGAAGCGTGGCCGTACTGGAAGTAGAAGCTCTCCAGGAACTTGCGGGAATCGTGGGAGCGCACCCAGGCGATGGAATCGCGGATGGAATCGGGCGAGCGGCTGTAGCGAGCCAGGGCGTAGGCGCACTTTTCGGGTGGCATGGGCGCCACGGTGATGACGCGTTTCGTTGAGCTCAAAACGCTATCATAGCGGAATGCGTTTGCGAATCCATCGAATCAACCCAGAGGCTGTACTTCCACGTTACGCGCACGGGCCGGAAGAGGACGCCGGGATGGACTTGACGTCGGTGGAAGAAGTCACGCTCGAGCCGGGTGTGCCGCGGGCGGTGGCGACGGGGTTGACCATCGAACTGCCTCCGGGATGGGAAGCGCAGGTGCGGCCGAGGAGCGGGCTGGCGCTGAAGCACGCGATTGCGATGCCCAACGCGCCGGGCACCATCGACCCGGGCTACCGCGGCGAAGTGCGGGTGCCGCTGATCAACCTGGGCCGGGAGGCGTACACGATTCGCGCCGGGGACCGCATCGCGCAGATGGTGGTGGCGCGCTACGAAGCGGTGGAATGGGTGGAGGAAGAGCCGGCGGAATCGCAGCGCGGGGCGGGCGGATTCGGGTCGTCGGGAAGATGAAGGAGCGCGGCACAGAAGCGATGCTGCTTGGTGGGGCGGACCCCCCGGGCCGCGGCCGACCCCCTGGTCGGCCTTTCTTCGATGAGAACTCCGCCTCCCGGCGACTATCGTTGGTCGCGAGCGGGGTGAGCGACCGAGGGGTCGCCCGCGGACCCGGGGGTCCGCCCCACCAACCCTGGGAGGATGCCGCATGAGAAGGGTCTGGCTGCCGGCGGCCCTGATGGTGGCGCAGGCGCTGATCTTTTTTCGGTATGCGCTCTTCGTTCCGGGTTACGCGATTCCGTGGGACCTGCGCAATCTGCACCTGCCGCACGCCTATTTATACGCCGATTCCCTGGCGGAGGGGCACTTGCCGCTATGGGACCCGTTCACTTACTGCGGGCGGCCGGAGTTGGCTAACATTCAGGCGGCCACGCTGTATCCCAGCATGCCTGTGGTGGCGGTGCTGGGGCTGATTTTTGGCCCCGGCACGCTGCTGGGGTGGCTGTGCTGGAACGTGGCGCTGCACGTGGCCCTGGCGGGACTGGGAACGTGGGCGCTGCTGCGGGCGCTGGGAGCGTCGCGGGCGGCGGCGTATTTTGGCGCCACCACTTACGAGCTGTGCGGGTTCTTCGCGGCGCACGCCGAGCATATGGGCGCGGTGATGGTGGCGGCCTGGCTGCCGGTGGCGCTGTGGTGCGTGGTGCGGTGGCGCCCGCGGGCGGGCTGGCGGCCGGCGCTGCTGCTGGCGGCGGCGATTGCGCTGATGGTGCTGGCGGGCCTGGCGCCGCTGGCGGCGGTGGCTGTGGCGGCATGCTTCGGGCTGGGATTGCTGCTGGCGGTTTTCGCCGCGGCGCGATGGCGGCTGGTGGCCGTGATTGCGGGCGCGACGCTGGGCGGGGCGGCGTTGAGCGCGGCGCAATGGTGGCCCACGTACCAGCTTACGAATCTGAGCGTGGCGCAATTCCGAACGGACTGGCTGGGAACCGGCGGCGGCGTGCCATGGAGGGCGCTGGTGTCGCTATTGCTGCCCAATCGCTATCACGTATTCGATGCGGCGCTGTACCGGCAGCCGTACGACGTCAGCTTCATGTATCTCTACGCAGGCGTGTTAGGGCTGGCGTTCGCCACGCTGGGGCTGGTATTGGCGGTGCGCGAGCCCCTGTGCCGGGTGTTTTCGGTGCTGGGGGCGGCAGGCGCGCTGGCGATGTTGGGCGATACCACGCCGGTGGGGCGCGCGGTGCTGGGCGCGCTGCCGGTGAAGGTCAGGATCGGGCTGCACCCGGAGCTCGCCGGGCCGGTGCTGATGGTGTCGCTGGCGGTGCTGGCGGGGCTGGCACTTCATCGAGTGGCGGGCAATCGGAAGGCGGCTTGGGTACTCGGGGCGGTGGCGGCGGCAGACCTGATCGCGGTCAGCTCGGGGCGGCGGATGAACGCGGTGCGGCTGGCGGATGAGCCGGGAGTGTCGCGGGCGGCCTTCGATGGGAACCGCGAGCTGCTGGAGACGCTGCGTCGGATGACGGAGCTTACATGGCCGCCCGAGCGCATCGACACCTACAACGATTCCGAGGAATGGGCGAACTCGGCGCCCATCACGCGCCTGTATACGGCCAATGGACAGGACGTGATGGCGGTGTACCGCACCATGCAGGCGCGGCTGGCATTTACGAAGGGCGAACGGTGGGGCGCGTATTACCAGGTGGGCGACCCGCGGTCGCCGGTGCTGGGACTCATGAATGTGCGGTACCTGCTTTCGCGCGAGCCGATTCCCGAGGACAGACTGGCGGGAAGCCCGTTCCGGGAAGAAATCGTGCTGGCGGGGCATCATGTGTACGGAAATTCTGCCACGCTGCCGCGATTCTTTCTGGTGAGCAAACTGCGACGGGCGGCGGGGATGGCGGAAGCGGTGGCGCAACTCAAGAGCGCGGATTTCGACCCGGCGCACGAAGCCATTGTGGAGGGCGCGGAGGCCTTGCCCGGGGAAGGCGCCACAGGTGCGGTAGTGGTGCGGGAATATGGTCTCGACCGGTTGACGCTCGACGTTACGGCCGATCGTCCGGCGTACCTGGTCACTTCTGAGACGGCTTATCCGGGATGGGAGGCCTGGCTGGATGGGCAGCCGCGGCCGATCTATACCACGGATGTGGCCTTCCGGGGCATGCCGGTGCCGGCGGGAAGACATGTCGTCAGCATGCAATTCACTGCCTGGGGAGTGTGGACGGCAATCGCGGCGAGCGGGGTGTGCTGGATGGGTTGGATGGTGCTGGTGGGGTTACCGAGCCGCTGCCGAAAAAGAAATCGGCGCCGATGAACGCCGGTAAACGCGGATGAAGCGATAAGAGGATCTATTCGCGTTGAATCGGTGTTCACTCCATTATTCGCGGCTCAGATCTTGCGGATTTCAACCTGGCGATAGATTTCCCGGGTCTGCGTCAGGTTGGCGAAATTCATGCCGGGCAGGCGCGCCGAAGCAGTGCCGGCGGCCACGCCCCAGCGCAGCGCATCCACCGGGTCCGGCTTTTGCGTCATGGCCCAGGCGTAGACCGCCGTCAGCGCGTCGCCCGCGCCGATCGGAGAAACCGCATCCACGCCCGGCGGAACGGCCTCCACCGTGCCCGCGGCAAACACTCCCACCGCGCCGCGGCTGCCGACGGAAAGCACTACCGCTTCCGGCCCCATGCCGCGGATTTCGGCGGCGGCTTCCAGGTAGTGAGCGCGCGTGAGCAGCGTGCGGCCCAGCAGGCGTGCCGCTTCCTGCTGGTTGGGAGTCACCACCGTGGGCCGCTCCTCGATTCCCTCGCGCAGGGCGTTGCCGTCGGCGTGCAACATGGTCTTCACGTGCTTGGCGCGGGCCAGGGCGATCAGCCGCGCGTAGAACGAAGCGGGTACGCCGGGCGGCAGGCTGCCGCACAGCAGCAGCCAATCGGCCCCATCGAGCGCCTCCCGCACCACCTTTTCGAGGCGCGATACTTCGGGCTTGGTCAGCACCGGGCCGGCTTCGTTCAGATTCACGGTCAGGCCCTGCTTATCGGTAATCGTCAGATTGGTGCGAATGCGGTTCTGCACCGGCACCGGCCGGAACGGAAACCCGTAGCCTTTCAAGTGCTGTTCCAAGCGCCTGCCGGTAGCGCCTCCGGAAATGAGAATGGCCAGCGTATCGCCGCCGAAAGAATGAATCACGTGCGCGGCGTTGATGCCCCGGCCGCCGGCGGATTCGCGGCTGGAGTTGATATAGGCGCGATCCTCGAACGCCAGGCGGTCCACGCTGAGGATCCGGTCGATGGCAGGATTTACCGTAAGAGTGACGATCAAGCCACTATTATGCCAGCGTAAGGCCGGCGTCGGCGCGAATATCGAAGCGGGAGAATTCCTCGCGCGCGAACTTAGGAAAGGCCGCCGCGGCTATCATGGCGGCATTATCGGTGGAAAGCCCCGGAGTGGGGAAAAACACCGGATAGGGCAGACGCGCCTGGGCCGCGGCTGCGCGCAACCCGCTATTCGAGGCGACGCCTCCGGAAACGATCAGCGCCCGGGCTGCGATGCTTTCGGCCGAAGCCCGCGCCCGCGTCAGCAATTCCACGATCACGGCGTGCTGAAAGGACGCCAGCAGGTCGCGCGTGGCTTGGGGCGTCGCGGCCAGCCAATCCTCCAGGGAGGGCTTCGAAACAGCTCGGGCGAGCAACCGCCGCGCCGCGATCTCGTCCGCCATATCGCGCGCCTCCACCCACCGCAACACGGCGGTTTTCAAGCCGCTGAAGCTGAAGTCGGCCGCGTTGCCCTTCATCTTGGCGAAGGTGAAACGCACGGCGCGGGGATCGCCGTACGGCGCCAGCCGGTCGACGATCGGGCCGCCGGGATAGGGGAAACCGAGCAGCTTGGCCACTTTGTCGAACGCCTCGCCCGCCGCGTCGTCCCGCGTCCTGCCCAGTAACCGGTAGCGGAAGTCCGGGTCGATCTCGAACAAATGGGTGTGGCCCCCGCTCACCACCAGCGCCAGCGCCGGCAACGGCACTTCTCCGCCGGCGCGCCGCGCTTCGAGCAGCACGGCATGAATGTGGCCCTCAATGTGGTTGACGGCGATCAGCGGCAGGCCGCGGGCGTAGCATAACGATTTGGCGTAGGTGAGCCCCACCAGCAGCGAGCCCACCAATCCCGGCCCGGAAGTGGCGGCCACCGCGGCCAGGCCATCCAGGCCCGTGCCGGAAATCTCCAGCGCCTCGCGCACCACCGGCACAATGGCGCGCAGATGTTCGCGCGAAGCCAGTTCGGGCACCACCCCGCCGTACTTGCCGTGCGTGGCCATCTGCGAGGCCACCACCGAGGAGAGCACCACGGCGCCGTCTTCCACCACGGCGGCCGCGGTTTCGTCGCACGAAGATTCAATGCCCAGGATCCGCAAACTTCAGCGTAGCAATCTCAGCGCACCAACAGGAGCCGCTCCACCGGCGCGGCCGAAGGGCGGACGCCCACCCGCTCGCTGGCATCGAGCAGCGCTGAAGTTTTCCAGGCGCAGCGCTCCACAGCCGCGCGCACGCCGAGCAACAGGTCGCGATCCGGGTCTTCCGCCGGAGTCGTCGCCAGCCAGGCTCCAACCGAGCCCAGAATGATGGTCAATTCGTCATTGATGTCGTGCGCCGCCGCCGCCGCCACCGCCCAAACCATTTTCGTGTTTCCAACCGCCTGTAAGGCTTTCTCCACGCCACAGAGTAATCGACAGGTTCCCCGCAACATCCCGGCGAATTTGGGTTATCCCAATGGAATGAGTGATTTAAAAATTATGCAAGAGCTGTGACCGTAGCGACGACCTAACGTGCATCCTCCGAAAAACGGCGGCCTTTCGAAGGCGACAATGCCTTCTCCACAATGGCGGACCACGGCACATCGATGCGTGGCGGTCTTCGTGGAGCAGGCCGTTTGAACTGCGGCAACTTCTGCCACGGGCGCCTACTGGGAGGACCACCGCCTGGGGCGTGGCGCTTCCACCACCTTGAAATCCGCCGGCAATTGAAACAGCGACGGGGACGGTTCGGCGCGCGCGAGGTTGCCGATGCGCGAGACGATTTCGCCGCTGCGCGGATCGTTGCGGCGGGTGAGGATCGCGGTGTCCAGGTCCGGGGAATACCAGGTCTCGGTCACGACCACAATGGGCAGCTCGTTGCCGATCTTGCCCGCCGGAATGGTGGTGGTGATGCGCGTACCTTCGACGGCAACACCTTCCATGGTCTCGGTCCCCAGCGATTCCACTTTGTCGTTGCCATGGCGCGCCAGTCGGGGCGGGCCGCCACGGCCATAAGCCGGATGCATCCAGGCGGACCTCGTGGCGGTGTGGTTCTCCGGATTCAGCGCGTAATTGACCCCGGCCACCGGATCGTTGATGAAGATCACCCTCGGCAGGTGCGCGCGGCCGGTCAACGCCCCTAGACCGCTGAGCGATTGTTCGCGGCGGGTGCGGCCTTCGCTATCGCGATAGATGCGGGCGGTGGTAGTCTGGTGCAGACGATTGCCGTCCGCCAGCACTTGGGTGGTCTCGGTGATCAGATCGGCCGAATAGGGCGCGTTCCTGACCACGCGGGCCGGCATACCCGCTTCCGCGCCCAGGATGCGAACGCCAAACCCTTCCGGCGAAAACCCGCGGCCGGGCGGATTGGCATCCTGCGCTGCCGCCAGCGCCGCAACTCCCAGCACGGTCATGAAAGTCAACCACGTCCGCATCGTTTTCCGTCCTGCTTCCACGATCAGTTTGCCAGCCGAATCGCCCGCGCCAATCCATCGGGCCCCAGCATCACGTCCGCCTTCACCATTTCCGAAGCGCGATCGTCGGCGAGGGGAATCCCAGCCGCCGCCACCGCCGACCGCGGCACCTCCACGCTCACTACGTTGACATCGTCGCTTGGCCCCAAGCCCTCGGCGCTGGGTAGTGGAATGAATCCGTTGCTCTCCTCGGCGTCGTCCATATCGGCCGCTTGAGCCGCCGGCTGGGTGGCCGCCGGAACGAAAAGCCTATGCTGCCCCGGTATGCGCCACAACGCCGACGCCATCAGCACCAGGCCCGCCGCCGCTGCCCAAAGCGCCGGCATGCGCCAGGCGGCAACCGGTTTCCGCGGCGCAGTGAGCCGGCTTCCCTGCCCGTGCCGGCGAAACTCCGCCAGCAGGAAAGCTTCCACCCGCGGCGGCGCCTCCCGCTTCCGCTCTTGAGCGGCCAGCGCGCGAAGGTCGTCGGCCATTTTCTGGCGGCTCGCGCACGCCGGACACTCGCTCAAGTGCGCGAGGCATTCGGCCCTCGCGAGCCGGGGCGTAACCGGGTCCGCCATAGTCTTCAAAAATTGTTCGCAATTCATGGGCTGCACCTGATCACGTCCAGCACCTGGCTGGGTCTAGATCCTTAATCTCGCTCCGCCCGGTCCGCTCCTGACTGAGCTTTTCAAACAACAGTGCCCGGGCTCGATGCAGCCGCGAACGCACCGTTCCGATTGGACATCCCAAAATCGCGGCGGCATCGGCATAATCCACTTCTTCCAGGTCGCACAAGACCACTACCTCGCGATAGCGCCGCGGCAAGCGATGCACCGCGCGGCGCAACGCTTCCAACCGTTCGCGGTCAGCCAGCGCTATGGCCGGGTCGTCGTGAATCGCCAACTGGGGCGCCGACGATTCTTCATAACCGCCATCCAGCGCCACATCCATGCGCGTGCGTTCCAGGTGGCGCAATACCAGTTTGCGCGCGATGCCAAACAAATACCCGTTCAGCGTGCCGCGCTCCGGGTCATAGCGGCAAGCATTGCGGATCAGTGTCAGAAAAACCTCTTGGGTTATATCTTCCGCCACGGCCGGCAAGCCGGTGACGTGCATGGCAAAGCGATAAATCGCGCCTTGGCGCCGGCGATACAACACCTGGAAGGCGTCCTCGTCACCGGCTTCGAGACGGACCAACAATTCATCGTCTGTTTCCGGTGGACGGATTGACATCAAAATTCCTATTGTTTAATTGTCGCCAAATCCGGCAAAGTTCCATAATCGACATCCATATACGGTGTTTACCGTAGTCATACTAGCGTAAATTACTAGAATTTGGTACTTTACGTCCAGTACCATTGGTTCTATTATGACAATGATGCCTGCTTTCGGACCGGCGACCAGTCACGATCTCGCGGATTTTATGGCTCTACAGCGGAAAATCGACGAGTTGGAGGCGCAACTCTCCCATTATCAACAGGAAGCTGAAGAGGCCGAGAATCGCTTCCGGACCCTGGCGGACTCGATCCCAGTGATGATCTGGATGTCTGGCACAGACGCCTTGTTCACCTATCTGAACCGCGCCTGGCTGGATTTCCGTGGCCGAAACCACGCGTTGGAGGAAGGAAAAGGCTGGACCGAAGGGCTCCATCCCGATGATCGCGATCTGTGCGTGGAAACCTACTTAAAAGCGTTCACGGCCCGCCAGCCCTTCCGCGTGGAACATCGCCTTCTGGGCGTGTCGGGCGCCTATTGCTGGGTGGAAACTACCGGGGTTCCCCGGTTTGACGGCGACGGCCGATTTGCCGGCTTCATGGGTGCGGCGGTAGATGTGTCCGACCGGAAGCGTGAATTCTTCACTCCCGACTCCGAGTCCGTTCGCATGGTATTTTCGCTTACCGAGCGGGAACGGCAGGTGCTGGTGTTGATTGCCAGCGGTAAATCCACCAAGCAGGCCGCCACCGAGCTCGGCATCAGCTATAAAACCGCCGATTCGCACCGCAGCCGGATTCTCGAAAAGCTGGGCGTACACGAGACTGCCAGCATGGTGCGCTATGCTATCCGTGCGGGCCTTATCGAACCGTAAACGCCTGGCGCGGTTGGGTTGCCCGGTGAAGCCCGGCATGAATCCCGTCTTACTCAAACAAACCATCGAGATTGCGATCGAGAGCGTTCGCCGCGGCGGCGGTCCTTTCGGTGCGCTGGTGGCGAAAGACGGAGTAGTCATTGCCAGCGGCGCCAACCAGGTAACCGGCGCCAACGACCCCACCGCCCACGCCGAGGTCGTTGTCATTCGCGAGGCATGCAAGATACTGGGGAGTTTTCAGCTCTCGGGCTGCGACCTGTATTCCTCCTGCGAGCCGTGCCCCATGTGTCTCGGCGCCATCTACTGGGCGCGCCCCAGCCGCGTGTTCTTCGCCGCCACCCACCGGCAGGCGTCCCAGGCCGGATTCGACGACAGCTTCATCTATCGCCAGATCGCAATGCCGCCGGAATCGCGCAGTATCCCCATGCTGCGCGCGGACGACCCCGCGGCCAACGCTCCGTTCGCCGCCTGGCTTGCCAGAGTCGACCGGACGGATTATTAGCGGTTAGCCAGCCGCGGCCATCGGGAGCCGTGAAACTAATACAGCCACCGATGAACGCGGATAAAGGAATAAAAGCCGGGTTTAGAATCTGGTGTCAGAATGGGAGAAGGTTCTGCCGCGTTCATGAAACCTTTCCTGTTCCTCTGCTGCTGCGCGTTGCTATGCCAGGCACAGAAAAAACCGTTCGTATCGCAGGTGTGGGTTGCCGACCAGGGCGATGGAACTTATAGAAATCCCATTCTGTACGCCGATTATTCCGATCCCGACGGGGTGCGCGTCGGCGAGGATTACTACCTGGCGGCTTCCAGCTTCGATGCGGTTCCCGGCCTGCCGATTCTGCATTCCCGCGACCTGGTGAATTGGGAGATCGTGGGCCATGTTTTCTCCCAGCAACCGCCCGCCGAAGTGTTTCGTAAGACCCAGCACGGCAACGGCGCGTGGGCGCCCGCCATTCGCTTTCACAATGGCGAGTTCTACGTGTTCTGGCCCGATCCCGATATCGGCATTTACATGGCCAAGGCCAAGAACCCGGCCGGCCCCTGGAGCGCGCCGCTGCTGGTCAAAGCGGCCAAAGGGTGGATCGACCCCTGCCCCCTGTGGGATGACGACGGCCGCGCCTACCTGGTGAACGCGGTAGCCGCCAGCCGCTCGGCGATGAAGAGTATTCTGCTGATCAGCAGAATGAGTGCCGACGGCACGAGGCTGCTGGACGACGGCGTGCTGGTTTACGACGGCCATGCGCAGGACCCCACGATTGAAGGCCCCAAGCTGTATAAGCGCCACGGCTACTACTATATTTTGGCGCCGGCCGGCGGCGTGCCCACCGGCTGGCAAGTGGCGCTGCGCTCGAAGAACATTTATGGTCCCTACGAGCGCAAGGTGGTGTTGGCGCAAGATGGGACGGCGATCAACGGGCCGCACCAGGGCGGATGGGTAGACACGCCGGCCGGCGAATCCTGGTTTTTGCATTTTCAGGATCGCGGCGTATGGGGCCGCGTGCTTTGTCTGGAGCCGGTGCATTGGGTAAACGACTGGCCGCTCATGGGCGACAATGGCGCACCCGTGCTCACATACAAGAAACCCAACGTGGGCCGCGCCTACCCCATCGCTACGCCGGCCGATTCCGACGATTTCAACACCGCCACGCTGGGCCTCCAATGGCAATGGCAGGCCGATCCGCAACCGGGCTGGTACGCGCCTTCACCGGCCCTGGGCGCGCTGCGGCTGTTTTGCGTTCCTCAGCCGGGCGGGGCGCGCAGCCTTTGGGACGTGCCCAATCTGCTGCTGCAAAAGTTTCCCGCGCCCTCCTTTGAGACTACTGCCAAGCTGCGCTTCGCCGGGCGCAACATAGGCGACCGGGCGGGCCTGGTTGTCATGGGCACCGACTACGCCACCCTCGCGGTGGAACAAACCGTGGATGGGCCGCGCATCATACCAGGCGTGGCTATCGGTGCGGATAAGGGCGGCCTGGAAGAACTGGGGCAAGCGGCAGCCTTCCGCGGCGAGACGCTGTATCTGCGTGCCAAGGTTGCCGCGGATGCCTCGGTGCGGTTCAGCTACAGTCTGGACGGCCGCAATTTCGAAAACGTGGGCGAGCCATTCCGCGCCCGCCCCGGCCGCTGGATCGGCGCCAAGATCGGCCTGTTTGCCACGCGAATGGGCGTGGCTTACGAATACGGCGATGCCGATTTCGATTGGTTCCGGGTTGAGCCCGCGACCGCCGCGATGCACTTCGATCTCAAATCGGCGGGACCGTATTCCGAGGACACCGGCTACGGTTTCGAGGGAGGCGCGCCGCTTCCATTGAAACCGCCGCTCTACTTTTCGGCCAAGGTTCCCGAGGAAGGCAATTACAGGGTCACCGTGCGCATCGGCGATGCGAAATCGGCCGGCGATACCACGGTTAAGGCCGAACTGCGCCGCTTGATGGTGGACCGCGAGCGGTTGCCAGCCGGCAAGTTCGCCACCCGCACCTTCCTGGTGAACGTGCGGCGGCCGCAGATCGCCGGCGACGGCCAGGTGCGGCTGAAGGAGCGCGAGAAAACTACCGAAGCCTGGAACTGGGACAATCGCATCACTCTCGAATTCATCGGTTCCCATCCGGCGGCCGATTCGGTGGAGATCGAAAAGGCTGACGGCGTTCCGACCCTCTATATTGTTGGCGATTCCACCTCCACCGATCAGCCGCTGGAACCCTACAACAGTTGGGGGCAGATGCTCACCGCGTTTTTCAAGCCCGGGATCGCGGTAGCCAACTTCGGCGAATCCGGCGAATCGCTGCGCTCCTACATCGAGGAAAACCGTCTGGCCAAGCTCGAAAGCGTCCTCAGGCCGGGCGACTGGGTGCTGATTCAGATGGGCCACAACGACCAAAAGGAAAAAGGCGAAGGGGTGGGCGCGTTTACCACCTACGGGGCCGATCTGAAACGCTTCGTCGCGTTGGCGCGCAAGCACGGCGCCACGCCCGTGCTGGTCACCCCGATGCATCGCCTCAACTTTGACGCGGACGGCAAAATCGTCAACACGCTGGGCGATTATCCCGAAGCCGTACGGCAGACTGCCCGAGAGGAAAACGTGGCGCTGATCGACCTCAACGCCATGAGCAAAGTGTTCTACGAGGCGCTGACGCCCGCGCGCGCGCACCTGGCCTTCGCCGGAAAAGATACCACGCACCATTCCGACTACGGCAGCTACGAGCTGGCCAAGTGCGTCGT
The DNA here is from genome assembly GCA_052325345.1 of Bryobacteraceae bacterium. Taxonomy (GTDB): domain Bacteria; phylum Acidobacteriota; class Terriglobia; order Bryobacterales; family Bryobacteraceae; genus JBEKYD01. The sequence continues at coordinate 20,283 of JBKQVG010000219.1, forward strand.
GGAAGGCATTCGGGAGGATAAGCTGCCGATTGCGAAGTATCTCGTCGACACGCCGCGGTTCGATCCCGCGCATCCCGATTCCCCCGGCGAATTCGGTATTCCGGCCGAGCCCCTGGGGCAGGTGAAGTGAGAAGTCAGAAGTGAGAAGTTGGTAATCAGAATCCCAGAAGCCGCCCGGACTTCCGTATTCTTTCTTCTGTCTTCTGACTTCTCTCTTCTCTCTTCTGACTTCTGTGTCCCGGCTCCTTACAGTTTCCGCTTGAAGAAATCCACCTCGGCGTGATACGCCTTGAGCCAGGAGGCATGGCGCAGGAAGCCGTGGATTTCGTCGGGAATAATGAGCTGCTCGAAATCGACGCCCTGGCGGCGCAGCGCGATCGCCATTTCGACGGTTTCGGCGAAGTTGACATTACGGTCGTCGTCGCCATGGATCAGCAGAACGGGCGACTTCCAGGTGGAGACGGAGGCGATGGGAGAAGAGTCGTAGGCCAGCCGGGCGGCCTCTTCCCGTGCCGCCTCGGCGGTCGGAGTCGGCGTGCCTGCATTGCCGCCGCCGGGACCGTTGCCGCGGGCGCTCCAGTCGTGAACGCCGTGGAAATCCACGCCGGCGGCGAACAAATCCGAGCCGCGCGCCAACCCCATGGCGGTCAGATAGCCGCCGTAGGAGCCGCCCCACAGGCCGATGTGGGCCGGGTCGACGTCGGTGCGGCTGCGCAGGTACAGGCCCGCTCCTTCCACGTCTTGGTATTCGCTGCCGCCGCGCGCGCCGTAATTGGGCGGCTCGCGAAAGGCCAGCCCGTAGCCGATGCCGCTGCGGTAGTTGATGGACAGCACTACGTAGCCCTGGTTGGCCAGGTATTGGTTCATGCCGTAGGCGTTGTTGTAGTAATCCATATAGTGCCAGCCCAGCAGCATCTGGCGCCGCGAGCCGCCGTGCATGAACACCAGGGCTTTGTGCTTTTCGCCGGGTTGACCGCCAGGCGGCAGAAAGAGCTGGCCGTGGATCTGGAGACCGTCGGAGGCGCTCAAGATCACCTGCTGGGGGACCACCAGCGAATCGGTTGGAAAATCGGCGGGGATGGAATCGGGCGCGAGGTCCTTTACGGTTTCGCCCTGCCGGATGGCGGCGCGCAGCGGGCGCCGGCCGCCGGCGTGCAAATAGGCGATGGCATCGCCGGCGAACACCGGCGTCATTTCCAGTTCGTCGCCCTTGGTAACCGCTTGCGGCGGGCCGCTCGAGGTGCTCACGCGCCAGACGTGCCGCCGGTCGATGTCGTCCTGGTTGGAATCGTAGACGATTTCCTTGCCGTCGGTGGAATAGGCGACGTGATCGACTTCGAAATCGCCCGGTGTCAGCAGCGTGGCCTGGCCGCCCTCCACGGGCACCGAATAGAGGTGCAGCCAGCCGCCCTTCTCCCACGGGAAAACGATGCGGCCACCGGCGGCCCAAAACAGCGCGGGACCGGATTCGGCCGGATGGAAGGCGCTGCCCTGGCCCGGTTCGGATTTCCAGATTTCGCGGCCGGCGCCGTCGGCGGCGCTGGCCACCCGGATGGACCAGCGGCTTCCACCGCCACCCGCGCCGCGCCCGCCCCGTCCTCCGGAGCCCGCCGGCACGCGAATGAACGCCACCTGGCGGCTATCCGGCGACCAGGCCGGCAATTGATCCCGATCCACGGTCGGCTCCATGTAGGTCAGCGCCTTGGCGGCGAAGTCGTAAACCGCGATGAAACTATGGTTGACGCGATCGCTGACGAAGGCCAGCTTGGAGCCATCCGGAGACCATTCCAGGTCTTCGGCCGTCACCCCCGACCGGGGGTAGTACATGAGCGCCGGTTTCTCCGCGCCCGAGAGCGGCACGATGTAGATTTTGCCTTCGCGCAGAAACGCCACCAGGCCGCCCTTGGGCGACACGGCGGGCGAGTGACCGTCGCCTAGTTTGCGCGGCGCCGAACCCGGCGTCACCACCCAGATAGCCTGTTCCACACCGGCCGGATTGACGGCCGGATTCGGGTCGGGGCGGTCCAAAAATTCCAGGTCGCCGCCGTGCACGTACACCACCGACCTGCCATCCGGCGTCCACTGCAACTGGCCGATGTCCTGGCCGTCGTCTTCGGTATAGGAGGTGACGCGGACGCCTTTGTAATCCGGCGCCATGGCCACCCACACGTTCCGCGCCCCGCGCTCGTTGAGAACCCAGGCGAGGTTGCCGCCGGTGGGTGAGGCAATCAATTCATAAGGGAACGGAGCCGAAAGGACCTGCTCCAGGGTAAAAGTCCCCGCGCCCGCCGCGCAGGCGAAAACCAGACTGGCAAGCAATAAGCGTCGCATGTCGAATTAGTGTACTGCAAAGAGGGACGAGGAGATATTGGCCCGATCACGAATGCTGTAGCGGAGCGGACGAGCGCGCCATGCGGCGGCTCAAACATGCCGGGCAAAGACACTGGGCCTGATTCGCACCAGCCGTCTTGTGAGCGAGTCCATGAATAACCCCGTCCACCGCGTGGAACTTGGGAGCTATGATGTCGAACAACTGTGAGTCTCCTACATGATAGCGTCGAAACACTGCGTATGCGATATGGTCAGCGCACTGGATGAGCCTGGACGCACTGGAATCCGCAAAGAACGGGATGTCCGCCAAGTTGTGAATCGTGGATCCCCACTGGGTGCCACTCTTGCGAAAGTCCCGTGTGAGCTGCTGCAACGAAGTTTCGTGGGTTGTCTTGTCGAGAACCAGCAATCCGCGTTGTCTGTCCCCGGCGGCCCGCAGGCCAGAAAGAAACATATCGAAGCGGCTGCAAAGGTCCTCAAACGCCACTGCAACGGGATCTCCTCCACTCGGTATGGACGATTTCTCGACTGCGCAAGCAAATATGCGTGCCGTATCGTAGCTATTCGCCACGATTTGGAGGACCGACTTCGTGACCCCATGCGCCTCTTCACGTGTCATTTTGTTCCATGGGGCTGTGCGTCGAGCATATTGAGCCGATGCGTGGAACTCGACACTCGCAGGGCTCGCGGCGTCAATTCCCTCAGCAAGCTTATCCAGTTCCCTCGCGAACCAGTCGGCTTGGGCCTCGAATATCGAAAGCCCACCCAGGACGAAGTATTTCTCATTTTCGTTGGGAGCTGAGCCGGAGTCGTCGAGATAGAGGAGGTGCATGAAAAAAAACATGCAGCCGAGTGAGCTTGCGCTCAGCGGACCGTACGTACAGCCCTCTCAACTGCAATTCGAGCTTAATACAAAGTCAGTCCATATTCAAGTGGATTATGCGACTCGCTAATAAATACCTTATAATCAACGTATTGACAGCTTCTGGCGGGTCCTGGAAGGGATACTTGCTCTACAACAAATCTTCGCGGCCGCGCTTTTCCAGTGCCTTGACCACTTCGCCGACCCGTTGCGCGTGGTCGCGCGTGGCCACCAGCAAGGCGTCGGGCGTATCCACCACGATCAGATCGTCCACCCCAACCAGCGCTACCAGTTTGCCGCGGGCGTCGACGAAATTGCGGCTCGAGGCGAGGCAGACGGACTCGCCCACGATTGCGTTGCCCGCCGTGTCGCCGTGAACCAGGCCGAAAACGGCGTTCCAGCTTCCCACGTCGTTCCAGCCGAAATCGGTGGCCGCGATGCCGCACACGCCATGGGCCTTCTCGAGCAACGCGTAGTCGATCGAGATGTTGTCGCAGAGCGGGAAGGCGCGCGCCAGTTGGGACGCCCAGTCTCGCGCTCCCAAACGCGGCAGCGCAGCCAGCAGGGTCGCGGTCTTGGGAAGATGGCGGCGCAACTCTTCGAGCAGTACGCCCGTGCGCCAGAAGAACATGCCCGAATTCCAGTAGAAGTTGCCCGCGGCCACGTACCGCCTGGCGGCGGCGAGCGACGGCTTCTCGCGAAATCGCTTGACCTCCACCGGCGCCAGCGTGCCCTTGGCGAAATCCTTGGGGAACTCGATGTACCCGTAACCGGTTTCCGGCCAGCGGGGCTCGATTCCCACCACCATCAGGCGCCCTTCGGCGGCGCCGCGATACGCCGCCTTTAATACGGCGCGATACGCCGCCGGTTTGCCAATCACATGGTCGGCGGGAAACACGCCCATGACAGCTTCCGGATCGAGAGAATGCAGAATCTGCGCGGCCAGGCCGATGGCGGGCGCGGTATTGCGCTGCAACGGCTCGGCCAGAATCTGGCGTTTGGGAACCTCGGGAAGCTGGCGCACGATGGTGTCGCGGAGATGGTGGTTGGTGAGCACCCAGATGCGCTCGGGCGGGACGAGCGGGGTCAGGCGATCCACGGTGGCCTGGATCAGGGTCCGCTCCCCGACGACGTTCAGGACCTGTTTGGCGGAGCGTTTGCGGCTGCGGGGCCAGAAACGCGTGCCGCGTCCTCCGGCCAGAATCAACCCGTAATAATGCGAAGCTGTAGGCATGTGCGGACGCGCCGTCACGCTATTGTAACGGGTATCCGCGAATCAGGTTGAAAGTGCGCTTCCATCGGGTCTTGCTGGGAAAGTGCTCCACCAGGTCCACCAGGTGCTCGATACTCATGGCCGGGTTGGCCAGGGCGTCGGTGGGCGCGTCATACGACCAATAAATCAGCAGCGGCTTGCCGATGACGTTCTCCCGCGGCACAAAGCCCCAGTAGCGGCTGTCGAGCGACGAATCGCGGTTGTCGCCCATGGCGAAGTACTGGCCCGGCGGCACCACCACCTCGCCGCGCACCACATGGTTTCGCAGCATGTCTTCGGCGCGCGGGGAAACGTGTACGTTCGGCTCGGATGGGAAATCGTCGCGGTACGAATCCAGGTATTCGGTCTTGTGATAGACGTAAGGCTCGTCCACCACGCGGCCGTTCAGCACAAGTTGTTTGTGCACCAGCTTGATCCGGTCCCCGGGCAAGCCGATACAGCGCTTGACGAAGGTCTGCTGGATATCCACCGGGTAGCGGAACACCATGATGTCGCCGCGCTTCACCGCGGTGTACGGCAGGATATGTTCGGATACCGAGCCCGCCGGAGCGTACGCGAGTTTGTCCACCAGCAGATGGTCCCCGATCAGGAGGGTGTCTTCCATCGACCCGGTGGGGATGACGAAGGCCTGCACCAGGGTGGTAGTGCCGAACAGCAGCAGGACGATGGTGACCGCCCATTCGGCCAGGAATCCGCGCTGGTAAACTGCCCGCGGTGGCTCCGGCGCCGCGGCAGGCTCCACCGGCTCTACAATGATCGGGTTCTCGTCCACGTCTTTTCATTCTATCGAATCCTGGTATGCTGTTGAGAGAATCCAGAGGCCTTTACCGCTTGAGCTCCACCACCATTGCGCCTAACCGTTTGCATACGCACCAGCGCCGCTCGGTGCTGCTGGTGTGCCTGTGCACGCTGCTGGGCGCGGCGGCGCAGATCTTTTTCAAGATCGGCATGCAGCAGTTCGAGCCCAGGTTGTTGGCGATCGTCACCAACCTGCCGCTGATCGCGGGCTATGTGCTCTATGGTTTGTTTACACTGCTGATGGTGGTGGCGTTGCGCGACGCCGAGCTCTCCATCCTCTATCCCATCATCGCCCTGAGTTACGTATGGGTCACGGCGCTCTCCTACTTGCTCTTCCACGACACCTTGAACCCCTGGAAACTGACCGGCATCGCCTGCATCATGGCGGGCGTGGCGGTATTGGGCCGCGGGCAGAAGACATGAGCCCGGTTTCCACTCCTTTCAGCTCGGTGGTGCTGGTGCTCGCGGCTTCCGTCATCGGCTCGTTCGGCGCCGTATTTCTCAAGCTGGGCGCGGCCCGCTGGAAGGGCGACATCTGGGGCCTGGTCAGTTGGCGGCTGGCGTTGGGAGTCGGTCTTTACCTGGGGTCCTCGGTGATTTACACCATGGGCATCAAGCACGGCCAGCTTTCGGTGCTCTATCCCATGGTGGCTTTGGGCTATGTTTGGGCGCTGCTGTGGGCGCGCCTTTTCTTCGACGAACGATTCACGCGGCAGAAGCAGATAGGCCTGGGGCTGGTGCTGATCGGGGTGGTGTGCGTTGGTCTGGGGAGCTGAGAACGCCGCTGGTCTCTCACAGTAACAAGCCGCACTGCCGGTCTACGCCGGTTCGGAATCTCCGCAGCGGCCCATGACGGAAGAAAGGATTGTTTTGCGATGAGCATTTGGAACAACGTCGGGTCGAGATTAATGGCGAAGGAAGGTGGCCGGGCTGATCCACCTCGGCTCGTGCCTGCGGGCGCGTTAGGCCGAACGCGGATCAATGGAAGACTGGTCCCCGCGTCTACGAGGCCCGCCTGTAGCGCGCAACGCTGATTTCGTCCTGTCGTACTCGAGATAGATCGTAGTTGGCCTGAAGGCGTACCCACATCACGGGACTAGGACCGAACGCCTTCGAAAGGCGGACGGCCATCTCTGCCGATATGCCGGCCTTTTCGTTGACCAGGTTGTTGACGGTCTGACGCGCAACGCCAAGCACTTTAGCGGCCTCGGTGACGGTCAAGCCAAGCGGTTCCAGGAAATCCTGGCGAACAATGCGGCCGGGGTGCGGGTGATTCTTCATGGGCATATTCGCTCCTCTAGTGGTAATCGATCAAATCAACATCATTTGCGTTTCCGTCTGTGAAGCGGAAGGTGATTCGCCAATTCCCGCTCACGGTGACAGCCCAGACTCCCCCTTGGTCTCCTTGTATTTCGTGCAGGCGGTTTCCAGGGCCAGCGAGGTCTAGTGCGCTTGATGCGGCATCGAGCACGGCGAGGATGTTCGCAACGCGGACTCGGAGGGAGGGATCAATGAGGCGAGCTTGGCCCTTTTCGAACATCTGCTTGAGTCCCTTGTGGCGGAAACTCGCGATCACGGTTTAATTGTACAGTGACACGTGTCACATATCAATAGAGCGCACCAGATTCCACAAGCTAATCGGTGATATCGAACGACGGGCCTTCCTCGGAGGCCACCTGTTCGGCGCGGGCGGCGGTGTTGCGGGCTAGATCCAGGAACGCGGCGCCCTCGGCCGGTTTCAGCACGATCGGACTGCCGCTATCCCCGCCCACGCGCACCTGGGGATCGAGCGGCAGTTCGGCCAGAAAGTGTACGCCGAGTTGTTCGGCTGTGCGGCGCCCGCCGCCATGGCTGAACACGTCGATGCGCCCGCCGCAGTGCGGGCAATCCAGGTAGCTCATGTTCTCCACGATGCCAAGAATCGGCACCCGCACCTGGTGGAACATGGCCACGGCCTTGCGGGCATCCTCCAGCGACACGTCGGAAGGGGTGGTCACCACGATAGCGCCGGTAATGGGCGCGGTTTGGATCAGCGAAAGCTGAACGTCGCCCGTGCCGGGGGGCAGGTCAATCACCAGGTAATCCAGTTCGCCCCAATCCACGCCCCGCAGGAACTGCTGGATGACGGAGTGCAACATGGGCCCGCGCCACACCAGCGGCTTGTCACCAGGATTCAGAAAACCCATGGACATGAGCTTCACGCCGAACCGATCGAGGGGTTGGATGCGATCACCCTGCGCCATGGGGGTTTGGTTGATACCCATCATCAGCGGCACGTTGGGACCGTAAACGTCGGCGTCCATCAGGCCCGCGCGGAGGCCGAGCGCGCCCAGGCCGACCGCCAGGTTGACCGCGACCGTAGTCTTGCCCACGCCTCCTTTTCCCGACCCCACGGCAATCAGGCACTTCACGCCGGGAATAGGCAGTTTGGGAGGAGCGGCAGGTTGAGGCGGATGCATCGCCACTATCGTAACAGCAGGCGGGTGCGCGAGACACGAACGATGGGCGGGCTGGGCGATCTCGATCGAGCCGGGGAACAGTTCGTGGGCAATGTTCCAGATCTCCGCTCCGCAAGCTTCCGCGGTTCGCTCAACCTGGCTGGCATCCACAGGCACGCCCGCCAACCCGTTCAGCCATGCGCCACTTTCCTGAAAACTCACCGGAGCTGCTTGCACTGATATGATATTCGTGGGCCGCGCCGGCTGGCGAGATGCCTGCGGAACGGTCCACGAGAACGGCAATCAGGGAGTTCGAGATGAATCGTCGATTTCCGGCAGTGGCCCTCACCGCGGCGCTCGGATTAGTGATTTTCCAGGCCCAGGGGCAAACGCCTCCGCCCAGTGCGGATCCTTATGCGAACAACCCGGACGCGGGAAGGACGCGGTTCCCGCTCGCGGCGCCCGCCGGCAAGGACTCCGGCGCCATTACGAAAGCGCCTTCCGGCGCCGTCAATCAGGGAATTTTCGATCCGGCCAAATGGAAATATGGGCCGGCGTTCGATGCGCCACCGAATTCCAGGATCTGGAATCCGGTGATGATCAAGATGATGAAGGGCGAGAAAGTGACCGGCGGCACGGTATTCAGTTCCGATAGTCCGGAAACTTAATCGCGGAAACGGGCTGGCCCGCAAGCGAACTCCGGTCGATAAAGGAGAGCGAAAAGAAAACCACGTCCAAAATCTCCGGCGAACTAAATCCCGTTGAATTTGCGGAGGACGACCTTTTCGGCTACATGCGCGCCCAGGAAGGCCAAGGCAAACAGAAAAAATCTGAAGAACTTGACACCGACGAGGACGAAAGCGAAGCAAAGGCAAAGCCGGGCGCAAAGACGAAATCCCTCATGCGGTCATCGCCGTTTTCAGCCTCTCTGCTGGTTTCCGTTCGAAAAAACGGATGGAAAGGACGCGACGAAGGATTCGTTCATTTGAAGGAGGGGACTCCACTTCCCTACACCACGGAATTTTAC
>JBKQVG010000220.1:0-15341 GCA_052325345.1 Bryobacteraceae bacterium
GACACGAGCCGCCAGGCCGAGGTGGCGCCTCGGCCGGCGACTGATCCCATGGCTCTGCGCGGATCTCCGACCCGCTTGGTCGGAGCTGCCGGCGCCGTCTTTCGGTCCGGCGCGCCGGGCCTCTGCGGGCCCCGCCCGGATCACGGTGCCAGCTTGTACCCGAGACCGCGGACGGTGAGGACGTGCCGGGGATCGCTCGGGTCCTTCTCGACTTTGGTCCGCAGCCGCCGGACGTGGACGTCGACGAGCCGGCCGTCGCCGAAGTAGTCGTAGCTCCAGACGCGCTCCAGCAGCTGCTCGCGCGAGAGCACCTTGCCGGAGTTGGCCGCCAGCTCACACAGCAGGAGGAACTCGGTGCGCGTGAGGTGCACCTCCTCGCCTTGGCTGCGCACGACACCTGCCTCCGGCATGATCTCGAGGTCCCCGAACACGAGCGAGACCGGACCGCCGTCGGTAGCCCGCGCCCGTCGGAGCAGGGCGCGAATGCGGGCGGCGAGCTCTTTCGGTTCGAAGAACTGAAACAATCCGATCGCGATGAACGCGAAAGCGACCGCCTGACCGATTTTGGCGGCGAGCTGCGTGGAACGGTCGGCATCGCCCGTCTTCCACCAGATCAGCGCCCGCAGCACGCGGCCGCCATCCAGCGGATATCCCGGAACCAGGTTGAAACCGGCGAGCATGAGATTGATGTATCCGAGCCACAGCAGCATGGCCATCCACGGGCTCGACGACGGATCGCCGAGCGAGCGCGCCAATGCCAGGCAAACCGCTCCGATAGCCAAACTGGTCAGCGGTCCCACGAACGCCATCCAGAACTCGACTTTGGCGCTCACCGGGTTCTTCTCGATTTGGGAAACGCCGCCGAGCGCGAAAAGCGTGATCTCCTTCACCGGCAGATTGTTCGACGTGGCCACCAGGGAGTGCGCCAGCTCGTGCAGGACAAGCGAAACGAAGAACAGAATGGACGTGGCAATCGCCATGGCCAGGATCGCGCGATCGCCCCACCCGGGGTTGCTGGCGTGGAACTGCGAGGAGAGTGAAAACACGATCAGGAGGGCAATGATAAACCAGCTATAGTGCAGCCCGATCTCGATTCCGAAAATTTTGCCGAGTTTGATCTGCGATCGCAAGTGTACGCCGCCTTTCGACCAAATGTCGCCGTGCGTGAAAACCCAAGCGCTTTTTAGAGTTTATCTCTTCGGCCTGGGGATGTCGGCGGCCGCATGCTGGTTGCACCAGTTAAATCGCTTCCAGTTCCTCCTCGAGGGTCTGCTTTTGGGCGAGGTTGGCGTACTGGCCGCCGAGGGCGAGCAATTCGGCGTGGGTGCCTTGTTCGACGATTTGGCCCTTTTCGAGCACGACGATGCGGCCGGCCTGGCGGACGGTGGAAACGCGATGCGAGATCAGAATGACGGTGCGCCCGCGCATCACCCCGGCCAGGTGGGCCAGAATACGCTCCTCGGTCAGGGTGTCCACGCTCGACAGGGCGTCGTCCAGGATTAGAATGCGCGGGTCGCGGAGGAGCGCGCGGGCGATGGCAGTGCGCTGCTTTTGGCCGCCGGATAAGGTGATGCCGCGCTCGCCCACCACGGTATCGTAGCCGTCCGGAAAGGCTTCGATGTCGCCGGAGATGCCCGCCATTTCGGCGGCGCGGCGGACCTGGTCCGCGGTGGCGCGCTCCACGCCGAAAGCGATGTTTTCGCCGATGGTGGCGCTGAACAGGAAGGTTTCGCCGGGCACGAAGCCGATGGCGCGCCGCACGGCGGCGGGTTCGAGGAGCCGCAAATCCTGGCCGTCGATTTCCACCGTGCCTTGGGCGGGGTCGAGCAGCCGCGCCACCAGGTTCACCAGGGTGCTTTTCCCGCAGCCGGTGGGCCCTACCACGGCCAGCGTGCTGCCGGCTTCGACCGTCAGGTCGATTCCGTCCAGCGCGCGCGTCTCGTCGTACTCCACCACCACGCCCCGCAGGCGAATCTCACCGCGCACGGGCGAAGCCAGCGCTTTGCCGCCGCCCGCCAGGGAGGGGCGTTCGTCCAGAATCTGGTTGATGCGGTCGAGCGACGCGGTGCCGCGCTGGATCAGGTTCACCACCCAGCCGAGCGCGATCATGGGCCACACCAGCATGCTCATGTAGGTGTTGAACATCACGAAGCCGCCGATCGAAATCCGGCCGGCCAGCACCTGTTCGCCGCCGAACCAGAGCACGGCCAGAAAGGTCAGGCCCACCAGGGTCTCGAGCAGCGGCTCGAAGACTCCCTGGATTCTGACCAGCGCCAAATTGTGCGCGATGTACTTGCGATTGAGCGCTTCGAAGCCCGCGATTTCGGCGCGCTCCTGCACGAAGGCGCGCACCATGCGCACGCCGGCGAGGTTCTCCTGCACGCGGCTCGAGATATCGGAGAAGACTTCCTGGATGCGTTCGAAGCGGCGGTGAATGGCGCCGCCGAACAGGATCACGGCCAGGCTCACGACCGGCGCGGGCGCGAGCGAGCACAGCGCCAGCCGCCAGTCGGCGCGCAGCATGATGGCAATGGCGAGGGCGAAGGTGAGGCTGGTCTCGAAACAGTACATGATGCCCGGACCGAGCATCATGCGCACGGCATTGAGATCGTTGGTGGCGCGGGCCATGATGTCGCCGGTGCGGGTGCGGGCGAAGTAATCCGGCGACAGGCCGGCCAGCCGCGCGAACAGGTCGTTGCGCAGGTCGTATTCGATGTCCCGCGAGACGCCGATGAGGATCACGCGCATCCAGAACTGGAACACGCCTTTGACCGCGGCCAGTCCCACGAGGTAGAAGGCGAAACGCACGAAGGCGCTGCCGGCGTGGCCGGAAAGGGCGTCGATGGCGGCGCGAATCATCAGCGGCTGCCCGGCCTGGGCCAAGTCTTTCAGCACCAGGCACAGGCCGCCCAGGGCCATGGCCTTGCGGTAGCGCCAGAGATAAGGCTTGACCGTCGCGAGCGACTTCCACATGCTACATCCCTACGGCGGCGGCGAAAGTCTTCATCCACTCGATGAGCACGATCTTGCGCGCTTCCCGGTCGCGCCACCAGCCGGACGGGGTGAAATATTCGTCGTGCGACACCACCACGCGCATCGCTGGGGCGTAACCGTTATGGCGTTCCCAGGAAAGGAAGATCCTCCTTGCCCGGCCGCTGTGGTAATCGCTGGTTACCAGCAGGAAGGAGTGGATGTTCCGCCGCCGCAGCTCGGCCATCACGATGCCGGCCTCCTCCGCGGTGGAATTCGTCGGGCAGTGCAGCCCGACGAACCAGGCGGCGGGGAACCCTTGCCGGGCAATGAAAGCGATCGCCATGTCGGATTCCCAGAGGCCGTAATTGTCGTTGGTGCCGTCCACCAGAACGGTGGGAACGAATCCCCGGCGGACCAGGTCGGCGGCTTTCTCGATGCGGTGACCGTAGCCGTCACCGGCCAGCACGACGGCGATTTCGGCCTTGGCGGGGCCGTCGTCGTGAACCAGCATCCGCCCCATGGCCGACAGCCAGGCGTCGCGGCACAGGTACAGGGCGCAAGCCGCCAGCAGGAAACCGAAGAAGAAAAGGTATCGCCTTCGCGGCAAGTGCTATTTCTCGTCCGTGGAGTTCTTCTGGTCGAGATTGCCGACCGTCTTCAGGCGCTGGTAGAGGCGCTCCACTTCGGCTTCATCCTCGGGGCGGAGAATGCGGTAGCGGGGAGGCATGGCGGCCGGCCTTTCGGCGCTTTCCGCCAGCACTTCGCCCCAATATTGCCGGTAAGGGATGCCATCGATCAGGGCGTCGCGCGAGAGGCGCCGGAATTGCCGCAACACTGCGTTGCAGGAATCCAGGTCGCCGGGATAGATCACGAGCAGGCGGGAGTCGTCAAAAAGCGTAATGCGCAGGATCAGCGGCGAAAGCCAGCCGGTGCGGTCCACCCGGCGGATATCCATCCAGGGGATCACCCGCCGCCCAATTCTCACATGGGCCTCGCGAATCTCGATGGCGGGCCGCATGGCCATGAAGAACAGCGCGCAGGCGGTCAATAGGAACAGCACGCAGGGCGACAGCGCCAGCACCATGCCGGCCGCCGATTCGGGCGCGCGATACCAGCCATACCAGGCGGCCGCCATGGCCAACACCACGGCGTGAATGCCGAACCAAAAGTAGTAGCGCGCCGGTAGGTATCGACTCATGGGAACGCCCGTCATTTTTAGACTACTCCGGCGCGCTCTCAGCGTCAATTGCGCGTTCGCGGGGGAGCATCGAAGAAAGGCCGGCCCAAGGGTCGGCCCACCACGCGGCCGAACCGGCAACTCTGCCTCCCGCCCTTCGATGCACCAAGACACAGCCGGCCTTTGCCCGGCGGTACCGATTGTCAATCGGTCCGCGGGGCGTCAACCCGCCCATACCCTTACGCGCTGACGCGATACGGCTGGTCGGCAAGCGGCAACATGCGAAACCGGTGGGAGTTCACGCGCACTCCGGTGCGGTTGCCCTCGGTGCGCATTACAAACCCGGTCACCTGCAGTTCCATCGCCTGCGAGTCCCCATACATGGCAGGCCATTCGACGGAAAGCTCGATGTGCGCCCCCACGGGAAGGATTCTTCGGCAACGGAAGCTCAGCCCGCCAGTACTCAGATCGCACGTCGTCCCGGTACCAACAATCGGCATCGTGTTTCGCTGCGAAACCCGATATTGAACCGGCAGATGGATGTCGTATCTGCGGTGGGTCCGCCTGTCGTGATTTCGTTGGTCCATAATATTGCTCCTCTGCCTCCAGGTGGCACGGTGACGGTAGTGGCGGCGGCACACTGGAGGCCCTATCGCGATCGAGTCTGACTCCGGCGCTTGCAATTCTGAATCCATTCCGTAGCTCCCTGCAACTAAAGTGCTTGGCGGAGCGGAAAAATCCCGAATTTTTTACGCACCGAGCAATTTCTACGAAATCGCCCGATCGGGCCGCCCCACAGATACACGATCCGGGCCGTGTCGCGATGCGGGTCTGTTACCATGGTTTTTATCAACCAAGCCCATGGCATTGCGTCTTCATAACACCCTTTCGCAGCAAGTCGAAGTGTTCACGCCGTCCGAGCGCAACACGGTTCGCATGTATACGTGCGGACCAACCGTCTACGATTACGCTCATATCGGCAATTTCCGCACCTTCACTTTTATAGACGTGCTGCGCCGCTCTCTTCGGCTCAACGGTTTTGCCCTCGACCATGTGATGAATATCACAGATGTGGACGACAAAATCATCCGCAACGCGGTGGCCCAGGGCAAGACTCTCGCCGACTATACGGCCGTCTATGCCAAGGCTTTTCTAGAGGATTGCGCCACTCTTCGGCTGGAACGGCCGGAGCGCCTGGTGCGCGCGACCGAGCACATCGACGACATGGTGAAGGCCATCGGGCGGCTGGGGGAATCCGAGCATACCTACAGCTCGGAGGGGAGCGTTTATTTCCGCATCGCCAGCTTTCCGGAATACGGCAAACTCTCGCACAACGATTTCCGCGGCAACATCGCCGGCGCCCGCGTGGATGTCGACACCTACGAGAAAGCCGACGCCCGCGATTTCGCGCTCTGGAAAGCCTGCAAGGCCGGCGAGCCGTTCTGGGAAGGCGCTCTGGGCCCCGGGCGCCCGGGCTGGCACATCGAATGCTCCGTGATGGCCATCAAGTACCTGGGGGAAACGCTCGATCTGCATGCCGGCGGCGTCGACCTGGTTTTCCCCCATCACGAGAACGAGATCGCCCAATCCGAATCGCTCACGGGGAAACCCTTCGCCCGCTTCTGGCTGCACGCGGAGTTTCTGTTGGTGGAAGGGCAGAAGATGTCGAAATCGCTGGGCAATTTTTATACCCTGCGCGACATCCTGGGGCTTGGTTACACGCCGGAGGCGATCCGCTACCTGCTGGCGTCGGTGCCGTACCGCAAATCGCTCAACTTCACCTTCGACGGGCTGAAATCGGCCGCGACGGCCATCGACCGGCTGCGCAATTTCAAGCTGCGGCTGGCGACGGACCGGTTGCCGGAAGGCGCCAGCGAGGTGTGGACGGGGCGCACCGCCGCCGCCAAAGAGGCCTTTCGGAACGCGCTCGACGACGATTTGAATACCGCCGAAGCGCTGGCCGCCGTGTTCGAATACCTGCGCGACGCCAATACGGCCATGGATATGGGCGAATTCCTCGCCGGGAACGGGCCGGCGGCGCTCGATCTGCTGGCCGCCTTCGACCGGGTCTTCGACGTATTGAAACTTTCGGCCGAAGCCGGCCAGTGGGGCGATGCGGAGATCGAGGCGTTGATTGCGGAACGCAACGCCGCCAAGAAGGCCAGGAATTTCGCCCGCGCCGACGAGATCCGCGCGCAGCTCTCCCAGAACGGCGTTCTGCTGGAGGACACCAAGAGCGGCGTGCGCTGGAAACGAAAATGAGAGCCACCAAACCCGGCGACCGGACTCCCGGCGCCGGCCAGATCCACACCCGCGCCGTGCATGCCGGCGACCGGCGCAAACCTTCCTCCGCGATTCCGGTCGCCACGCCCATCTATACGGCGTCGAGCTATTTCTACGAATCCGCGGCTCAGCTCGACCGCATCTTCGGCCGCGAGGAGGAAGGCTACGCCTACGCGCGCTATGACAACCCCACCAACCGGGCGCTGGAAGAACTGCTCACCTCGCTCGAAAACGGCTACGGCTCGCTGGCCTGCGCCTCCGGCATGGCGGCCCTGCAACTGGCGGTCGCCGCCGCGCTGGCCGAGCGGCGCAAATCCATCGTGGCCGCCAACGCGCTGTACGGTGCCACGGTGGGACTGCTGCTGAACGTGCTGGAACCCTCCGGCATCGAGGTGCGCTTCGCCGACGTCTGCGACCTGGCGGCGCTGGAGGCGGCGGTCGCCGAGGCCAAGCCGGGCTGCATCCTCATGGAATCCATTTCGAACCCGCTGCTCAGGGTGGCCCAGGTGGACCGGATCGCCGCCATCGCCCGCGCCGCGGGCGCCGCGCTGGTGGTGGATTCGACCTTCGCCACGCCGCTGCTGCTGCGGCCGCTCGAGCTGGGCGCGCACTTCAGCGTACACTCGCTGACGAAGTACCTTTCGGGCCACGGCGACGTGCTGGGCGGCGCGGTGATCGCGGACGAACGGCACTTCCCCATCCTGCGCGCCCTTTCCCGCACCGTCGGCGCCGTGCTCGGCCCGTTTGAGAGCTATCTGACGATGCGCGGCATCAAGACCTTCCCGCTGCGCATGGAACGGCAGTGCGCCAACGCCTGCCGGCTGGCGGCGTGGCTGGCGGCGCATCCCAAAGTGGAGCGCGTCTATTTCCCGGGCGACCCGGCGCACCCGGACGCCGCCGCCATCCGCCGCCTGTTTCCGCCGGACCTGTACGGCGCCATGGTCAGCTTCGAAATCGGGGGCGCCGGCCGCGACGAGGTGTTCCGATTCCTGGACGGGCTGGAGATGATCGTGCCGGCCACTTCGCTCGGCGACGTCCACAGCATGGTGCTCTATCCGGTGATGTCCTCGCACCGCGAGGTATCTCCCAAGCACCGCGAGCGCATGGGCATCCGCGACAACCTGGTGCGCCTTTCGGCCGGGATCGAATCCGCCGCCGACATCGTCGCGGACCTGGAACAGGCTTTGGCCGCGGTGTGATCGGGAAATCTCTTGAAGGTTTCTGCGCTGCCGTGCGGCGCTATGGTGATTCGGTGACTGCGGGGTGGGACAGACCATCGTTTTTCGTGGTCTGTCGGGCCCTCGCCAAGGCAGCAACAGCCTGACGACAAAAAACGATCGTCTGTCCCACCCGGTTTTCCGCACCGATTCCCCGTCGGTTGGGTCAGCCAATTTTCCACGATGGCGCGCCGTGCCGCGCACCCTCAAATGGACGCGCTGGTTGGTGCGCCATCGCTGGAATTCTGTTCCCTGGCGGCCCGCGTGGCCAACTCGTCGCAGCGGTTGTTATCGGCGTGGGCGGCGTGGCCTTTGGTCCATGTCCAGGTGGTGTTGTGCCGGTTCACCTGTTCATCCAGCTCCTGCCACAGATCCTGGTTCACCACCGGTTTCTTCGCCGACGTCATCCAGCCCTTGCGCTTCCAGTTGTGGATCCAGGTGGTGATGCCGTTCTTCAGGTATTCGGAATCCGTCACCACTTCCACCGCGCAATTCTCTTTCAACGCGCGCAGCCCCTCGATGGCCGCGGTCAGCTCCATGCGATTGTTGGTGGTGTGCGCTTCCGAGCCCCACATTTCCTTCTTGCGCTCGCCATAGCGCAGGATCGCGGCCCATCCCCCGCGGCCGGGATTGCCCAGGCACGCCCCGTCTGTAATCAATTGGACCTGTTTCACTGGGCAAGGGCTTCGGACCGGAAGAATTGGTCCACCAGGTCGAGAATGGCCGCGGGTTCCACGGCGTGATAGATGGCGGCGCGAAGCTGCGCGCCGTGGCGTACGCCGTGAGTGAAATAGGTTGCGAACTGTTTCATTTTTCCGGTGGTGTCGCGCTCGTCGCGGGCGATCAGCATCTCGTAATAGCGGCGCATCATGAAGTAGCGGTCTTCTTCGGTGGGTTGATCGTAGCGGCCGGTTTCCACGTACTGCGCGACCTGGCGGAAGATCCACGGGTTGGAGCTGGCGGCGCGGCCGATCATGACCGCGTCGCAGCCGGTTTCCCGCACCATGCGGACGGCATCCTCCGGGGTCACGATATCGCCGTTGCCAATCACCGGAATCTTCACCGCGGCTTTCACTTCCGCGATACGGCTCCAGTCGGCCTGGCCGCCATAGCCCTGCTCGCGAGTGCGCGGGTGCAGCGCGATGGCATCCAGGCCGCATTCCTCGGCCAGTTGCGCCATGCGCACCGTCACCAGCTCGCGGTCGTTCCAGCCGGCGCGGTATTTCAAGGTCAACGGGATCGAGATGGCCTGGCGCACTTCGCGCAGCAGCCGTTCCACCAGCGGCAGGTCGCGCAACAGGCCGGAACCGCCGTTGCACTTGACGACTTTATTTACCGGGCAGCCGAAGTTGATATCCAGGATATCGAAGCCCAGGTCCTGGCAGACCCGCGCGGCGTCGGCCATCACCGCCGGGTCGGCGCCGAACAATTGCGCCGAAATGGGATGCTCTTCCGGATCGAACGCCAGGTAGCGCAGCGTCCTCGAAGACTTGCGCCCCACCGACGCCTTGACCCCGTGCGAGCTGGTGAATTCGGTCATCATCAACCCGCAGCCGCGCAAATTGCGGATGAAGCGGCGAAATACGGTATCGGTGACGCCCGCCATGGGCGCCAATACCGTGGCTGGGGCGATGCGCACCTTGCCAATCGAAAAATGGTCTGGAAACGTAATCATGAAACCGCGCGGATGATCCGATTTTAACGTTTCCCGCGTGGAAACGGAACTTTCGGCGCGGGCGTCCATCAGCACGAGGAGCGACCATGCGGCCGGTGCATATCGTAATTCTGGTGCTGGCGGGCGCCTTGGGCGGCGCCGCGGTGATGAGAGTGGCGGAACTGCGGCGGGAGAGTGCGAGCAGCCCGGTGCGGGCGAATCCAGGCGCGCCGGCCGCGGTGGCAGCCGCCGAACCGGCGCCCGCGGCTATCCCGGCGCCGGAGCCCGCGCCCGCTCCTCCAGTGGAACCGGCTCCGCCGGCGCGCCGCGCTGCCAGGCCCGCGCCAGTCGCGGCTCCGGCGCGCCGCGCCACGCGGCCATCGCCGTTTCACCCACGCATGCTGGCCGCCGCGGAGCCTCCCGCTCAAGCGGTCCCCCAGGCCCGTCCGAACGAACCTGCGGCGGCGGCCACGTCACCGCCAGCTCCCATGGCCGGTCCCGAACCGATAGCGCCGGCTCCTGAACCGGCGCGGCAAACCAGCCCTGCCCCTCCGCCCGCGAGCCCCGAAACGGAGAGCGCCACTCCCGCTCCGGCCGAGCGAATCCCCAACACGGTGACGCTGAACGCCGGGCTCTTGATCCCGGTGCGCCTGTTGGACAGTCTCTCCTCGGATCGGAATGCCGCCGGCGACGGGTTCACCGCCACCCTCGATCACGAGCTGGTGGTGGACGGTTTCGTGATTGCCGAGCGCGGCGCGCGGGTGGAAGGCCGCGTGGTGGCTTCCAATCCCGGCAAGCTGGGCAACGCCGCCGCCATCGCCGTGGAGTTGACCCGCCTGAATACCTCCGACGGCCAGCAGGTCGCGATCCGCACCGATAGCTTCGAAAAGCACGCCGAGCCCAACCGCGGTGCGGACGTTGAAACCGTGGCCGGCGGCGCCGTGCTGGGCGCGGTCATCGGGGGAATCGTGGGGGGCGGCAAAGGCGCCGCCATTGGAGCCGGCGCAGGCGCCGGTGCCGGCGGCGTGGCTCTCGCGCACACCCGCCCCGCGGCGCTGCCGTCGGAAACCCGCATCACCTTCCGCCTGCGGACTCCGATAACCCTCACCGAACGCTTGGGTGGATAGTGGCGTAACGCAAGTGAACCCGCTTCGGCCTCGATAGGAATACGAAGCGTCAACCGGTCCGCGTCACCCTCTCTCCTGCTCTACCTCGGATTCGCGGCCGTTAATTGTTGTTGCCGCCGCCGTTGTCGCGACGCTTCAGGGTGGGCCTGTCGTCGCCGTCGTCGGTCTTGGTGGTGCCGCTGCCGTCGTCGACCGGGCCATTGGTATTGCGGCGCAGGCGCGGCCGGTTCGGATCGTCCTGCGAATCCGGTTTGCGGCGGTTGTGCAGCATGGCCAGTCGGTTCCTGACGTCGTTGAATTCGGAAGTGTTGACCACATATTCCGGTTGCGACTTGAACGTTCCGATCTCGGCCTGGGCGGACTTGATGCGGTCCTCGTTCATGGGATGGGTCGAAAACACTTTCGAAATCGTTCCGGGCTTCTTCTTTTCCATGGTCTGGAGCTTTTCGAAGAAGTCCACAAACGCGTTCGGATCGTAGCCGGACTTGTACAGATACTGCAGGCCGTAAAAATCGGCCTCTTTTTCCGCGGATCGCGTGAAGGCCAGGTATCCCATCGGAATTGCCAGGCCCATCCCCTGCCGGATGGCGTATCCGGTCCACCCGCCGAGGAAGATCGACCCGGCGATGGCGCCGATCTGCATCATGTCGGCCTTGGTCGCGTTGCGCGTGCCGTGGCGGCACGCCACGTGGGCGATTTCATGGGCCATCACGCCGGCCAGTTCGGCCTCCGTATCGGCTTTCAGAATCAGACCGGAGTTTACGAAGAAAAAACCGCCGGGCAAAGCGAACGCGTTGACTTCCTCGGTGTCCAGGACCTTAATGGTGAACGGCACCTTGGCGTCGGAGTTGCGGACGATGTTCTGGCCCACGCGGTTGACGTACTCGGCAATCACCGGGTCGTCGATGATTTTGGCCTGCCGCTCGACTTCCTGCGCCAACTGTTTGCCTAAAGCGATTTCGTGTTCGAGGGAATAGAAGTTGACGCCCCCGGCGACGTCGCGGTCGCCGATCGCATCGGGGTCTTTCTTCTTATCGTCGGCAAACGCGCCCGGAGCCGCCAGGCTCAGAGCGGTAAAGATTACGAGCAGCGATGCGAATCCACGTCTCATGATCGGAATCTCCCGCTAGATCCACTATACGCCTAAACTGGCTGGAGTTGTTGAACCTAAGTGTTAAACGTGGCCCCCCGGCCGCTGGTTTCAGGCAATCTCACCTTAGTACGGGCCCGAGGCCGGTAAACCGCTACGCGGTAATTGTCGGCATTCTCGGCATTCGAGCTCGTCGGCGAGAGGGCAAGGTGGGGGGCGGGCTCTTCCGCCGATTGCAAATTCAGAACTCTGGCCGGATTTCCTTACGGCACAAGACCACCAACATATGGGGGCGCAGCGCATTCGCCGGTGCTTAACCGTTTTGGGGAGAATGGGCGATCGACAACTACATGCAAACACGCGGCGCCTGTAACGGAAGCCGCGACCGCCAGGGAGCGGTTGTCGGGTTGAATACGGGGGCATCCCCAAAACGGTTAACGCCGACCTGGGTTGCCAGTCGGCCACCGCGCGGGCCGGACCAGGCTCCCGCAACGCGCGGACTTTAAGCCGCTTACAAATCCAAAACATTTCTTCGGTGAACACAGATGAACACAGATAAATCCTTTGATTTCTTTATCTGCTCTTATCGGTGTTCATCTGTGTTTATCTGTGGCTAAACTTCTTCTTGATTTTGGCTTGCCTGGATCTCTCCGCGGTTGTCGTCACCGGGCCCCCCACCGCACCGCCATTCTCACCCCGTCCTTGCCGTCTTCGTAGTACCCGGTAACGATGCGCTGGCGGCGAAAGCCGAAACGTTGGTAAAGCGCCTGAGCGCGCTGGTTCCCCACCCGCACCGTCAGCGCCACGCGCCGGACGCCGCGCATCCGCAGGCGGCGAAACATGTTCTCCAGAAGCAGGGAGGCCACGCCCTGCCCCCTGGCGAGCGGCTCGACGCCGATCGATACCAGTTCGGCGGCATGGCGGCAGGCTCCCCCGCGCACGCAGGCAATCGAATACCCGCAAATGCGCCGTCCTATCCCCGCGACCAGGAAGAGGCCGCCCTCCCGCTGGGCGTATTCTGCAAACAGCTTGCGATCGTAAGCGAAGCGTCCGAAACAGGCATTTTCGACGCGAAGAATATCTTCCATATTGTCAGCGCGAAATCGGCGTATCCAACACGTGTGGACCATCCTGGTATCCTTTCATTCTGCACCATTGGCAGGCTCAAGGACGCCATTGGCCGGGGAAAAACGCCGTAAAAACCAACCGCAACTTGACAATCATTTCGGACTTGCGCATACTGAATTGAGATGCAACTGAGTGGCAATAGCACGGTCCGGGAAAGCGCTTCCCCGACCTTGCTCGACCTCCGGCGCGGCGACGCGGCCATCCTCGATCATATCGATCTTCCGGGCGACGACGCGCGGAGATTAATGGAGTTGGGATTCCTCCCGGGAACGCGAGTGACGGCCGGTTTGAGCGCGCCTGGAGGCGACCCGCGCGTCTTTCAAGTAGATGGTTCGGAAATCGCCCTGCGGCGGGAAACCGCCCGTGGTTTGAAGGTTCGACGGCGGTAAACCGAGGAAACCATGAGCCAGTGCGGCGACTGCCACGGCTGCGGACAGACTGCGCTAGCGGAAGTCCCCGCCACGCCGGGTCTGGCCAGTGCGGTCGCCGTCATCGGGCCTCCCAATTCGGGTAAGACCACGCTTTTCAACCGCCTCACCGGCCTGCGCCAGAAGGTAGCCAACTTTCCCGGCGTCACCGTCGAGCAGCACACCGGCATGGCGGAACTCCCCGACGGCCGCCAGTTGCAGCTCATTGACCTGCCCGGCGTCTACAGCCTGAATCCGCGCTCGGAAGACGAGGAGGTCGCACGCGCCGTGCTGACCGGCGAACGGACCGGCGTTGCCAAACCCGACGCGGTGCTGCTGGTCCTCGATTCCACCAATCTGAACCGCCACCTCATGCTGGCCGCGCCCATCCTGGCGCTTGGTCTGCCCACCCTGCTCGTGCTCAACATGGCTGACGATCTGCGCAGCCGGCACGGCAAGGTTGACACCGAAAAGCTGGCCGCGGAAATCGGCGCGCCGGTAGCGCTGGTCAGCGCCCGGAGCGGCGAAGGGCTCGACGTCATCTGGGAATTCCTGGCCGGGGCCATGCCCAAACCCGCGCCCAGGCAGCTTCCAATTTTGCAGGATGTGCCGCAGTGCCGCGAGTGGGCCGGCAAAGTGGGCGCCGAGGCCCGCTACCGCGCACCGGTTCCGCCCGCCTGGACCCGCCGGCTGGACGCGGTTTTCCTCCACCCGGTGGCTGGGCCCATCATTTTTTTGTTGGTGGTGGTGGGCGTCATCCGCACCATTTTCGAGGCCGCCGCCCCGCTCAACGCCGGGATCGATTGGCTGTTTCAGGTCAGTAGCAACTGGATTGCAACTACGTTTCCGCCGTCGCTCGTCCGCGATCTCGTCGCCGACGGTATCTGGAAAGGCGTCGGCTCGGTCATCGTCTTCCTGCCCCAGGTTCTGCTGCTGTTCCTGTTCATCGGCATCCTGGAAGATTCCGGTTACCTGGCGCGCGCCGCCCTCATCGCCGACCGCACCATGGCGCGGGTCGGTCTGCAGGGGAAATCGTTCATCCCTCTCCTGTCGGCTTATGGCTGCGCGGTGCCGGCCATCCTGGCCACCCGCACCATCGAAAACAAGCGGGACCGCATCGCCACCATCCTCATCGCCCCGTTTATGACCTGTTCGGCGCGCCTGCCGGTGTATGCCTTGCTGATTGCCGCCTTTATCCCCCGCCGTCCGCTGGTGTGGCGGCTGTTGAGCACGCAGGATGCCGCGCTGTTGGGACTTTATGTGCTTGGCTTTCTGGCCGCGTTCCTTACCGCCTGGGCGCTGAAGTCGTCGGTGCTCAAGAGCGGACGCACTCCTTTCTTGCTGGAAATGCCGGCCTACCGCCTGCCCACGCTCAGTTCCCTCGGCTTGCGCCTGCTCGACCGCAGCAAAGTCTTCCTGCGCCGCGCCGGCACGGTAATTCTGTTCGTGATGGTGGTGCTGTGGGCGGCCGAGCACCTGCCGCTCGACCATGGCCATGCACCCGCCATGGAGCGCAGCGTGGCCGGGATGGCGGGGCACGCGCTGGAGCCGCTGATTAAGCCGCTGGGCATGAACTGGAAGGTCGGCATTGGCCTGATCACTTCGCTGGCGGCGCGCGAAACCATCATCGCCACTCTCGGCGAAATCTACGGCATGGACGAAAAAACCCAGCGCGCCAGCCTGGAAAGCGCGTTGCGGCACGACTTGCCGATCGGCGGCGCCTTTGCCCTGCTGGTGTTTTTCGCCTTCGCCATGCAGTGCTTCTCCACCGTCGCCGTGGTGCGCCGCGAAACCGGCGGCTGGAAGTGGCCCATCCTGCAATTCACTTACATGGGCGCATTGGCCTACGCCGGCGCGTTCGTAGCTTACCGGATGTTCTGAGGCCTTCGTCGTATTTATCGCTAACGAAACGTGGTATGCTGCCTGCTGGAGTGGTCCCTATGACGCGACGAGATTACCTGGAATTGATGACGGCCGCGGCTGCGGCTACCGCCGCCGTGGGTACGGTTTCGGCCGCGGGCGGCGAAGAGGACCGCGCCCGCCGCATGAAGTGGTGGCACGAGGCGCGCTTCGGCATGTTCATCCATTGGGGCGTGTACAGCGTGCTCGCCCGGCACGAATGGGTGATGGAAAATGAAGGCATTCCGGTGGCCGAGTACCAGGCATACGCCAAACAGTTCCGGCCCAAACCGAATGCCGCCCGCGAGTGGGCCAAGCTGGCCAAATCGGCCGGCCAGAAGTACATGGTGATGACCACCAAGCACCACGAAGGTTTTTGCAACTTC
>JBKQVG010000221.1:0-6246 GCA_052325345.1 Bryobacteraceae bacterium
GAGCGGACTCTCAGTCTGCCACGCCGGGACTCCTCCCGGCGCTTGTCTCGCTCAACACACCATGCTTCCCCGCGAAGCGGCTCTGCTGCTCTGTGGGGCAGCTACTCCACTCTTATGTCGCGCGCCCAACCGCTTGGACCGCTTGGGTGCTTAACCGATCTTGGGGAGATCCGCTCCCGTCAACCGCTCCCTCGCGGTCGCGGCTCGGCAACTACATGCAAACACGTAGAACCTGTTACGAAGCCGCGGCCGCCGGGAGCTGTGAAGAAATATAGCCACGGATGAACACAGATAAACGCGGATAAGAAAAACAGAGGCTTTATCTGCGTTCATCTGTGTTTATCTGTGGCTGGAATGTATTTATTTCACGGCTTCCCAGGGAGCGCACCTCGCGTTTTGGGATTGTGCCGCGTCTCGTTTTGCCGGGTGTACGGAATACCATAAACATCCAGCCCGGCGCTAAAGAACGCCCTCCACGTGCGCAATCTGTGCGGCCGGCTGCCCGCCTCCCACGCTGATCGCCGTCCTGGCTTTCGGCAGGTCTTCCAGGCTCACCGTGAACTCCACCTCGCGCGTCTTGCCGGCGCCCAGGTGCACGCGCTCAAACCCGCGCAGGTCGCGCACGGCCGCGTCCGGCCCATGGCCGTCGAGGTAGAACTCGACCACTTCGTCGCCGTCGCGGGAGGAATCGTTCTTCACGCGCACCTTGATGTGCCCTCCCGCGGCGTCCCGCGTGGCCTTCAGTCCGGAGTAGCGGAACGTCGAGTAGCTCAGCCCATAGCCGAACCCGTACAGCGGGTCGCCCGTGAAGTAGCGATACGTCCGCCCCCTCATATCGTAATCTTCGAACGCCGGCAACTGCTCCACGCCGCGGTAGAACGTCACCGGCAAACGCCCCGCGGGATTGTTCGTCCCCGCCAGCGTCTCCGCGATCGCCGTGCCGGCCTCTTCCCCGCCGTACCACGCTTCCAGAACGGCGGCGGCGTGCTCGGCCGCATAAACCGCCGCCACCGCGCTGCCGCTGGTCAGCACCACCACCACCGGCTTGCCGGTAGCCACGGCCGCTTCCACCAGCTTTTCCTGGTTCGCCGGCAGTTTCAGATCGGTGCGGTCGCCCCCCTTGAAACCGGGGATGTCCACGGGCATCTCTTCGCCTTCCAGATTCGGGTTCAACCCCACGAACACCAGCGCCACGTCCGCGGCCTTCACCGCTTCCACGGCTTCGGGCAGCAGCGCATCCGCCGGCGGCAGCCACATCAACTGCGCGCTCGATGCGTACCCTCCCGGCCGGTACTCCACGCGCAGCTTATAGTCGTGCCCGGCCTCCAGTTCGACGTGCGCCGGTGGCGGGATTCGCCGCGACGCCGAGCCCTGCAAGGCGATTTCGGGCGAAGGCGGCGGCGCCAGCTCTTTATCGTCCAGGAAGACGCGCGTCTTCCCGCCGGGACCGCCGCGGCCTGAAATGGCGTAGTCGCCCGAAGCGGGCGCGCGCAGCGTCCCCGTCCAGCGGACCGAGCCCCGCCCCGGAGCCGCGGCGTCGGGCATGGCCGCGTGTTGGTAGACGAAAGGCTCCACGCGCTTCACCTTCGGCTCACCCTGAAAATCGGGGTTGTCGAAATATTCCGCCAGCAGCCCGTGCCCTTTGCCATCGGGCGGCGCTAACGCCGTCCGCGGCACCAGCGACGCCGTTTCCGCGGTGTACGTCGCTCCCGGCGCGAATCGCACCTCGGCCTTGCCGCCGAACTGCCGCTCGATGCCTTCGAGCGGCGTGACCAGCTTCCGCGAAAAGCCGTTGTAGTTGCCCATCGGCGCCACCGGGTCGTCGGCCGAAGGTCCCACCACCGCGATCCTGCGCACCGATCCCTGCAACGGCAGCGTCCGGTTCTGGTTCTTCAGCAGCACGATCGATTTCCGCGCCGCTTCGAGCGCCGTCCGCCGGTGCTCGGCCGAATCCACTTCCGTGTAGGGAATCTTCGAGAACGGCGCCCGCTCCGGCGGGTCGAACATCCCCAACTTGAACCGCGCCACGAACAGCCGCTCGAGCGACCGGTCGATCTCCGCTTCCCTAATCTGCCCCGCCTTCACCGCGTCCACCAGCGACGCGTACTCCGTGCCGCAGGTCAGGTCGGTGCCCGTCTTCACCGCCAGCGCCGAAGCCTCGGCCGCCGTGGCCACGTAGTGATGCGCGTCCTCGGCGTAGATGTCGCCGATGGCCCCGCAGTCGCTCACCACGTAGCCCCCGAAGCCCCACTCCCCGCGCAGCGTCTTTTCCAGCAGGTCCGGGTTGGCGCACGCCGGCTTGCCGTCCACGCTGTTGTAGGCGCACATAATCGAATCCGCCTTCCCCTCCACCATGGCGGCGCGGAATGCCGGCAAATAGGTGTCGTTCAAGTCGCGTTCGCTCGGCGCCACGTCGAACCTGTGCCGCAGCGGCTCCGGCCCGCTATGCACGGCGTAATGCTTGGCCGTCGCGATCGTTTTGAAATAGCGCGGATCGTCTCCCTGCATGCCGCGGATGAAAGCCACCGCCATCCGCCCCGTCAGGAACGGATCTTCGCCGTAAGTTTCCTGCCCGCGGCCCCAGCGCGGATCGCGAAAGATGTTGATGTTCGGCGACCAGAACGTCAACCCGTAATAGCGCGCGTGATTGCCGTCCCGCTGCGCCTGGTTGTATTTGGCGCGCGCTTCGGTGGAAATAATGTCCGCCACGCGGTGCATCAGCCCGGTATCCCAGGTGGCCGCCAGCCCGATCGCCTGCGGGAACACCGTGGCCTCGCCCGCGCGCGCCACGCCGTGCAGCGCCTCGTTCCACCAGCCGTATGCCGGAACGCCCAGCCGTTCGATGGCCGGCGCCTGGTCTTGCATCTGCAGCACCTTCTCTTCCAGCGTCATCTTCGACACCAGGTCGGCTGCGCGTTTTTCCGCCGTAAGCTCGGGGTTGCGATAGGCCGGCGCGTCCGTCGATTGACCGAACAGCGTCAAGGCCGCCAACCAGAGAACCATCCAGCGCATCGTCATTTGCGTCAGAATATATCACGCGTCGCGCTGTACGCCACCTTCCCCCCGACAATCGTATACACCACGTCGGTGGAAAGAATCTCGTCTTCCGGAATGGTCAGGATATCCCGCGACAGCACCGTGATATCGGCCAGCTTGCCGGCCGTGAGCGAACCCTTCACGTCTTCCTCGAAAGCCGCGTAGGCGTTGTTCCAGGTGTAGGATTTCAGCGCTTCCTCGCGGCTCATCCGCTGCTCGGGATAGAAACGCGTGCCGTCTTTCAGCTTGCGGCTCACCGAGGCGTAGTAGCAGGCGATGGGGCTCACGTCCTCCACCGGCGTATCGGTTCCGTTGCCCACCACGGCGCCGCTCCGCATGAGCTTCTGCCAGACGTACGCGCCCTCTTCGGCGCGCTCGGGACCCAGCCGCAGCAGCACGTAGGGCGCGTCCGATGTGCAATGGATCCCCTGCATGGCGGCGATCACCCCCAGTTGGCCGAAGCGGGGGATGTCGGCGGCATTCAGGTGCTGCGCGTGTTCGATGCGCCAGCGCAGATCCTTCTGGCCGGGATGCTCCCGAAACACGCGCTCATAAATGTTGAGCGCCTCGCGATTGCCGCGGTCGCCGATGGCGTGTACGCAAAGCTGGTAGTGGTGAGCGATGGCAAGCTCCGCCGTGCGCTCGATCTCTTCCGGGGTCTCGGTGGCCAGTCCCACGCTGTCGGGCTTATCGGTGTACGGCGCCAGCAGCCAGGCGCCGCGCGAGCCCAGCGCGCCGTCGATGTATTTCTTGATGGCGCGAATGGTCAGGAAGCCATTGCCGGCGCCCATGGTGCGGTAGCTGTCGAGTTTCGGCGCCAGCGCCTGGTTGGAGTCTCGCAGCATGACCCACAGGCGCAGGCGCAGTTGGTGGTTGGCGGCCATGGAGCGGAATACGTCGGCCACGGCGAGCGGGGAGCCGGCATCCTCGAACGTGGTGATCCCCTTCGAAAGGCACTCGCTGGTGGCGAGTTCGATGGCCTTGCGCGCGTCGCTGTGCGCCGCGTGCCAGCGGTCGTAGGCGGACGAGACAAGTCCCGAGGCGCGTTCCCGCAGCAACCCGGTGGGGTTGCCGGCGGCATCTTTGAGAATCTCGCCGCCGGGCGGGTTGGCGGTGTCGCGGGTGATGCCGGCGAGCGCCATGGCCTGGGAGTTGACGAAGGCCGCATGGCCGCTGGCATGGGTCAACAGCACGGGGTTGCGCGGCGAAACGCGGTCGAGCGAGGCGTGCAGCGGGAAGCCCTCCACGTTGGGCTCGGGCGGGTGGTCCCACTTGCTCTGGTGCCAGCCGCGGCCCACGATCCAATCGCCCGCCTTGGCCTGGCGGGCGGCGCGGCCCACCTCGGCGACGATTTCGTCCCAGGTGCGGGCTTCGCGCAGATCCAGGCCCATGCGATATTCGCCGAGGCCGGTGAAGTGGCCGTGGCCCTCGATAAAGCCGGGGATAGCCAGCATGCCCTTCAGGTCGATCACCTTGGTTTGCGGGCCGATCCAGCGGGCGGCCTCGCTATCCCCACCGACGGCCGTAATTCGGCCGCCGCGCACGGCGATCATTTGCGCAAAGGGCAAAGCCGGATCGACGGTGGCGATTTTGCCATGGCGAAGCACCAGGTCGGCCGGTTGAGCAAACACGCTCATCGTCGACAGAAGGACCAGGAAGAAAGATCGCATCGCCACCAGGATACAAGCTGGCGGGGCCGGACGCGCCCGCGGCCTCTTGTAAGTTACGGATCAACCCGGTCCCAACGTTTTCAACTCTAAGAGCGCGTTACGTAATAACCGCGCCGTATCGTTGAGTCGGAGCCGCGACCGCCAGGGAGCGGTTGGCGCGGTCATTACGTAACGCGCTCTAACCCGCACAGAAGGTCCGCCCCGCGCGGCGGCCGCAAGAGATGCCGTCGTTATGCCCACCCGGGCGAATTTCACCGCGTGCCGTAAATGTCCTCTTCCCCCCTCGCCTACTTTTTCAGTTCGGCCTGAAGCTGGCGGTAGGCGTCCTCTTCGTAATCTTCTTTGAGGCGGAGGCGGGTTTCGAGCTGGCTGTCGGCGGCGCGGGCGCCCTCGCCCTGGAGCGCGCGGCCGAGCATGGCAATGGCCTCGGTGTCGCTGGGGTCGCGTTCCAGCGCGGCGCGGAAGCGTTCGGCGGCGGCGGAGTATTCGCGCGAGCGCCAGTAGGCGTAGCCCAGGTTGAACTGATAATCGGGGTCGCTGGAATCGCCGTCGACGGCTTTATTGAAATTGGCGATGGCGGCTTCCAGGTTGCCGCGGCGGGCCTCGGCGGCGCCCAGGTTGTTGAACACTTCGTTGAGCGGCACCGAAACGGCCACGGTCTGGAAGGCGGTTTCCGCGGCGGCGAAATCGCCGGAATCGAAACGGCAAAGCCCGAGGAAGAACTGCGCCTCCAAGTAGTGCGGATCCGAGCGCGAGACGCGCGAAAACCAGCCGGCCGCGAGCTTATACTCGTCGCGCGACCAGTAGGTCTTGCCTAATTGGAAGCACGGCTGGGAGAAATGTTCGTCGAGACGGGCGGCCTGCATGAAAAAATGCTGGCGTTGATCCGGATTCGAGGCCAGCAGGCCGCGAATGTAATTTTCCACCGCGTCGATGCGCACCGGCGGGCGAGCCTGACGAAAATCGGATTCCGAAGGCGCCGACTGGGGGGCGATTTGGGTAAGGCTTTGCCAGCCGAGATGGACTTCCAGAACGGCGAGATCTTCAAGAGCGCCGGCTTCACCGAATTCCGGCCCCAGGCCGGGATGTTTGAGGTTGAGGACCCGGGCCATAATCCGCAAAGAGGCTTTGGCGGTGGCGCCGCCGGCGGGGGCGCTGCCGGGAGCGGGCGGGCCGGCTTCGAAACTGCCGTAAATCACTTCGGCCGCGTCCAGGGCCATCCCCAACTTGATGATCGAGGCGTGAGTCAGTTGCGCGCCGGGGCGCAGGGAGAGGCGGCGATAGCCTTCCAGGCGCTCGTCGCGATTCAGCACCAGCACGCCCTCGGAGGCCAACGAGTCCTGCACGGATTCGGCGATGCTTTCGCCGATCCAATCCAGGTTGGGGTTATTCGATTGGTTGAAAAAAGGAACCACCAGGACCGAATCCGCGCGCAACGCAGCCGCGCAAAGGAGCAGGGCGGCCAGAGACCTGTACATCGAAACCCAGTTTAGCAGGCGGGATGGGGCTGAGAAGTCGGGGATCGTCCCCAAGCCCATTC
>JBKQVG010000222.1:0-5645 GCA_052325345.1 Bryobacteraceae bacterium
TAGCGTCTGCACCCACGTCGCGGATATCGACTACGAGACGGTCATCAATTACACCGGCGGCTACGACGACATGGTGCTCGCCAAGACACAGATCCGTTCGCGCATCGAGGCAGGCAACGCGCAGCGCGAGAAAAAGATCGCCCAGCTCAACGAATTCATCGCACGGTTTTCGGCGGGCACGCGGTCGAGCCAGGTGATGTCGCGTAAGAAAGAGGTAGAGCGGCTGCAGACTTCCGAGCTGGCGAAGTCGAATATTCAGCGCCCCTACCTTCGTTTCGATATGAAGCGGCAATCGGGGCGGCATCCGCTCGAGATCAAGGACCTCCGCAAATCCTACGGCGAGCGAAAGGTAATCGGCGGATTCACCGCCAGCGTTTCGCGCGGCGAAAAGGTCGCCCTGATGGGCCGCAACGGCGCCGGCAAGACCACCCTCTTGCGATCGCTGGTTCGCAGCGCGCCGGGTTTCGTGGAGGAAGCCGAGCGGGATTTCCCGGTGGACGGCGGTACGGTGGTCTGGGGCCACGAAGTCGCGGTGGGATATTTCGCCCAGGACCACACCGATTCGATCACCAAAGACACCACCGCCATGGCATGGCTGCACGAATTCGATCCGCAGGCCGGGCAGGAAGAATTGCGCGGGCTGCTGGGGCAGATGCTGTTCAGCGGCGAAGATGCACTCAAGCCCACGCGCGCGCTTTCCGGCGGCGAGGCGGCGCGACTGATCTTTTGCCGCCTGATGCTGCAGAAGCCCAACGTGCTGGTGCTCGACGAGCCTACCAATCACCTCGATCTGGAATCCATCAACGCCCTCAATTTCGCGCTGCAAAAATACGAAGGCACGGTCTTGATCGTGACCCACGACCACGACCTGCTCGACGAGGTGGCCACCCGCATCTGGGACTTTCAGGACGGCGGCATCGAAGATTTCAAGGGCCCCTACCAGGAATACCTGGTCTACGCCGAAGAAAAAGCGTCGTAGGGCGGGCTGCGTTCGGGCTGGATCACGGGCGGGGCAAGGCCCGTGGGGCAGACCATCGTTTTTCGTGGTCTGCCAGCCGGGGTCTTTTTGGGATTCTCTTCCCTGGTGGACACCTGCCTCGCCGATCCCCGGATCGCAGTCCGCTACGATTCACGTTGCAGGCTGCATGGCAGACCACAAAAAACGATGGTCTGCCCCACGGGGGCCCGGCACATGCCGGCGTACGATTCTACGGCCGCGCAAACATCTCGATCAGCACCGCGGACAGGGATTGCGCGGTTTTCGAGGAAACGGTTCCGAGCTTTCGGACCAGGCGCCGCCGGTCGACGGCTCGAACCTGATCGAGCGCTATCTGCCCCCGCTTTCTCTGAAACTGAACTGCAACACGTGTAGGATAGGGACGCTCGGCGGTGGTCATGGGGGCGACAATCGCGGTCTTGAGATGATGATTGGCTTCATCGGGCGATATCACTACGCACGGGCGAGTTTTTCGAATTTCCGAGCCTAGCGTCGGGTCGAGCGAGATCAGCCACACCTCGTCCCGCCGCGGAGGCTGGCTTACCACTGCCAATCCGCGCCGTCGAATTCGTTAGCGGGAACGGCGTCCAGTAACAATTCGTCGTCTTTAGGCGGCCCGGCGGCGCGGAAAGCGTTGTCCCATCCTTGACGCGCCCGACGGTCGGGAACGATTACGAGACGCTCGTTTTCCACTCGCAACTCGACCCGATCGCCGAAGCCGCACTGCTCGATGATCGGTTTGGGAATTCGAATGCCTCGCGAGTTGCCGATGCGTACCAGTTCCACCTTCATGCCAAATTCCCTATGTAATAACATTGTAATTATAACAATTCGCCGCTGGAGGTTCCAAGGGCAGTCATTTGCCCCTCCTCACCACACGTGGCAGGCGCTCGGGCTGACCATCGGCTGGCCGGCTTTGCAGGAAAACGCCTTTTCGAATTCGGGCATATTCTGCTCCACGCCGTTGACGCGATCACGGGCCGGAGAGTGCGGATCGGTTTGAACCTGCATCCGCAAAATCTCCGGGCGCGCGTTCTCGCACCAGATCTGGCCGAAGGACAGGAACAGGCGTTGTTCCGGCGTGAAACCGTCGATCTTCTTTTGGTCGCTACCGATGGTATTGAGGAGGGCCATCAAGGCGATGCGCAGGCCCCCGTTGTCGGCGGTATTTTCGCCGAGGGTGAGCTTGCCGTTGACGTGCACGCCCGGGGCGACTTCGAACTTGGAATATTCCCGTTCGACGCAGGCGTCGCGGCGCTCGAATTCTTTGGCGTCTTCCGGCGTCCACCAGTCCTTCAGGTTCCCTTGGGCATCGAACTGGCGGCCCTGATCGTCGAAGCCGTGGGTCAGCTCATGGCCGATCACCATGCCGATGCCGCCGAAGTTGACGGCGTCGTCTTCGCGCTTATCGAAGAAAGGCGGCTGCAGAATTCCCGCCGGGAAATTGATGTTGTTCATGAGCGGGTCGTAATAGGCGTTGACGGTGGGCGGCGTCATCTCCCATTCGCCGCGGTCGACGGGCTTGCCGATCTTGTTCAGCTCGCGGTGGAATTCGAAATCGTCGGCACGGAAATTGTCGCCAACCAGGTCGTCGCGCTTGATGACCACGCTGGAATAATCGCGCCACTTGTCCGGGTAACCGATCTTGTTGGTAATGGCGTGCAGTTTTTCGAGGGCCTTTTGCTTGGTGGCCGGGGTCATCCAGGTCAGATGTTCGATATCCTGGCCCAGTGCCTTTTCGAGCGCGGCCACCATTTTTAGAGTGCGTTCCTTGCCTTCTTCGCCGAAGGTCTTTTCCACGAATTTTTGACCCAGGGCTTCTCCCAGCTCGGCGTCGGTGTAATCCACGCAACGCTTCCAGCGGGGCCGCAGCGTTTCGGTGCCGGCCAGCGTCTTGCCGAAGTAGTTAAAATTCTCCTGGACGAACGGGGTGGGCAGCAGACGCGCCACGGAGTGGACGAGTTGCCAGGTGAGGTAGGTCTTCCATTGCGGGAGGGAGAAATCCTGGATGGCGGCGTTCACCGCCTTGAAAAAGTCCGGTGACGCCACGTTGATGGACTGGAACTCGGGCGAGCCGCTGGCGCGCAGATATTGCTTCCACGAAAACAGCGGGCTGAGGGCCTGCACCTTAGCCATGTCAAGCTTGTGATAGACCTTGGCCGGATCGCGCCGGGAGACCAGGTCGAGCGACCCTTTGGCGATGGCGGTCTCGATCTTCATAACCGTATCGGCGCCGGCCTTGGCCTGCGCCGGCGGTTCGCCCATCAGCTCGAACATGCGTTCCACGTGCTCCACGTACTTGGCGCGCAGCTCGACGGATTTCGCGTCGTCCTTGAAATAGTAATCGCGGTCCGGCAGCCCCAGACCGCCCTGATCGGCCTGCGCGATCACCTGGTCGGAATCCTTGAAATCCTGGCCGGAGCCAAAGGAAAACATGGCGCCCACGCCGATCTCGTGCAAGTGCGCGATTTCCTCGGCCAGGGCGGCCTTGTCCTTCAAATCGCGGATGCGGGCCAACTCGGGATCGATGGGTTTGAGCCCGCGCGCATCGATGGCCTTTTCCTCCATGCAGGCGGCGTAGTAGTCGCCGATCTTTTGGGTGACGGCATCGCGAGAGGGGGAGGGCTTGGCGGCGTCTTCCAGAATCTCGTGCAGGACGTCGCGGTTGTGCTCTTCCAGTTCGGAGAAGCGGCCCCAGCGGGCCTGATCGGGAGGCGCCGGATTTTTCTTGAGCCAGGTCCCGCAGGCGTACTGGTAGAAGTCTACGCACGGATTGACGGAGGTATCCATATTGGCCACGCCGAATTCCAGCGGGCTCGGCTGGGAGGCGTTTGGCGCGGGCGTTTGCGCGAGCAGGGCCGCGGCTCCGAACATGCTCAAAAAGGCAGATTTCAACACAGGCTTGGTTCCTCCTTTTACTTTAACGTTTGAACCGCGGTTTCGAACCGGTAACCTTCCCAGCGGGCCACCACCGCGCTGGCGAGGCAATTGCCGAGCACATTCACGGCGGTACGGGCCATATCCAGCAAGGCATCGACACCCATCAGCACAGCCACGCCCTCGAGCGGCAGGTGAAAAGTGGTCAGGGTGCCGACGAGGATGACCAGGGCGGCGCGCGGAACGCCGGCCACTCCCTTGCTGGTGAGCATCAAGGTGAGCATGAGGATGAGCTGCTCGCCGAAGCTCTGCGCCACGCCGGCCGCTTGCGCGACGAAAACCGAGGCCAGCGCGAGGTAGAGGGTTGTGCCGGCCAGGTTGAAGCTGTAGCCGGTAGGAATGACGAATCCGACGATGTGTTTCGGCACCCCGAAGAGTTGCATGTTTTCCATGGACAGCGGCAGGGCGGCTTCGCTCGAAGCGGTCGAAAATGCGATCAGAAACGGCTCGCGGACGGCGCGAAAGAACGGTCCCACGGGGATTCGGGCAATGGCAACCACCGCGCCCAACACCACCACCACGAAGACGACCGAAATGGCGTACATGGTGAGGATCAGCTTGCCCAGCCCGAAGAGCACGGCCGCGCCTTTGGAGCCGACGGTGACTGCCAGCGCCGCGCCCACTCCCAGCGGCGCCATGTACATGACGTAGCCGGTGTAGCGAAACATCACCTCCGCCAGCGCGCCACAAAAGTCCACCACCGGACGGGCCTTGGCGCCGATGGCCG
Organism: Bryobacteraceae bacterium; assembly: GCA_052325345.1. Lineage (GTDB taxonomy): Bacteria > Acidobacteriota > Terriglobia > Bryobacterales > Bryobacteraceae > JBEKYD01. Next base: position 4,662 of record JBKQVG010000222.1, read on the forward strand.
AGCACGCCGCTCCAAACAGGAAGGCGAACACCACCACCTGGAGCACATCGTTGCGCGCCATGGCGTCGACGATGCTGGTGGGAAACGTGTGCTCCAGCACGGTGTTCAGCGTGCCTTGTCCACTCGTGGCGGCGGGCGCGGGCAAGGCTTCGGCGGCGGTACGCTCGATAGGCACGCCGATTCCCGGCCGCACCAGGTTGACGGCGCCGAGGCCGAGAAACAGGGCGATGGTGGTGACCACTTCGAAGTAGATCAGCGCCTTGCCGCCGATGCGGCCCATGTGTTTGAGCTCGCCGGCGGCCAGGCCCGCCACCAGGATGCCGAATACCAGCGGCGCCACGATGGAGCGGATCAGGCGCAGAAAAATGTTGCTGAGCGGCGCAAGCTGGCGCGCCACGGCCGGGTCCGCGATTCCCAGGACGACACCAGCCACCATGGCCAGAAAGATCCAGCCGGTGAGCGAGATTCGCTTCATCGTTCCCCCCATTTCAACTTCTGCCGCAAGACATCGAAGAACATGGCGTGGGGCGGGCGGACCAGGCGCAGGGCGAAATCCGTCCTGCGGCAGACGATGGTGTCGCCGTTCATGAGCAGCGTGCCGACCTGGCCGTCGATGGTCAGGTAGACGGTCTCATCGGCATTGTGCGAGATGACGCGGATCGTCATGGTGTCCGGCACGAGCACGGGCCGGTTGGTGAGGGTGTGCGGGCAAATCGGCGTGAGGCAGATGGTGGGAACAGCGGGAAAAATGATGGGCCCGCCGGCCGAGAGCGAGTAGGCGGTGGAACCGGTGGGGGTGGAAATGATCAGCCCGTCGGCTTTGTAGGCGCAGACGAATTGCTCGTCGGCGAAGACGTCCAGGTCGATGATGCGGGCCAGGGCCGCCTTGGCGAGCACAGCGTCATTGAGGGCGTCAAATTCCAACACGGTACAGTCCTGGCGCACCACGCGGGTATGGAGCAGTTGGCGCTTGGCGATGCGCTG
>JBKQVG010000223.1:0-6468 GCA_052325345.1 Bryobacteraceae bacterium
CGGTGAACTCGCCAAAGCGGCCGGTCTTGAGCACCAGGTGGTTGCCGCACTGCGGGCAGATCTCGTCCAGCTTCTGGTCGGGTTTCTTCTGCTGGCCGCCAATCTGCTTGGTGGTCTTGCAATCCGGGTAGCCGGTGCAAGCGAAGAAGGTGCCGAAGCGGCCCTTCTTTAACACCATGGGCCGGCCGCAGTTCTCGCAGTACTCCTCTTCGCCCTGCTCGGAAAGATCGGCCTTGTCGACGTCCGGCAAATCCACCGTCAATTCGCGCGTGTAGGTGCAATCCGGGTAGCCGGTGCAGGCGATGAAGCTGCCGTGCTTGCCCCACTTGATCACCAGCGGTTTGCCGCACTTCTCGCAGATCAAGTCGGTGGGCTTCTCCATCCGCTTGATGTTGGTCATGTGCTCTTCGGCGTGCTTCAGATCCTTGTCGAAGCGCTCATAGAATTCCTGCATGGCGACGCGCCAATCGATCTTGCCTTCCTCGATCTCGTCGAGCTCCTCTTCCATGCGCGCCGTGTAGGTCACATCGAAGATGTCGTCGAAGCTTTCGAGGAGCAGGTCGGTCACCACCATGCCCAGTTCGGTGGGAGTGAAGCGCCCGCCGTCTTTCTTTACGTACTCGCGCTCCTGAATGGTGGAGATAATCGAAGCATACGTGGAAGGCCGGCCGACTCCATCGGCCTCCAGGCGCTTCACCAGCGTGGCTTCGTTGTACCGCGGCGGCGGTTCGGTGAAATGCTGCTCCGGCCGGATGGCCTTGAACCTCAGACGCTCGCCTTCGGTCACCAGGGGCATGCGATGCTCGTCGTCTTCCTCGTCGGTCTGGTCCTTGCCCTCCTCGTAGATCTTGAGGAAGCCTTCAAACTTCCGTACGCTGCCGGTCGCGCGGAAGGTGTAGTCCTCGCCGTTCTTACCGCTTGCGCCGATGTCGATGGTGGTCTGGTCATAGAGCGCCGGCATCATCTGGCTGGCCACGAAGCGGTTCCAGATCAGCCGGTAGACTTTTCTTTCGTCTTCCTGTAAATACTTGTCCACCACATCCGGCGAGTAGGCCATGGAAGTGGGACGAACCGCCTCGTGCGCGTCCTGCGCGCCCTTCTTGGACTTGTAGAAATTCGGCGAATCCGGGAGGTACTCGCGGCCGTAGCGCTCGCCGATGAAATCGCGCACGTCTTTGATGGCGTCATCGGAAACGCGCGTGGAATCCGTGCGCATATAAGTGATGAGACCGACCGCGTCTTTGCCGACTTCCACGCCCTCATACAGCCGCTGCGCGAGCATCATGGTGCGCTTCACGCTGAAGCGCAGCTTGCGCGACGATTCCTGCTGCAAAGTGGACGTGATGAACGGCGCCACCGGGAAGCGGCGCTTCTCGCGCGTGGAAACCGCCTGCACCGTGTACGCGGCGCCATCGAGCTCCGCCACCACGCCGTTGGCCGCCTCGGTCGAGCCGATCTCGGCGGTCTCGCCGTTGATCCGCGCCAGGCGCGCGGTCAGCCCCGGTGGCTTCTTCGCCGCCAGGTCCGCGTCGATGGTCCAGTATTCCTTGGGTATGAAAGCGCGGATCTCGCGCTCCCGCTCCACGATCAGGCGCAACGCGACGGTTTGTACGCGCCCGGCCGATAGCCCGCGCCGTACTTTGTCCCACAGCAGCGGCGAAATCTTGTAACCCACCAGGCGGTCCAGCACGCGCCGCGCCTGCTGCGCGTCCACCAGGTTCACATTCACCTGGCCCGGCTTTTCCATCGCTTTGTCGATGGCCTTCTTGGTGATCTCGTTGAACATCACCCGGAAAATCTGCGGGCCGTTCTTCTTATCTTTCAACTCTTCCTGGAGGTGGTAGCAGATCGCTTCGCCTTCTCGATCCGGATCGGCCGCGAGGTACACGCGTTCCGCGTTCCTGGCGGCATGTTTCAACTCCGCGATGAGTTTTTTCTTGCCTTCGATCACCTCGTAATGCGGTTCGAATCCCGCTTCCACATCTACCGCGAGGTCGCGTTTGGGGAGATCTTTAATATGACCGAGCGAAGCCTTCACTACGAACTGCTTGCCCAGGTATTTATTGATGGTTTTCGCCTTCGCAGGCGATTCCACGATTACCAGAGCTTTTGCCATATATGATGAATTTTTCTGCTCGCCGCACGGGTGAGTGCCGCCCCAGGTCCAGGGATGGCGAGTTATGGTTCGACCTTACCACACTTTTACAAAGTTCTTCCCTGGCAATTGTTTCGCCAGGCCCAGCATCTCCAGTTCAAAAAGCGCGGCAATAAGTTCTGAAGCCGATGTATCTCCAATCTTTTCAATTAGATCATCCAAATGTATCGGAACGTCCACAGACAGGTCTTCCAGCACCCGGCGGGCAGTCGCATCCAGCTCCGGGCCGGAGGGCTCGGGTGTTTCGCCGGTCTCGGCCAGAATCTTTTGCTTCCCCTGCTCAATTAGATGACGGCGGGATTCGGGCGGTAGTTCCGTCACCACGTCATTCCAGTCCTGGACCAGACGAGCACCCTGTTTTATCAATAAGTTAGGCCCCCAACTGGCCTTCGAGGTGACATTTCCTGGGACCGCGAACAGCTCCCGCCCCTGGTCCAATGCCAGCTTGGCCGTGATGGCCGAGCCCGAATACTGCGCGCCTTCCACTACCAGCACCCCAAGGCTCAAACCGCTGATAATGCGGTTGCGAATCGGAAAATTTTGCGGGAACGCGGTGGAGCCCATGGGAAATTCCGACACCAGCAGCCCCTTGACGGCGATTTCGCCGGCCAGTTTGCGGTTTTCCGAGGGATAGACCACGTCCACCCCGCACCCCAGCACCGCTACCGTCTGCCCGCCCGCGGCCAGCGCGCCGCGATGCGCCGCGGTGTCGATGCCCCGGGCCATCCCGCTGGTGATGGTCAACCCGGCGTGCGCCAGGTCGCCCGAGAAGCGTTCCGCCACCGCCAAGCCGTAAGCCGTCGGACGGCGGGTACCCACTACCGCCAATTGGTGGGCGCGCAGCAGCTCCGTCCGGCCGCGGACATAGAGGACCACGGGCGGATCGAAGATTCCGCGCAGGGCCGCCGGGTAGCGCGGGTCGTTCCATGTCACCAGCTCCGCCCCCGCCTCGGCCATCTTGCTTTGCTCGTTGGCTGCGTCCTCAAACGTGCAGCCGCTCACGATCGTCTGCGCCGCGGCCCCGCTCAGCCCGGCCGCTTCCAGTTCCGTGCGCGAGGCCCGGAATATGGCCTGCGGGGTGCGGAACCGCTCCAGCAGCTTGCCGCTCGAGCGCGCACCTAGCCCCGGCGCCAGCCGCAACGCCAGCCAGTAGAGCTCCTCTTCGCGGCTTATGGTGGGGGTTGCCGTCTCCATTCCGTCTGCGAACCTTACCCTATCAACCGGACGCGCCCATTGGCAACTCGCTACACTCGGAACAGGCACCCCGAATGAAGCAAGAAGCCTCCTATTTCGACGACAAATCGCCCGAGCTGATCTACATCGCCAAAAAGCTGCGCGATGCCCTCCGCCTGGAGTCTGTCCTCACCGAAGGCGGCATCGACTACGGCGTGGAAGCCGACGAATACCGAGGCGGCATCGTGTTTACTAGTGTCCGCGCCGGCGCTTTTTTCTACGTTTTACCCGAAACTCTGCCCGCCGCCCGCGAAATCATGCTCCGCAACCGGTTCAAACCGCACGAAATGACGTGATCGAGCCGCAGCTCAAAGGAGCGTTTGAAAAATCAAATTCCGGCCACCGATGAACACCGATCAACGCCGATAAGTCTTTTGTTTTCTTTATGTGCGTTCATCGTTCCCAGGTTGCCAACCGGTTGCCAAGCAGCGCGCCGATTGGGAATCGACGCAAGGCTGGCGCGGAGCTCAGGCCGGGCATTGTGCATCGATTCCAGTCCACATGCACAAAAATGCACAATGACGAATCCAGGCGGCAATCCCCGAACGAAACTTGCCATGAGCCGGCGCGCCCGGCCCATCCCCGGCAATGAAAATACGCATTTTCGCCTGTGCTTTGGTTTCAATAACATGCGGCTCCGACCCCGCGCGGTACAGCCGGCCAGGGGGCCGGCTGCGGACCAGGGGGTCCGCCCCACCTTTTGAGCTGGTGTTCGATAGCGGGAAAACTTAGTGGCATTGCCCAATGTTCCGACTCCCACTTCCACTGTACGACGCCGACTGACCACGGCTGACGGGGGACGGCATCGACAGGGCCAAGAAGCTCGCTGTCCGGGGCGAGTTCCCGCGACAGCACCCGCCCGCAGAAGGGGCAGTCGCAGCAGGCCATGGGCTCGGGCTATTGGATGGTGCTGGCGCCCTGGATGCCCATATCGGTCGAAACCACGTTGCGGTTGACGTGACGATCCAGGTCGATCACGTAGGTATCGGCCGATTCGATCAGCACCGGCGAATGCGTGGCGCAGACGATGCGGAATTGCTTCCGGTCCACCAGTTCTTTGAGCATTTTGAGAATGCGGCGCTGGTTGGAAACCGAGAGCGCCATTTCCGGCTCGTCCAATAGCAGGATGGCGCCGTCCGGCAGCTTGGGAAAACTTTCGCGGAACAGCGACAGCATCACCTGTCCGTGGCTTGCCATTTTCAGGAACTCCACCATTTCCGGCTGTTCGCGAAACACTTCGAGTTGCAGCCGCGGATTGTGTTGCTCGGCATCGAACAAATAAGCGCCGCCCACCTCCACCTTGCCCCGATCCAGGCGGTACACATAACCTTCCACCGTCTGCCCCTTGAGGGCGCAGAAAATGGAAGCCAGCAGGGTGGACTTACCCGATCCGTTTTCCCCGGTCAGCATGATGAGCGGGTGCGAGAGATCCACAATCATCGGCATGTGAAAGTTGAGGGCAGGGAAAATCGGGTGAGCCAGAATCTTCAAGTGCATCAGACGCTCAGTATACCGTGGCGAAGCTTTTTCCCGTTGCCACGCTATACTGAGCGGGTAAATGAACTCCTTCAAGCCTTATCGACTGGCGTTTGCCGCCTTGCTATTCTCCGGCGCCCTGTTCGGCCAACTGGACGAGAAGCTTCTTAAAGGAATGCAGTATCGGCTGATCGGGCCGTTTCGGGGCGGGCGCGTGCTGGCGGTTGCGGGAGTGGCCGGCGATCCGCGGACATACTACTTCGGCGCGGCGGCGGGCGGCGTGTGGAAGAGCGTGGATGGCGGAGCGCACTGGAACCCGGTGTTCGACCGGCAGCCGATTGCGTCCATCGGGAGCATTGCAGTGGCGCCGTCGGACGCGAACGTGGTGTACGCCGGCACGGGCGAAGGCTGCCTGCGCGGCGACATCTCTTACGGCGATGGCGTCTATCGGTCCAGTGACGGCGGCAAGACCTGGAAGAACCTGGGCCTCGGCGACACGCGGCAGATCCCCCAGGTAATCGTGGATCCTCGCAATCCCGACATCGTGCTGGTGGCCGCCATGGGCCACGCCTTCGGGCCCAACCGGGAGCGCGGGGTTTTCCGCTCGACCGACGGCGGCCGGAGCTGGACCAAGGTTCTCTACGTCGACGACCGCACCGGCGCCACCGACCTGGCTTTCGATCCCGCCAATCCGCGCGTGGTCTTCGCCGCCATGTACCAATTCCTGCGCGAACCCTGGACCATGTCGAGCGGCGGGCCCGGCAGCGGTTTGTATCGCTCCACCGACGGCGGCGCCACCTGGAAGCGCCTCCAAGGCAACGGCTTGCCGGAGGGGGTGCTGGGCCGCATCGGGGTTTCGGTGTCGGGCGGGGATTCCAGCCGCGTCTACGCGCTGATCGAAGCTGAGAAGGGCGGGCTGTTCCGCTCCGGCGACGGCGGCGATAAGTGGGAGCTGGTCAATGACGACGAACGCTACCGCCAGCGCGCCTGGTATTTCAGCCACGTCTTCGCCGATCCGAAGAACGGCGATACGGTGTACGTGCTCAACACGGGAATGTTCCGCTCCACCGATGGGGGCAAGACGTTCACCCTGCTTTCGGCGCCGCACGGCGATCACCACGGGTTGTGGATCGATCCCGCCAACCCGTCGCGCATGATCAACGGCGACGATGGCGGCGCCACCATTTCCATCGACGGCGGCAAGAACTGGACCCCGCAGCTCAACCAGCCGACGGCGCAGTTCTATCACGTAGCGGTGGATAATCGCTTCCCGTATTACGCGTTCGGCGCGCAGCAGGACAACACTCCCGTGGCAATCGCCAGTTGGAGCGACAGCGGGTTGATCGGCCTGCGCAACTGGTATGAAGTGGCGGGCTCGGAGAGCGCTTTCATGGCGGCCGACCCGCGCGACGGCAACATTGTTTATTCCGCCGGGCAGGGCGGCGTGTCCCGTTTCGATAAGAAGAACGAACAGGGCATCGACATCTCGCCCTGGCCGGTCAATTCTGCCGGCCACGGAGACGGCGATTTTCCGCACCGCTTCCAATGGACCCAGCCGATTCTGTTTTCGCCGCACGATGCCAACGTTCTCTACACGGCCGGCG
>JBKQVG010000224.1:0-21300 GCA_052325345.1 Bryobacteraceae bacterium
GATGGAACAGGGACGCATTGCGGCGGGCAACGCGTTCGGGCTGAAAGTTCAGTCCAATCCCGCCGCCTATCCGTACGGCATCTACACCATTCCGGAGATTTCCTTCGTCGGCAAAACCGAAGAGCAGCTCACCGAGGAAGACGTGCCCTACGAAGTCGGTCTGGCGTATTATCGCGAGACCGCGCGCGGCCAGATTCGCGGCGATACCACCGGAAGGCTGAAGCTCATTTTCCACCGGGAAACCCGCAAGATTCTGGGCGTCCACATCATCGGCGAGGGCGCCGCCGAGCTGATCCATATCGGCCAGGCGGTGCTGGTTCTGGACGGAACGGTCGACTACTTCGTCGAAACGGTCTTTAATTATCCGACGTTGGCCGAATGTTACAAACAGGCGGCCTTCAACGGCGTCAACAAGTTGTTGCGTTTGTAGCATGGGGTTGGGGAAGGGGAACGTCATGGGGATCGGCATCGGAGTGCTGGCCACGCGCCACATCTGGGTTGGCGTTGTGGAAGGGACTACGCTGGGCGCGGTGCGGATGTACCCCGATCCGTCGGAGTCGCCGCTCGATCTGAAGAGTCTGCACTCGGACGATATGCTGGCTCGCATCGGCGAGATGATCGTCCAGATCAGCCAGGGCCGGACGGTCGAATGGGTGGGCGCCGGCTTCCCCGGCATCATCCGCAACGGAGTCATCGAGGAGTCTCCCAACCTGGGCCAGTTGAAGGGTTTGCGCGTGACCCGCCAACTGGAGGAGGAATTGAAAACCAAGGGCATGGACGTTCCAGTGATGGCTCTGAACGATGCGGACGCCATCGCCGCCGGAATCGCCGCCACCCGTGGCGCCCTGGAGAAACTGATCCGCGTCTGGTACCTGGGCGACGGCGTCGGCTTCGGCCGCTACCCGCTGGGTGACGGCGTTTGGGAGGCAGGTCATTCGGTGGTTTCGCTCGACCCCAAGGAGCGCTATTGCGGCTGCGGAGGAGTGGGTCACCTGGAAGGCATCATGGGCAACCGCGCCATCCGCCTGCGTTTCCTCGACCGGGAGCCGGAGGAAGTTTTCGCCGCCGCGCGGGAGGGCGACCAGAAGGCCCGCGAGTTCGTCACCCGCTGGCATCGCGCCCTGGCGGCCGCCACCGCCACCAGCGTTCACCTCGACGGCCCCGGCCGCATCTATCTGTCCGGCCCCAATTCGGACTATATCGACACCGCCCTTCTCGGCATGCTTCTCCAGGAAATGGTCAAGATGACCAGCCTGCAAGGCAGCTTTTTCGAAATTGTGCCTACCAGCCACGATCTGGCTTTGATTGGCGCCTCGGTCAGCGCCCAACGCAAAGCCGGCGCAGCCATTCGTTAAACCGGCCCTTTCCGATCCGGAGGGTTGGCTCTAAGCCAAGGGACCGTCTACCTGCCCGGCAAACGGGTCGGCCCCGATGGTGCCCACCAGTTCCTCGACGTACTGCGCCGCCGCGACTCGCTCCAGTTGTTGGCGCGCCACCGCCAGGCGGACTTCCACGTCGAACCCCAGCGGGCCGCCGGAATCCCGAGCGGCTTCGAGCGCGGCCAGGTTACGGCGGCATAGCGCTTCGTCCCGCCGCTGCTTGGTGCGCAGCCGCCCGCGATACCAATCGCTGGCGAGCAACGCTTCGCGCGCAAACAGCCCGCGAACCCGCGGCGCGTCGACGCCCAGACCCTCCCAGGCGCCGTAGGCCATGATGTGGAGCAGCGCCGCCAGCGGCGGGCAGGCGCCCTTTATGCTGCCGTCCTCGAAGTACTGGAGCGCGACCCGCCGGCCGGCGCCGACAATCGCATCCACGCCAGCCGCGAACGCGTCCGGGTCCTGCTTCTCCGGGCGCAGCATCTGTTCGGTAAACACCTCGTTGGGGGTTTCGAAGATGCGTCCCAGGAAGCGCTCGGCGAAGGCCGCGGTGATGCGGTAGCCCAAACGGCTGGCGTGCACGGTGCGGCCCTGGTAGTCGAAATCTTCCAGTTTCCCCAGGTATCCGTTTTCGATCAGAAACCGCGGGTCGCGTTCTTCCACCCGGATGCGGCACCAAACTTCCGGCGCCAGCATGCTGATGTCGTGGTCCACGCGATAGCGCGGCCCCACCCAACCGGCGGCGGTGGTGAAGCCGGCATAACCCGTCAGGATTGCGCCCACCAGGGCATTGTTCAGATCCACTACCGGCCACAGGGCGTTGAACGGACCCTTGGTGAGCGCTCCCTCGCTGCCGAAGCCGGTGGTGGAGGGCGACTTGCCCGTCAGGCTGGCCACGAAATCCATGAACAGCTCGGGCAATTCCTGATAGTGAATGGGATTATAGACCGCCAGCGGAGGCAGCCCGATGGAAGCATCGGCCGGATTGCCGCGCCGCCCGGCCAGCACCGCGTTTACCGGGAACTGCACCGGCTCGCCGGCCGGAATCGCGCGGTCCAACCGCGCGCACATGCGCGCCAGGTGCGCGCCGCGCCGGTCCACCAGGTCGGGACGCCGCTCCAGGTAACGCGGATTCTTGGACGGCTTGCCGTCCACCAGGCGGGCGTGGGCGGAAGAAACCACGTATCCGTCGGTGGAATTTGCCACGAAGTTGCGGAGCAACTTCTTCATCGGCTCGGTGTATCGATCGAACTCCACCACGTGTTCCACCAGCGAGCGCGCCTGGGCCACATCGAGCGGCTCGAAGTTGGAAAGAAACGTTCCCGGGGTAGCGATGTCCGCCTCGGCCTGCGCGTCGAAACCGCGGTGTACGGCGTCGTCCGGCCGCTGGAAGAGGCAGGCTTCGCAGTTCTCCACCAGCTTCAAGCTGGGGTGGGGGTACTTGGCGTCGAAGTGCGGCACCTTTTCGCGCGGCACCACCGCCGAGGCCGTGATGTCGTCTTCCACCTGCACTTTTTCCGCTGGCCGAAAGTCCGGCCGCAGTTTGTAAATGCGCCAGGAGCCTTCGGGATCGAAACCCACGCGCAGATAGTTCCCCACCAGCTTCTGGTTTCCGTACTTCAGCTCGTGGCCCAGATAGCCGTTGATGCGGTCGACGGTGAAGCGCTGCCGCCAATCGGCGCCCCAATCCGGACGGTAGTAGCGTTTCACCGTGACGACCAACTGGCGGATGGTCTGGGGCAGCTTCCGCAGCCACTCGTTGTACTCGTCGGTGTATTCCGCCGAAGGGGTCAGCAGCTTGATGACCGAGCCCAGCGATCGCTCCGGCCCCAGGATGGGGCGTTGCGCGCGCGCCTCCGGTTGCGGGCGTTTATAAATGTTGGAAAAATCCCGCGCCAGGATCCGTTCCACCTGTTCGAAATCGCGGACGTAATCCTTCACGAACACCGGCCCGTTCAGGACCATGCTCAAAATGGATTTCGAAATCTCCGACTTCCCGCCGCCCGAAACCGTGCATGGCTTATGGCAGAGCGTGCCGTGTGGCACCGAGCCCACCAGCCGCCAGGCCGTGCCGCCGTGCTGTTTTTCGAGGCGCACTCTATATCCGGAAGGCAGCACGTAGACGTGCTCGGGCAGCAGCGTGATCCGCTGCGTGCCGCCCCCGCCGGTCCATCGCACGGCGCCTTCGCGCACGCTGAACCGGGCATGCTCGGGAACGTAGAAAATGCCGGGGTCGGCGCGGTCCACCGCGTAGCCTTCCGGCTTGCGCTCCACCAGTCCGTCCAGCAGGCGCAGGGCGTCTTCGAACGAAGTCTTGCGCAGCGAAAGCGGGCGATCGGCGGCAAAATCCTGGCCCAGAACCCATACCGGAAAGGCGATGGCGCCGCCGGCGTGCTCTTCCTCGGCCAGCCCGTACAGATTGGCGGAAAAGCTGATCTGGCTTTTCACTTCCTTCTTGCAATAGCCGAAGTAGTTATCGGTCAGAATGGTGACGATCACGCCGGAGAAGTCGCGGCAGACGATCTTGAACGGCAGCCCGTCGTTGTAAATCTCGTTCTCGTCGCGCCAGCACATGCCGTCGCGCCGCTCGCGCTCGCTGGCCTGGCCGTAGTGCGGCAGTCCCAGGTCTTTCTTTCTCCGGCCCACCAGGTGCGGCGCCAGAATCACGCAGCCGGTGTGGCCGGTCCAGTGCGGCACGTCCAGGGCGGCGTCGTTCTCGGGAAGATAGGGATCGCCGGCATTGCCGAAGATGGCTTCCACGAAATCCAGGTTGCTCACCAGGCTGGCCGGTGCGAAAAAGCGCGTCTCCATGCTCTTGGCCGGCTCGCGGCCGATCGCCGGGCAGACCTTGGGCCGCAGCAGCAGGGAGAGGAATACGCGCGCTTGCTCGGTTTGGCCGGCGGTAAAAGGCAGCGCCAGCATTTCGGGCGGCGGATGGAGCGCATCGGCCAGCAGCCGGGCAAAGGCCAACCGCGGCGCCGCCAGTTTATCGGCGGGAACCGGCAGCCCGCCTTCCACGATGTGAAACACGCCCTTGGTGGTGCGCCGGTCGCTGGCGGGGTTATGCAGCACCCCTTGCGCGACGCGATAGGAACTCAGGTAGCGAGAGCGAAAGCTGTCCTCGTTCGAAGGGAAAGACAGAATGCGCGCCAGGCCCGGCCGGTCCAGCACGAAGGAAGTCGACGGCAGGCGCGGCGCTCCCTCCGGACACACGCCGGCCAGGTAACTGTCCAGGAAATTCTGTATCCGGGTGTCGCTGGGACACAGCCGGCCGCCGAGCAACTGGTCTTTCTGCTGGTAATTGCGCAGCAGCGGCCGGGCCAGCTCCAGAAAGCCGGCGCCCCCGGCCGCGCTGCCGGAAGGTTGCCCCAGCGCCACCAGTTTCAGATTGATGTATCGCGCCAGTTCCTCCTCCCGCATGGCGGGTGGAAGGGCGGGCGCCGCGGATTCGGCAGGGGAGACAGGCATCTAAACCCGTTGTAGCATGCCGGGCGCCCGGGTTACGATTCGGGCGCTAACCGGACCGATCCGCGGGCTTCCTCCAACAGCCCAATAAACCCCCACAACCCCCTGTTATCCGGCTTTTTTTCGGTGTACTATACAGGCGGAAGCGAGGTGAACCATGATTTCCGGAAAGCTCGTTCACCTGATGGAGACGCACGAAGAACAAATCATCGACCGCGTCGCGGGACAGATCCGCCGCGACCCCGAGATGGCGCACCTCCAAGCCATGCTCGGAACCGGATTACGGCAATGGCACAAGGAGCTGTTGGAGAACTTGAGCCACTGGCTGGACAAGGGAAACAGCGAAACCCTGGCACGGCACTACCAGCATGCGGGCAGAGACCGATTGGGACAAGGCGTTCCGTTGCACGAATGCGTGCGCGATTTGTGCGTACTGAAACAAACCCTGTTGGACTTCGTGGAGGAGCATACCCTCACCAAGGACAGCATGGAACTGTACGCCGAAGAGGAACTCGACAGACGGGTCGGCCGCTTTTTCGACCTGTCGATTGTGCACCTTGTACAAGGCTACGAATCGGCGCGCCACCACGCTGCGGCCGCCTGAATCGGCACGGATCGAGCCGCCGATGGCCGGGGAGTCGCGGCGCCTAACGGGAGGAAGCCGGGGTAGTAAGCCTTTGCGCCGGTTTTTGCCGGCGCATTGAAGTGTCGGGGTGACGGTCTCTAACTCGAACCAGTCATTGTCCTCGGCTTCCCCAGCCAGCCTCCCTCCGAGCACGTTCCCACAGATCGCCGAGATTCAGCCGTATCGTCCACTGGTTCAGGTAGTCGCGGTCCAGATCCAGGTTTGCGGCCAGAATTCCCAGGATATCCGACCACTGGCGCTCGGACACTTCGCCTCCCTGCCGATACCACTGCAGTTTGGCGAGCAGAATGTCCTCCGCGGTGGCGACGCGGCAGACGGTCCGGCTACCGGCCAGATGCAGAGGAATCTCGGTTGCTCGCCGCAGTTCGGACGCGTGGAACTCGCCGGAGGCCGGAAATAGGTCGAACTTCTCGCTGGTAAGCAGGTGGATCACGTTGAAGGCGCGGCCGGCGGAGATCGCCCGGCGCATGTCGGCAGGGTCGGCGTACCATTCCGATCCCAAGGCTGTGGCCAACGGCTGCGCATCTTCCATCCGCATTTCCGCAAGCACATCGACGTCCATGGTCGCCCGTAGCACGCCTCGCGAGGATGAGGCCAGCGAACCGCCGATCAGATAGCGGATGCCAAGGCCTTCGAGCGCGGCGATCAGGCTATCGAGCGCGCTCATCGGGCAAAGCCGCCTTCCCGTACGCCTTCTCAAATAGCTCCTCACCCAGAACGAGGCGGGCCAGGCGAAGAAAGATTTCGCGATCGCCGGCGTTGGGATACCGCTCCCGCAGGCCCGCTTCGGCGGCGCGGCGCAGGCCGGCGGAAAGCTCCAGCGCGCGCCGCAGCTTTTCGGCGGGCGGCATCCGGCGCTGCAGCTCCAGGAATACCTGCCAGGCTTCCGCCGTGGTATCGGATGGGCACATGGCTACATCATGGCAACCGGCGGAGCGGGCTCATTGGGGTCGCCGGCCGCGCCCAGCGGAACGCGCAGCAGCACAAACGCGATCAGCGCCATCACACCCACTCCGGCCAGGTAGGACGGATTCCGGAACAGCAGCGGGAGCTGTTTGTCCTGGAAATCGTAAAAGGCTTTCACCAGGCCGGCCAGCGCTTCGCCGGCGATCAAGCCGGAAGCCGCCAGCACGCCTACGTTTTCCACCCGCGCGCGCTGCGCTTCGTTCAGGCCCTTTCTCCGCGCCAGCGAGTCTCCGAACCAGCGAATCACGCCGCCCACGAAAATCGCCGCGGTGATCGAAATCGGCAGATACATGCCAATGGCCACCAGCATGGGGCTCTTGACCCGGAACAGGATCATGGCGAAGCCCAGCAGGATGCCGGTCACCACCAGCGGCCATGCCATGTCGCCGCCCACAATGCCCTGCGCCAGCGAGGCCATCAGCCCGGCCTGCGGCGCCGAGAGCGCCTTGTCGCCGAAGCCGGTGCCGCCTTTATTAATGTTGCCCTGGTAGAGAATCATCAGCGGGAAGTACATCACCGCGCTGGCCACCACCACGGCTATCAGCTCGGCGATCTGAATGCTGCGCGGCGTGCCGCCCAGAATATAGCCGACTTTGAAATCCTGCAGCAGCTCGCCGGCCACGGCCGACGACACGCACACCACCGCCGCCACGCCCAGCACGGCCACCACGCCGCTGGTTCCGGAGACGCCCATCGATACCATCAGCAGCGCCGCGATAACCAGCGTCGAAAGCGTCAACCCGGAGATGGGGTTGTTGGACGACCCGATCACGCCCACCAGATACCCCGATACGGTGGCAAAGAAGAAGCCCACGATCAGCATCACCAGCGCGGCGGCAATGCCGCCGCTCACCAGGCCGGACAGATAGACGTAGAGCACGCACATGAGCAGGAAGGTGCAGCCGATCAGCGCGAACACGGTTTTCGAGCTCATGTAACGCTCCGTGCGGCTCAGGGTTTCCAGGTCGGGCGCGCCGCCCTTCAACTCCGAAAAGGCTTTGCCCAGGCCCGCGATCAGGCTCTTGCGCATGCGGAACAGGGTGTAGCCGGTGCCCACCATCATGCTGCCGACGGCGACCGGCCGTACGATGTAGCGCCATACCGCGTTGGCGAGCCCGACCCAGCTTTCGTCGCTGGGATTGGCCGGCAGAAAGGCTTGCAACTGCGGGCCCAGAAAAAACATCAACAGCGGGATCAGTAATCCCCAGACCAGCACGCTGCCCGAAAAATTGAGCGCCGCCAGCTCCGGGCCGATAATGTAGCCCACCCCGATGAACGCCGTGCTCACGGTGGGGGCGGAAACCGACGAGACGCCGCCCGCGCTCAGGACGCTTTTGGTGCCCTCCGGGCCCAGCCGCAGCAGGCTCTGGCCCAGGCGGCCCACGCGGAAGAAGAAGTCGCGGTCCGGCGCGAAACACTGGAAGACGCCGGCCAGATAGACCGCCGCGCCGAAGCCCATGTTGTAGAAGAGGTACTTGGCGGCGCTGGCGCCGGCTCGTCCGGCTTTGTGAATTTCACCAGCCGCCACCGATTCGGGAAAAGGCAGCTCCGGATCTTCCACCATCACGCGCCGAATGAGGGAGACGAACAGAACTCCCAGCACGGCGCCCACAATCATGAGCGAGGTGGATTTGAAATACGCCGGGTCGGCGGCCAGGGCCCACATGCTGGCCCAGAAGCCCAGGTGCGTGGGAATCACGGGCGGCGCCCACACGCGGGCGATATAGAACGCCGGCAGGGTGAAGACCGCTCCAGCGGCAACCGATTCGCCGATGGTGCCGGCCGTGCGCGCGATGTTCTCCTCCAGCACGGAGCCTTTGACCAGGCGCAGCACGGCCATGCCAATGACCGCGGCCGGATAAGTGGCGGCGATGGTCTGGCCGGCGCGCAAACCGAGATATGCATTGGCCGCGCCCAGGACCACGGTCATGGACAGGCCGAGCAGTACGGCGCGCGGCGTCAACTCGCGCATCTTGACGTTTTCCGGCACGAACGGCCGGTGTTTGACTGGCGTCATTGCAGCCGCGCCCTCACTTTTTCGCTGAGGGATTTTCCGTCCACGGTCTTGCCCGCCAGTTTCGCCTGGGCCGCCTTCATGACCACACCCATCTGCTTCAACGAAGCGATGCCGGTTTCGGAAAGCGCGGCGGCAAGGGCTGCTTCGACTTCCGCTTCGGTGGCCGCGGCGGGCAGATAGGTTTCGATCAGCGCGCGCTCGGCTTCTTCCTTCCGCGCCTGTTCGGTGCGCCCGGCTTTATGAAACATCTCGGCGGCGTCGATGCGCTGCTTGATGAGCATCTTTAGAACCTGCATTTCGGCGGCTTCGTCGAGCGGCTTGGGAGAATCCACCTTCTGCTTCATGAGCGCGGCTTTGATCATTCGCAGGGCGCTCAAGCGGGCTTCTTCCCTGCCTTTCATGGCAGCCACCATGTCCTGCTGGATGCGATCGATGAGGGGCATAATGTCTGTTATTATACGGCCTCGTTTTTTGGGGCCGTTCAACCGGCTTCTGGTACACACCCGTCGTAAGCTCGAAGCCGCTGTGGCTGGAACTGCCCGGAGGTCCCGTGGGTCGCCCGTGCCTGGCCCTACTTCGCCTGGATCTGGCGGAGGTAGACCAGCAAGGCGTCGACGCGTTGGCCGACCGTGTTGGGATCGCCGATCTTGGTAAAGATTTTTCCCCAGACCGGCATGGCTTCGGTGCCGTGCGACGGCATCATGTCCTGCCCGAGAATGATCTTTCTGATGTCCGCCTCGGGGAATTTACCGGCATGATTGTGGCTGATCTGCGTCAGATCGATGGGCGGGGTCTTGAGCGCCCGCGCGGCGGGACCGTCGCCCTTGGCGTCGCGGCCATGGCACGCGGCGCAGTAGTCCTCGTAGATCGCCTGCCCGTTGAAGGCCGCCTTGCCGGCCGGAGTTTGCGCCTTGCCGGGAGGGGCGCCGGCGGTGGCCGCGATCAGTAAACCCGTTAATAGAAGATAAGGAAATGCCAGGTCTCTGTTCATAGCGAACATGGTAGGCCATTGCCCGCAAAATGGGAAGGCCGGCGCTATCGTTCAAGCCGCCGTTGAAGGCGCGGGGGGGGCGCTGGGGCCCGCGTTGCTGCACAAGATGCTCGCGGTTGCCATTTCAGCGTTGAAGACCTGTGACGGTTGATGCAGACGCGGTAGGGCTCTGTATACGTCCTCTCGATTCGCGCCAGCGAACCTTCATTGCCGCCCTAATTATGCCCAGGTCTTCTTCGTCCGCGCGCGGCGGGAAGACATGAGCCCCACGCCCCCTCACCTTTTCTTGAAAACTTTGCCGCCCTTCATAACGAAGACCACCTTGCGGACGGCGGTGATGTCGCTCAGCGGGTCGCCGGCGGTGGCCACCAGGTCGGCCTGAAATCCCGGTGCGATGACGCCGATCTGGCTGCCGAGCCCCAGCGATTCGGCGGCCACGGAGGTGGCGCTTGCGAGCGCATCTTCGGGCCGCTCGTGCCCATCCTGGACGCGGTAGATGAACTCCTCGGCATTGCGTCCATGGGCGCCGGAGACGGCGTCGGTGCCGAACACGATTTTCACGTGGCGCTCGCGGGCGCGTTCGAGCACGTCGGCCGTGGGCGCCAGGCCGGCTTTCAGCGTGGCGGCCACCTGCGCGGTGAAATTGAAACTGGCAAGGTCCTCCAGGTAGTTGTGCAGCACCAGCAGGTTGGGATCGAACCAGGTGCCGCGCGCGGCCATCAGGTCGAGCGTCTCGTCGGTAAGGAAAGTGCCGTGTTCAATCGACGTGCATCCCGCCAGCACGGCGGCGCGGGCGCCGGCATCGCCGATGGCGTGTACCACGGAGCGCAAGCCCACGGCTTTGGCCTCGGAGCAAACCGCCTGAATCTGCGCGTCCGACATGCTCTGGTTGCCGCCCGCTCCCAGTCCGGTGGTGGCGAACAGCTTGATCACGTCGGCGCCATCCTGCTTGGTTTTGCGGACCAGCGCGCGCAGCGCCTCCGGGTCGCCGCCGGTGGCCTGAATCTGGCGAAACGAAGTCAGAATGCGCGGTCCCGGTATTTCGTCTCGACTCACGCGGTCGCGGACCACCGCATCCACCGCCGCGCCCACGCTCTGGACGGTGGTAAAGCCGCCCAGCAGGGTCACGCGCGCGTTTTCGGCCGTGGCCCGCTCCTCCACCGCCGGATCCTCGCGGCCGCTCACGTTCTTGTGGTTTGCGTTGAAGTGCCAGTTCAGATGAACGTGGGTGTCGATCCAGCCCGGCATCACGGTCAGGCCGCGCAAGTCGTAAGTGGCCCGGCCGCGAGCCGCGCCGACGGAGCGGATTCGCCCATCCTCGATGACGATATCGAGATTCTTCAGCACGGCGCCCCGGCCGTCCAGAATCGTGCTGGTCCGGATTATGACCCGGCCGGAGGGCGTCTGGGCCAGCGCGGCCGAAGCCAGCGCGAGAACTACAAGGATCGAGCGCATCATGACTCCCGATTGTATCGCCGGCCGGCGTGGCGCAGGCTGTCAAGCCTGCTGAGCCGAGAGTCCGAACTCCTGATGTCGCCCCGGCATTCCGCGTGGCCAGGGAAAATGACCCGACCCAGAGGTGGGACAGACGATCGTCGTTTGTCGTCTGTCAGGCTGTTACGCCTTGGCGAGGGCCCGACAGACCCCCAAAAACGATGGTCTGTCCCACCGCCTCACCGCCGAACCCTGGCTCAACCCAAATTCCACGACATCAGGAGTTCGGACTCTCGGCTCTGCAGGCTTGACAGCCTGCGCCACGACTTAAATGAACGGAAAGCTGAGCGCTGAAAGCTTCTTATCTATCCAACTGGTTCGGCGATGCCCGCACAGCCCTTTCGAAGGCCCAGCCGCGAATGTGCGCGATCTGCTCCTTCATGGTGCGGGACAAGGGAACGATGCGGACGGCGGTGTCGATGAGGTCCTGTTCGCCGATCTGACGGCCTTGCAAGCGCGCCTCGGTGATGGCCGACACCACGCACTGCTCCACTTCGGCGCCGGCCCAGCCGATGGTGAAGGCGACCAACTGCTTCAGGTCGAAGGCGGCGGGATCCACGCCGCGGCGGCTGAGGTGAATCTTGAAGATCTCGATGCGCTCTTCGTCGATGGGCAGGTCGACGAAGAAGACCTCGTCGAAGCGGCCCTTGCGGATCATTTCGGCGGGGAGCAGGTCGATGCGGTTGGCGGTGGCAGCCACGAACAGGCCGCGGGTTTTTTCCTGCATCCAGGTAAGGAAGAAGGCGAAGATGCGCCCCTGCTCGCCCCCGGATTCGGTGGAGGTAATGCCCATCTCGATCTCGTCGAACCAAAGCACCGCGGGCGCCATGTCCTCCATCATGCGGCAGGCCTGCACAAACGCGCCCTCCGGCTTGCCGTGGCGGCCGGAAAAGATTTCGATCATGTCGATGCGGTAGAGCGGAAGCCCGAAACTGGAGGCGATGGCCTTTACCGAAAGGCTTTTGCCGCAGCCGGGAATGCCCATCAGGAGCACGCCCTTGGGAACGATTTCCGAGTCCAGCTCGTCGCGCATCTGGAAGAGCTTGCGGCGCTCCAGCAGCCATTTCTTCAAGCCCTGCAGGCCGCCGATCTCGCCCAGGCTGGTAGGCTCGGCCACAAATTCGATGAAGCCGGTGCGATTGACCAGCAGGCGTTTCTCTTCGAGCACCGCCGGCAGCGCATCGGGGCCGAGCCGCGGGCTCGCCGCCAGGGCCCGCCGGAGAGCGTAGCGGGCCTCGTCCAGGGTGAGACCCTGCAGCGCGGAGGCGATCGAGTGGATCACCGGAGCGGGCGGCGCAATGTCCGCGGTCTCTTCCCGCAGAAAAGCCGACAGCTCGGTCACGTCGGGCGGACGGAGCTCGACAAAAATGACGCTGCGCTCGATTTCTTCCGGCAAAAACCGCACCGGAGACGTGATGACTACGTACTTGCCGCGGTCCAGACAGGCCTCGTAGACGTCGCGCAGGCGCCGGCGGATTTCCATGGAGTCGCGGAGGGGTTCGTGAAAATCCTTGAGGTGGAAGATGGCGCCGTCCCGGTGAGCGGCGATGAAATCCAGAACGGCGCGGGGCGTTAACGCGCCGGGCTCCGCGGCGCCGTCGCGGCTCATGCCTTCGGTGAGACTCCATTCCCACACCGGCGTTGGCTCGGGGGCGAGCCGCAGGGAAACCTCCCCCAGCACGCGGCGCACCCGCTGCTCCTCGGAGGAGCGGATGTAGGTAAGCGGCCGGCCGGACGCGAAAATGTCGCGAATCAGCCTAGCCGCGCGGCTCTCGGCGGGGCCGGCCGGGTCGGGTGTGGCAACGGGAGATTGCGCTTGCTTGCTGGCCATTTCAGATGGACTCGGTGTTGGAGGCTTCCTTCTTCATTATGGGTGAAAGCAACCACCCCCGAGGCTCTGTTGAGCGGGCGCCTGGATTGGCCTATCCTGAAACCGGCGTGTCACGGGCGGGCCGAGGGCCTGCCGAAGGCTGGCCGGGCCTGCCGATTTACGCCGGGCGCGACGCGGGAAGTTCTTGAAAACTTTGGATATTGGAAGGAATTACGCGGCGGAAACGGCCGGTGGGAGACTAGCCGGAAAGAATTACACGGGATCGAGCCGCGCGGTCCACCATTTGCTCTGTGTTCAGGCGCCATCGAGGTTTTGCGGCAAACGTGCAAGGACCACGACAACATCATGAAAAGCAGCCCCTCGGAGCTCCGCCGCGAGCTCGTCCTGCACCGGGAGGAAAAGCCTATCTCCCTCCGGGAAATCTCCGATTCGACTAAAATCGGCATGTGCTATCTCGAAGCAATTGAATCGGGGGATTTCCACAAGCTGCCCGGCGGGATCTACGCAACCAGTTATCTTCGCCAATATGCGCGGGCGGTCGCCTATGACGAGAACGCTCTCATCCGCTATTATCAAGACACGGTGAAGCACTGAGCATGTCCTCCATGTCTTCACGCTTGGGCAATGCGGCTGTTCAAGTACGGGCCGTATTGGGCACGGTGGGCGAAACCCTGTGTCTCGACGACTCCGAGCACGGGACTTCGCTCATCCTGCTGGTCACCAATCCGTCGGGACGAAGAGTGCGCATCACGGGCTGCTATGGAGAACGGAAGACGGGCTGGCGCGGCCGGCGCCGCGAACGCTTTTCGATCGCGATGCACGGTCTTCCGCACGACTTTGCCGTAGACGGAAACCGGTGCCTGGCGTGGACCGAAACGGCAGCCCTGCCAAACATGGCGGGCCTGGCACGGCTTTACGTGGAAGATAGCGACGGCGCCGAATGGCCGGTGGAAGACGAACAGCGCCTCAAGCTGATTGTCGACCGGCTGACGTAAGGGGTACGCCGGAAGCTTTTATCTTTTAAAAAAGCGGGGCAGACGACATGCCGGAATCGTCTGCCCCAACAGAGCCATTACTTGGCGGAAGCCACGATGTGGATACACCGGTTCTTTTGCCAGCAGGATTCGTTGTGGTCCATGCAGAACGGCCTATCCTTGCCGTAGCTGACGAGCGACAACTGGTCTTGCGGGATGCCTACGCTGGCCAGGTAGGTGCGAGCCGATTCGGCGCGCGCTTCGCCCAGCGCCATGTTGTACTCTTCGGAGCCCCGCTCATCGGCGTGGCCTTCGATGGTCAACTTGTAGTCGGGATACTGCACGATGATATCGCGCAACTCCTTCGAATCGGCTTGGAGCGCCGTGATGGCATCGGGGCGCAGGGTGTGCTTGTCATAGTCGAAGTAAGCATCTTCGATCTTGGCCAGCAACTCGTCGATACGCGCACGAGTCTCAGCGTTGGGAATGCGCGGGGCGGGCGCCGCCGTGGCAGCCCGCGGAGTGGCGGGCGCCGGGGTGCTCTGCGGGGTGGGCGCCGGGGTGGCGGGCGCACTCACCGCGGGTTGAGGCGGCGCCGGCGGTTTTTCGGCCACCTTCTTGTGATGGCATCCGGAAAAGATAGCGGCGCCGACCGCGATCGTCACGATCAAAAATCTGGTAGGTCTCATAGTATCCCTTCTGCACTTCTATTGTTACCCCATTCGCAACGGGCGTGGCCATCCTGTTCATACAGGATTCTCGCCGGGCGCCGCGTTCACTACACTCTAAGCTAAGGAGACTGGATGCAGGAAGCGCGGGGCGTTGCCCGCCCCAGAGCCGTGTCTTTGGTATTGTGGCTGGGCTTCGGCGGCCTATTGCTGGGCATTCTGGCCGCGGCCATCGGCACGTTGACGGCTCTCGACCGCGTCAGCGGCGAAGAAACGCGCATCGGGAAATCGTTTCTCGATCGGGTGGGCGCCCTCGACCAGATCCGCTCCCAGATCTACCTTTCCGGCACCTACGTGCGCGACTTCCTGCTTTCGCCAGATTCCGCCGGCGCCGCGGCGCAGGGGGCCCGGCTGGAAACGCTGGAGACCGATACGCGCAAGGTGCTGGACGGTTACGCGCGCTCGCTCGATCCGGCCGAGCGCCAGCCGTTCTCCGCGCTGCGCGCCGAGATCGAAGACTACTGGGGGGTGCTGAACCGGATGGCAGCCTGGTCGCCGGAGCAGCGCAACCGGCAGCGCGACTCCTTCTTTTATGACGAACTGGTGCCGCGCCGCACCGCCATGCTGCAAATCGCCGACCGGATTGCGCTGGTGAACGAACGCGGCCTGGCGCGCGCCGAGGACAGCATCGAACGGTCCGCCAGCAGCCTGCGCCGCACCCTGCTGCTCACCTTCGGCGTCACCCTGGCCGGCGGTCTGCTGCTGACCCTGCTCACCATCGGCCACACCATGCGGCTGGAGCGCGAGCTGGAGCGGCGCCTGGCGGAGAACACCCGCGCGCGCGCCGATCTGGAAGAGCTTTCGGCGCGGCTGGTGCGGGCGCAGGAAAACGAGCGGCGAACCCTGGCGCGAGAGCTGCACGACGAAGTGGGCCAATCGCTCTCGGCCATCCTGATGGAAACCGAAAACGCCGAATTCGCCGAAAAGCCCGAAGAGATCCGCGAGCACCTGGCC
The DNA here is from genome assembly GCA_052325345.1 of Bryobacteraceae bacterium. GTDB lineage: Bacteria > Acidobacteriota > Terriglobia > Bryobacterales > Bryobacteraceae > JBEKYD01. The sequence continues at coordinate 15,443 of JBKQVG010000224.1, forward strand.
GCGGTGAAGGGCCTGGCCGAAAAGACCATGAACGAAGTGCGCGACCTGGCGCTGCTGCTGCGGCCTTCCATGCTGGACGACTTCGGGCTGGTGCCGGCGCTCAACTGGCACGCCCGCGAGACCGGCAAACGCACCGGCTTGAACGTGCTGGTGCGCGCCGACGGTGAAGCCGACGACCTGCCCGAGGAGCACAAGACCTGCATCTACCGCCTGGTGCAGGAAGCCGTCAATAATTCCGCCCGGCACTCCAGCGCGCGCACGGTGGAAGTGGTGGTGGAGCGGCAGGATTCACGCGTGCTTTTCAGCGTACGCGACGACGGCTGCGGCTTCGATACCCGCTTCGTCCGCGGCCTCGGGCTGCTGGGCATGGAAGAGCGCGTACGGCGGCTGGGCGGACAATTGCGCCTGGATTCGCAGCTCGGCCGCGGCACCCTCATCGCCGCCGAGCTGCCGCTGACGGACCTGGGCGCGAGAAGCGGAAATCGAAACGAAAATGGCCATACGCATCCTGCTGGCTGACGATCACACCGTGGTGCGCGACGGCCTGCGCGCGCTGGTGGAAAAACAACCCGACATGGCCGTGGTGGCGGAAGCTTCCGACGGCCGGGACTGCGTGCGGCTGGCCGAGGAGCAGGCGCCCGACGTCGTCGTCATGGACATCGCCATGCCCAACATGAACGGCATCGAGGCCACCCGCCGCATCCTCGCCGCCAACCCCCGCACCGCCGTCGTGATCCTCAGCATGCACCAGGACGAAAGCTACGTGCTGCGCTCCCTCAAGGCCGGCGCCAAAGGCTACCTGCTGAAGGATTCGCTGCGCAGCGACATGGTGGAGGCCATCCGCGCCGCCGCCCAGGGCCGCTCCTATTTCACCCGCAAGGTGAGCCGCATTCTGCAGGAGGACTACATCCGGGAGATGGAGCGCCGCGGCGTGGACGATACCTACGAGCTGCTGACCGATCGGGAGCGCGAAATCCTGCAACTGGTGGCGGAGGGCCGGACCAATAAAGAGGTTGCCGCGCTCCTCAATGTCAGCCTCACCACGGTCGAAACCCATCGCACCCACATCCTGCAAAAGCTCGACCTGCACAGCGTGCCGGAGCTGATCCTTTACGCCGTGCGCAAGGGGATTATTTCATGATGCCGCCGAGCGGGCCAGCCCAACACCCGGCTGGGGCTGCCGGCACGCCTGCTCCCGCTCCGTGGAAGGCGCCGGCGCGGGTATGAGAACATCTCCTCCGCCTGGCGGTTTGCGAGCACGATTCTGCCGTCTCGAACCGTGCAGATAATGGCTTGCGCCGCGGACTCCAAAAGGGCGGCGGCCATTTGTTCGGAAGTCTGTAGCCCAGTCACCGTATGTCTCTGGACGGCCGCGGAACTCCAACTTCCCGCGACCAGCGCCAAGCCGCTGTTGTATCTTAATGGCGAGGTGAACGAGATGCCTGACAGCGCGGCCGTCAGGAGTGGTGCATTGACGAGAGCTATAGTTGATCTGACGATGCGGTGAACATGGCCTCGAAACAATCCGTTCAACTCGGCACGGTGCAGGAGACCCTCCTGGTTCCGCTCTATGCCCGCGCGGTCGAGAGCCGCAGAAAGCACCCCATCCTGGAAGATTCCAGGGCCCTCGGAATGGCGGAATCCATCGATTGGGATTTCCAGAGGTTCAACCAAAGGCCCCGCGTCATTGGGTGTGTGTTACGGAGCGTCGTGTTCGATGAGTGGGTCAAGGAATTTCTCCGCGGCCATCCGGAAGGCACCGTGGTCGAGATCGGCTCCGGACTCAACACGCGCTTTGAGCGGCTCGACAACGGCCGCCTCCATTGGTTCGACCTCGATCTCCCGGAGGTGGTTGAACTGCGGCGGAGATTTTTCACGGATACCGACCGGCGCACGACTCTGGCCGCGTCGGTTCTCGAGGCGGACTGGATGGCGACGGTGCGCCAAAGCCCCGGACCTTACTTCTTTGTCGCGGAAACCGTCTTCGTCTACCTGAAAGAGCGGGAGGTCAAGGCGGCGCTGGCGCAGATCGCGGCAAACTTTCCGGGCGCGAACATGGCCTTCGATACCACCAGCCGCAGAGCCGTAAATGCCGCGAACAAAGACCACGCGCGCCGGAAACTGGATGCCCGTTTCGCATGGGCCTGCGAAGACCCGAGAGAAATTGAGGGCTGGAATATCGGGCTGCGCCTGGTGGAATCCCGCACCATTGGGAACGTCCCGGAGTCTTTGAAGCCGCGCCTTTCCTTGCCGCTACGGACCACTTTTCGCGTCTTTCGCAAACTGTTTCCGAAGCTGATGAAGGCGTACCAGCTCAACCTGTTCGCCGGGCAGTCCGCCGGCTGAGGCCCGACGTTGTTCTGAAAATTACGAGCGCGATTGAGACTCCGGTTCCAGGTATTGAGGAAAATTGGCCGGCCCAACCGATGGGGAATCCATGCGGGAAGCCAGGTGGGACAGACGATCGTTTTTTTTGTCGTCTGTGAGGCGGTTTTGGCTTTGGCGGGGGCCTGACAGACCACGAAAAGCGATGGTCTGTCCCACCTTTCAACCTAAATTCCACGAGCCGCAACCGTGACACAGGGTTTGGTACAGTTACCGCGGCGCGAGCCCTGAGCGGCCGGCTTTCTCCAGCAGCATGCGGCGGACGGCGGTGAAAATCCTTTCCACCGCGGGGCGGCGGTAGGCCCAGCGTTCGTCCGGCTCCGGCGGATTCACCACCATGGTGGCATTGGCTTCAAACAGCAGCAGGTCGCCGGCCGGGCTCAGGCCGAAATCGATGCCGGCGTAATCCAGGCCCAGCACGCTTTGAATCTGTTCCAGCGCCGACATGGCGCGCGGCCCCAGCACGGCGGGCATGTTTTCGAGAAACTCCGCGTCTTCGGCGCGATGCTCGGCGCGTTCGGCCATCTCGGCGGTGAAGTAGTGAATCTTCCAGTGGCTCGAAATCGCCAGGTGCAAAGGATACAGGCAACCATCGATCATCATGACGCGGTACTTGCGGACTTTGCCGCCGGCTCCGCGGGAATCCAGATACTGAATGGCGGTCAACTCGGCGCCGGGTAACCCGGCCACGGCTTTGGCCAGGGCGCCGGCGCGGTCGGCCAGCACAAAATGCCGGCCGGTATGAAAGCCGGGAGTGCGCAGCAGCAGCGGAAAGCGCAGGCCGTGCCGGGCCAGGGTGGTTTCGGCATCGGGCGCGTTCAACAGCTCGCGCGCCAGCGTGACGGTAGCCGGGGCCACGACTCCGGGCAGGCGTGAGAGGCGCCGGGCATTGTCGGCCCGTCCCGTGGCCATCACCGCCGCCGGCGGGTTCAGCACCGGCGCGCCCGTGAGTGCCGCCACCGATTGCGCCGCCACCAGCGCCTCCGCTGCCAGATCGGCGTCGCCGATGGCGTTGAACACCAGTTGATGGCGCGGCAGCGGCTGGCGGAAATCGTAGAACTCTGGCACCACCACGGTGGTCTCGAACACGCGATCGTCGAGAAGATTGCAAGTGGGAATGTTGCCGCCCACCGCCGAGATCAGCAGCAGCAGCGACACCGGAGGCCCCTCGCCGCGATACGGCATGGGAAGCACGGCGCGGCCCTCGAAACCCTTGCGCCGGTGCCAGGCCGCACCCTCGGCGTCGCCCATCTCCGCCAGTACGTACGACAGCCCCTGGTGCGCCTCCGGGTAATCCGGGGCACAGCGCAAAGCGGCCTCGTAGTGTTCCCGTGCCGGCCCCGGCTCGCCGCTTTCCAAGAGCGCGTTGGCCAGGTTGACGTGGCTCATGGCGTCGTCGGGATGCCGCGCCGCGGCTTCGGTATACGCCGTGCGCGCCGCGGTCCGATACCCGGTCGAGTGCAGCAGGGCGCCCAGGTTGTTGAGCGCCAGGCGATGGGAGGGCGCGCGCGCCAATACCTCCAGGTAAGCGTTGCGGGCATCGAGCGTGCGGCCAAGTTCGGTGAGCAGGCGGGCGCGATCGAGCCTCGGAGCGACCGCCTCGGGCTCGGCCGCGATGCGCGCTTCCAGATCGCGCAGGGCGGCTTCGCGGGCAAGGCGCGGCGGCCAATCGGTGGCTCCGCCGCTCGAGGCCGCGGTGCTGCTCGCCGCCCGGTCCCGCAACCCGCGTCCCAAGGCCACGGTCCGCTCCACCAGCGCATCCAGGTCGGCCGGCCTGGTGCGGTGATTCACGATGGCCGCGCGAATCGCCAGCTTCCCGCCGATTACCGTGGTCGAGGGCGCCGCCACGCCGGATTCCTGCAGTTCCACCGCGATGCGCGCATTCACGTGGTGCGCGTCTTCCGCCCGGTAGCGAAAACAGACCACGTTCAATTCCACCGGCGCCGCCAGCTCGAGCTCCGGCGTGGCGGCGATGCGGCTTTCCAGGTAACGCGCCAGCTCGCAGGTGCGCTCGATCGAAGCGCCTATGGCCGCGGCGCCGTAGACCTTCAGCGTGAACCAGGTCTTCAGGGCGCGAAAGCCGCGCGAAAGGTCGGGCCCGTAATCGCAGGGCCAGGGCGGCCCGGCCGCAAGGCCCTGGGCTTCCCGCCTCAAATAAGGCGCCGACGTGGCGAAGGTCTGCCGGTGCAGCACTCCGTCGCGCACCAGCACGAAGCCGGCGTCGTAGGGCACTTGCCCCCACTTGTGAAAGTCGAACGCCAGCGAATCGGCCCGCTCAATGCCCTTCAAGCGGGGCGCGAGGCTCGGCGCCAGCATGGCCAGCGCGCCGCAGGCGCCGTCCACGTGATACCACAGCCCCTCGGCGCGGGCGAGAGCGGCCAGCGCGTCGAGATCGTCGATGGCGCCGGTGTCCACCGTTCCCGCGGTGCCCACCAGAAGGAAGGGCGTAGAACCGGCGTGCCGGTCGGCGTCGATGGCGGCGCGCAAGGCGGCCAGATCGATCTGGTAGCGGCCATTCACCGCGATACGGCGAAGCGCATCGCTGCCGATGCCGGCGATGTCGAGAGCCCGCGCAATCGAGCCATGCACCGCCGCCGAAGCGTACGCCGCCAGCCGCTTGCCGCCAGATCCAACCCCCGCGCAGCGCGTCTCAAAACCCAGCTCCGTATCCCGCGCCACCAGCACCCCGACCAAGTTCGCCATCGAAGTGCCCGTCACAAACAGCCCGGTGGCGCTCGCGGGAAAACCAAACAGCTTCCGCATCCAGCCGGCCACCTGGCGCTCCACTTCCACCGGAATGTGGTCGCGCCCTCCCAGATTGGCGTTCAACCCCGCCGCAAGCATTTCCGCCACCACGCCCACCGGCGTGCCCGCTCCGTGTACCCATCCCAGGAACCCAGGATGCACGTTGCCGGCCGCGAACGGCAGAATGTAGCTCATGAATTCTTCGTGAACCGCGGCCAGCTCCGATGGCCCGGCCGGAAGGTCGCCGCGGAAACTCTCGCGCACGGCTTCGGGAATCGGCTGCCAGACGGGACGCTCGCGAATGTTTTCGAGGTAGTCCAGAATGTCGTCCAGCATGCCGTGCGCCTTGGCTCGAAACGCGGCCCAGTCAGCCGGATCGAGCGAGGCATCGGCGTCGCGCCGCGGAGGTTCGGTGCCCATCTACTCAATAGTAGCCGGGCGGCATCGGATCGCTGGCGGTTTTCGCGGCGTAGACGCGCGGACTGATGCCTTTACCTCACTTTCCCGTCGTGCGCCCCAATTGGACGTCCAGAATTGGACAATTCTCGCCTGCAGTGGGGTGCTTAACCGTTTTGGGGATCCCCCCGTATTCAACCCGACAACCGCTCCCTGGCGGTCGCGGCTTCCATGAGAAGGCCGGTCCCTGTCAAGCGATATTTTTCGGGTTTTTGAGTTTTCTTTTCATAGCGCGTTATTTTCGATTGCTCGTGGGCAGGCGTCCGCCCGCA
>JBKQVG010000225.1:0-2726 GCA_052325345.1 Bryobacteraceae bacterium
GGTAGGAGTTCTCGAGGAAATCGACCAACTCCTGGCGACGGGCCTCAAGGAACCTGGCGTGCAGCTCCTGCTCGGTGGTGTCCTGAATGATAGCTAACATCGCGGTGGTCGCGATATTACCGAGACAGGCCAGTTGTTGCAGCGCCTGCTGGGTCGCAGCAGGAAGCCGAATGAGTTTGCCGATCATCAAGTCAGCCACATTGTCGGTGTAATCTTTCGCGTGGATGCGCGTAAGATCCCACGACCACCGCGAATGCACAGAATCGAACGCGATCAGACCTTCATCCGTCAATGTCGACAGGAACTGATTAATGAAAAAGGGATTGCCGTCGGTTTTCTGTAAAATCAGCTGAGCCAGATCCCCCACCTGATCCGTTTCACAGTGCAGCGCGTCCGCGATCAACTGCGAAACGTGTTGGGCATCGAGCGCGCCTAGCTTGATCTCCTCGACGGACGACGTGCCGGCCGCCTTGATCGAGCCGAGTCTACGCATCAGCGGATGGGAGGCATCGACCTCGTTGTCGCGATAGGCGCCAATGAGAAGCAGGTGTGGGACGCTCTCCTGGGTGAGGAGATCCTCAAGCAGATCCAAAGTAGCCGCGTCGAGCCATTGCAGGTCGTCGAGAAACAGTGCGAGCGGATGTTCAGGGCGCGCGAAGACACCGATGAAACGCCGCAGTAGTAACTGGAAGCGCCGCTGGGCGTCGGATGCCGGCAGCTCAGGGACCGGCTCCTGCTCCCCGACGATGAGTTTCAGCTCCGGAACGAGGCCGACGATGAGGTCGCCGTGGGGCTCAAGCGCATGGAGCAAAACCTCCCGCCACTGGCCGAGTTCGGCTTCGCTCTTGGCGAGGACCTTGCGGATAAGCCGTTGAAAGGCTTGTGCCAGGGTTGCATAGGGAATGTCGCGTTTGTATTGGTCGAACTTGCCCGATGCGAACAGGCCGCGTGGCGGAACGAGGGCCTTGTGAAGTTCATTCACCACCGATGATTTGCCAATACCCGTGTAGCCTGACACGAGGATTAACTCCGTCGTCGGGTGTTTGACGATGGTGTCGAAGGCATTCCGCAATATTGCTATTTCCCGGGCGCGCCCATACAGCTTCTCGGTAATCAAGAGCCGCCCGGGCGGCTCATGTCTTCCGAGGGTGAAGGGCTCGATGCGCTGTTGGCTCTCCCATTGGGTTGCACAATGTCGCAGGTCTTGCTCGAGTCCCACCGCAGTCTGATAGCGTTCCTCTGCCATCTTGGCGAGGAGCTTCATGACGATGTCAGACAAGGGAGGTGGTATTCCAGCGAATCGCTGGTCGGGCGCCAGCGGCTTGCGCGCGATGTGGCAATGAACCCATTCCATGGGATCGGTCGCCACGAACGGCAGCGCTCCCGTCAGCATTTGATAGAACGTAACGCCGAGCGCGTACAGGTCACTGCGCGAATCGATTGAGCGATTCATTCGTCCGGTTTGTTCTGGCGCCATGTAGGCCAAGGTTCCCGCGATGAACTCGAGAGGCTCGGGTGCCTGACGTTCGCGAGGCAGTAGGGAGGCGATGCCAAAACCGGTCAACCAGACTTGCTCGGTGACAGGGTCGAGAAGAATGTTGGCGGGCTTTATGTCCTTGTGGACTAGGCCGCGCTCATGTAACCGGCCGATTGCGTGAGTGATCGCTGGGGCCAGCCGCAGAAACCTTCCCAACTCTAGCGGCTTGCCCAGCAACGAATCCAGCGCACAGGTACTGTGGGTCTCAAGCAGGAGCAGAGTTTGACCGCGACTGTGCACGAGTTCCAGCGGTCTCGCGGCCCAGGCGCCATCCAGATAGTCCTTGAGCGCGAATTCGTGGGCGAGTCGACTGATGGTGGTGGGCGCGCGGTGTTCAGCCGCCGGCAACACGGCCATAAGTGGGGGCCCGACACCCTCCGCGTTACTCCGCCACGTTCTGCAATAAATGCGCTCGCCGTCATCCCACAGCGGTTGGAGAGGCCGGTGTTCGCCACCGGTATCGACCCATGCAACGACTCCGCCATCCTCCGACAAAATTCGGAGGCCATCGTCAGCATTGGTGCCGAACGGAGGAGACGGATCCACTCCCGACCTCGTTGCTCGGCCGCCCCGGCGATCAAAAGTAGCAGCTAAATTGAGGTCGCGCCAGAACATAGGCGATTAATAACTTTGCATTCGCCGTGCTGTCATAAATGACCGCGGCGGCGGCGGCACCACCCAAAGGAGCGCGGCCTTCGCCACCACCCGGCTTTCGCCGTATCGGGCCAGATAACGTACCGCCTCGCCGCCGCCGGTGGAATGGCCGAGATGAACGGCGTTTTTCAGATCGAGATGCGCGGCCCAATTAACCGGTCTCGTTGCGCTCACGCGCGCGCGAGGCGGGCGCCGACACGCCGAGCTCGGTCAGCAGGCCGACCCGCGCCATTCAGGTTGAGCCGCCTGGGCGGCGCTGCGGCTCTGGGGTGACGTCGCTATTTCTTTTTCGCGGAATCCGTTCGCGGCGATCGCGGCGAACGATGATGTGATGATGATGATGCGGCCGCCGCGGCGCCGGCGGCGAACGATGGAGCTCGGGCGCCGGCGTAAATCTTAATGGCGCGTATTTCCCGCGCGTGCGCGCGGAGCCGAGCGACGCGCTCCGCCAGCAGACCGACCCGCTCGAGCCGGCTGGGCGGCGCTTTCGAGAGTTCTTTTTCGACAGTTCTTTTTAGAGATTTTCCGAGCGATG
>JBKQVG010000226.1:0-22088 GCA_052325345.1 Bryobacteraceae bacterium
ATATTTCCCGAGCGTACAAATCGACCGTCTCCCAATCCTCAACAATGGAAAAAACGACGCCAAGCCGCCTTTCAGGATGTTCCGAATTAAACTCCCGGAATAAGCCGACAGCGGGCTCTGAGTCGTGGCGCTCTAAGCCGGCCGAAGCGCGGCCAATTGTTGGCGCACATCGCTCGCCAGCAAATCCAACCGGTTCACGTCGAGCAACCAGTAAGCGTGGTGCGTGAAGGACGTATTCTGCAATCTGCCGGCCAGTTCGCGGCGAAATGCCAGCAGATCGTCCGCGGCTTTCCCCGCCGCTTGAATATCCGCCGGGTTCGAAGTGTTGATGGCCTTCCTGACGCGGAAACAGACGATTGCACAGTACTTGAAACCGCGCACATAAAACTGGTAAAGGTCGAGCGTTGTTTTCAAGGACGACTTCGCGGTGGCGGGCAGTTGGGCCTGGTCCACCTTCAGGATTGCGGGCAAGCGGCGCACCTCCCGTTCGGCATCTTCTTTTTCGGCGATGATCGCCTCGATATTCTCGTCGGTCGGCTCGACGCGTCTGGAAGCTCCAGGGTCCCAATCGTCGCGGCCGTGAAACGTGACCATGGTGTCGAACGCGCGCGTGACTGACTCGGGGAACATGCCATCGTCGTGAAAAACGTGCCCCCGCACAAAGAGCGTTTTCTCCATGACTGGCCAGGAAGCCCTCATCATATCGCGGAACCGGTCCATGTCGGCCGTTTGTACAGGCACGGACGCGCTCTGCGAGGATTCCGCCTGCAAGGGGTTCAGCAGACCGTAAGACAGCCAGGTGCGATAGATCTTTTCGGGAGCCTCCTGGTGGTTCCGCGCCAGCATGGCGCCGGCGAACAAATTCAGCAGGTTCAGACTGTTGAAGACGCTCCCCTCGCTCATCACCTCCCAGTCGGTGCGGAGCTGCACGCCGGTCACACCGTTCTGTTTCGAGTAGGCGAGCCTGCGCTGAATGTCCTCCACCTGGCCGCACGGAAAGAATCCCAAGCCGTAGAACTGCCCCCAGGTGTCGTACTCGACCCATTGCGGATGACTTCCCACGTGGCCGATCCGGGGGTTGTCGGGAAACGTCGGATAGAAGTCGTGGGGGGTGTTCTTCAAGGCGATCACGATGTCCTTCGAGACCTTGTCGCAGGCGTCGATGGTCAGGTTCTGCTCCTCCTTGGTATACGCAAAATCGCGGACCACCAGCAGTTTCCCCTTGGCCTTGAGCGGCTCGTACATCGCCGCGAAGAGGTTGGCGTACCAAGTGCCCGGATCGTAGCGCTTACACCGGTCGCAAGTGCATAAGTGAGTGGCGATGGTGGCCTTGCTTTCGCGCGTTCCGGGACTGACAATGACGCCCGCTATGTCCGGGATTTCTTCCATCACTTCCGCGTACTTCTGGCGCTCGAACTCCCACCAGAATGGATGGGTCGGGCAAACTACCTGGTTGGCCCCGACGACTTCCGGATGCAAGTCCAGGATGCCGTCGCCCCAATACAGTTCCTTGACTTCCAGGAAGAAGCGTATTTTCCGGCGGTTCGCCTCGCGAATCACCCGCCGGATGTACTGCCTATTATTATCAATCGTGTGCGCGCGCACGGGCCACCGCGCGAACATCACTTCGCTGGAAAGATACGCGCGCGGCCGCACGAGCTGATCGGGCAGATCGTTCTGGTGGAAAATCAGCGTGTTCAACCCGAGCCGTTCCATGAGTTGGAAGGCGTTCTCGACGGATTTCCAGCGCCACATTCGTGTACTGTGGACTTCCAGGGCACGCACCGGGAAGTCCGCAGCCACAGCTTGGTTGGCAGTTGACGCTGCTTGAGCCTGGGTCGAAAGCGGCGCCGCCAGCGCCGCGGAGGACGATATTACTGTATTCAAGAAATGGCGTCGATCCATGAATTCACCTCAGGCCCGCTTGTGCCGGCCAAGGGCCTCACAGAACACCAGCTTGAGTGCGAGCCGCTCTGACTACGCCGGCCTCAGGCGGTGAGTTGCAGCCACTGAGCTTTATAGTTTTTCAGGAACTGCAAAATGTCGCCCTTGGCGGGGCCCTCATAATGTGTATAACCGGTAAAGTGGGCGGCCTTGAGTAAGCTAAAGAATTCGTGATACGGGTACTTCCTCTCGGAGGGATCATGGACGTGCGCGATCCGGACCCACTTACCCAGCATGTCCCAACAAGGTTTCACGGAGCTGCTCGCATCCATGTCTTGAGGAGCCGAGTTCCACGTGAGGCCTACATTCTTGAGACCGGCGATCTCCATCATCTGTTTGTCTTCGGCATGGCCCTCGTCGTGAAACTCCAGCCAGATCTGGATATTATGTGGGGCGCCGTATTCGCCCACTTCGTGCAGGCATTCGCCGATGTGGTGGACGGTGACCTGGTGGTTGGGCTCGGTTCCCCAGCCGTAGGGACGAACCTTGACCCCCATGGCGCCTGTGTCCTTGGCCAGGTCGATAAATGCTTTGCACTTCTCCACCTGCCGCCTACGCTCGGCGGGGTCGGCGGACTGAAACTCGCAGACCGAGCCCAAGCCAACAAGTTTGATCTTGCTGGCCGCGAAACGTTTGCGCACACGGGCGCGGTCGGCCTGGCTCATGGAAGGCTCGACGCCGTGCTTCTGTCCTTTGGGGCCTATCGCGTGCCCTCCAGGTTCGTCCTCGGTGGTGCGCAACTCCACACCTTCGTAACCGGCCTCTTCAAGAATTTTGATGATCGAATCCAGATCGTATTCCGCAAAGAGCTGATGGGTGACGCAGCCGAGATGAAATCCCGGACCCGGCGCCGCCGCAAGCCGGGCGGCGAGCCACGGAGCGGTCAACGCCGCCGCGGAGGTGGCAAGAAACTCTCTTCTATTACTCATGATTTTTGTCCTGACACAGTTCTTCTTCTCCCGATAGCGAACATTAGACAACGTACGGTTTGCGATAATCGCGCGTGATCAGCTTGTCGGCTTCCGGATCGTTGACGCATCGCCCCTTGGCGTCGTCCCAAACGATCTTGCGGCCCACCCGGTAGCTGATGGTAGCCAGGTGGCACACGGCGGCGGAGGCAGCGCCTACTGCGATGTCACAGTGCAGGTCCTTGACGTTGCGGCTGCGGCAGGCTTGGAGGAAGTTGGCGACATGCGACTGCTGCTGGACCAAGGCGGGGGCCTCCGACTTCTCCTGTGTAGCCAGCTCGCTGCCGTCGCCTTTGTAGATTTTGAAGCCGCTCCCGTCGAGCCACATCCATCCGTCGCCGCCGAGGATGAGGTTGCCGACGGTCAGGTGGCCCTGCACGCCGCCCGGATACCATGGGTACTTGGTGACGCCAGGCACCACCGGCTCGCCGGCTTCCGGCCCGCTGGGCAGGGCGCGGATTTCAAAAACGAGCTGGCGGTCGCCGTAGTCGAAGACGCAATTTTGCGTGTTGGGCGCTTCCTGGTCGTCGTCCCAGACGTATTTCCCGCCGGTGGAAATGGCCGACTTGGGCATGCCCGGGTCGCCCAGCGCCCAGCGCGCCACGTCGAATTCATGAGCGCCGGCATTGGTGATGTCCCCGTTGCCGTAGTCCCACAGCCAGTTCCAGGTGTAGTTGCCACGATTCTTGGTGTACGGCCGTTCCGTCGCCGGACCCTGCATCAAATCCCAATTCACGCCCAGCGGAACCGGCTCGGGGGGAGTATGTCCCATGGAAACCCGCGGTTTAAAGCACAGTCCCTTGGACATGTAAACCTTGCCGATAGCGCCGTCGCGCAGCAACTGCATGGCGTGGGCCTTGAACGCCATGCTGCGCGATTGTAGGCCTACCTGCACGATACGGTTGGTTTTCCGCGCCGTCTCCACCATGCGCCGGCTCTCGTGGATGTTGTAGCTGGCCGGTTTCTCCACATACACATCCTTGCCCGCTTCGCAACCCCACACCGTGGCCAGCCCGTGCCAATGGACCGGCACAGAGAGCAGCACCGAGTCGACACCCTTGTCGGCGAACATTTCGCGCATGTCGACGAATTCCTTCGCCTTTTCGCCGGGCGCCAATTGCTGCAGCAGGGCCTGGGCGCGCTCGCGGGCGTCCTGCTTGACGTCGCACAACCCGGCCACGCGTGTTCCCGGGATCTTGGAGCAGTACCGGATGAGCGCCGGGCCACGCGTTCCGAGCCCTACGATGCCGACATTGATCTTGTCGTTGGCGCCCATCACCCGGGCGGCGGATGCGGCCAGTGCCGCACCCTGAAAAAAAGTACGTCGAGAAATATTAGACATTCAAAGCTCCATATTTATAACGTATACCTAATCTTAACGTGCTCTTAGAAAATCAGCTTCAGGGCGAACTGAAAGATACGCGGGTCGCCTGCTGCTGTGATCTGTCCAAAGGTCGAGGAACTGAGCGAGGGACTGGAAACGCTGCCGGAAGGGACGTAGGCACTGCTGATCCCGACGCTTAGGTTCGGCGCGAAGTTCGTGTGATTGATGGCGTTGAACGCTTCGGCACGGGCCTCCAGGCGCCAGTTCTCCCTAATCGTGAACATGCGGGAAAGCGCCAGATCGAAGTTGAACTGTGCCGGCCCGGTAATAGCATCCCGGCCGAGGTCGCCAAAAGTGCCCAGAGCATTCGGTGAAAAGGCGGCCGGGTTGAGGTATTGCAGCTTTGGCCCCATATTGGAGTTGTAGACACTTCCCGGTTGCACGAGGTTGGGACGGTCGAGGGCAACACCCGTCAAGGAGTTGTCGGCGCCGGTGAGGATGTTAATCGGAATACCGCTAACGCGGCGGATCAGCGGGGAGAGTTGCCAATTCTTCAGCAGCCGGCCCGTGAAGTTGTTGCCTTTCGCCGGGCTGGTGGCGACCATCGTGATATTCCAAACATTGGCATCGTCGAAGGCGCAATTGCCGTAGTCCTGGCGCAGATTGTTCGGATTTTCAAACTTAGGCCCGGTGTTATCGCCACTGAAATCAGTGTCGCCGAGGCAATGTGACCAGGTATAGTTGGCGAGCAGTGTAAAACTATGACTCAAACGGTGTTGCAACGATGCCAGCAGAGCGTTGTAGTTTGCGTTTGCCCCGTCGTCCGACATGTCCATTAGACCGTAATACGGGCCCTCGGTTGGATTCAGGAGGGTCATGACTCTGCGCGAAGCGGTGTTTGTCGTAGTGGAGCAATTGGCGGTGCCGCAGACGCCGGGGATGAAAACGCTCGGGTCTATCTCCTGGCTGGTCCACAGATGGGTCGTCTTGTTCCCCATGTAAGTCACCGTGGCCAGCCAGTTGCCGCCAAGCTGCCGCTGATAGCTGGCGTTCCACTGGACCAGTCTGGTCGGTTTCATTGAGTCAGGCAGAAGAACCCATTGAGCCGCAATCGGCGTCGTCGAGCTTTTTGTGGGATTTAACTCGAACGGATTCGGGAAGGGATTGCCGCCCGGATAGTTATAGCCCGCCGTCCACGGATTGGCGAAACCGCCCGGTGCGCTCGCGGTCTCTTGAACCGAGTTACCGTACGGGGGATCTGCCATCACTCTCTGGGGGTAAAACACTTCCCCGGTATCGTACATGATGCCCGCGCCGATGCGGAAGGTCTGCTTCCCGTCACCCGTGGGATCCCAGACAAGCCCCAAACGCGGGGAAAAATTCCACGGAGTGTTCTTGGTAAAGCCCGCCGGAACACCGGCGTCGCCGTAGAACAAAGCGCCCGGAGGCGCGTTTGGGTACACCTGGCTGCGCGTTCCGGACAGAAAATCCGCCATGGAAAACACGGCGCCGCGATGGAAGACGTCCACCGGGTAGAACTCGGGCTCCCACCGCAGGCCGAGATTCAGCACCAGGCGTTTGGTGGCATGGTAGGTGTCCTGGACGTACGCCGCCGGGACGGTTTGACGTAACGTTTCCGCCTGCGGCCTGTTCTGGGAGAATGTACTCATCGCGCCTATCATATAATCCGCCATCGTATCGCTCGTTGCGCTCCCGTTGAAGGCATATTGGCCATTCGAGCCGGAGTAGGCAAGCAAGTTGTCCTGCGTGCGGATGAAATCGACGCCGAAAGCCAACTGGTGCTTGCCGTGAATCAGGTCGACGGCATCTTTGATGTCGTAAGTGTTGACATTGAAGAAACCGTGATTGCACGCGTTGCAGCTTACGGTGAAGTCGCTGCCGTTGGTTACATACAGGTCGTGCGGGTCAAGTGCGTAGGCGTTGATCCCGACCGTTTCCGGGCCAATCATGTCTGAGGCCGGTCCGCGGTCGTTCCGGATCCGCGTAAAGGTGACGTGAAGTGAGTTCACCATAGTCGGGCTGAACGTGTATGTATCACCAAGTGTGACGTTCTGGCTGCGCTCCAGATTGCCCGCCCGGTTGCTAAGCAGAACGTTCGGCGTCGGTTTCAGGACGTCGGCGCCCGGGTTCGAGAAGTCTGCTATGAAGTACCGCCCGAACAAGAGGTGCTTGGACGACTTCACCCAGTCGACGCGCCCGATCCACTGGTCCTCATCGCCGGTAGTGGGGACGCCGTAGATGACTTTGCCGCACGCACTAACCGCGTTCCCGTTAGCCGCGGTCGGCAGGTAAGCTGCCAGCGCCACGGCCGCCGGGTCGAGCATCGATACCGGAATTTGATTATTCGGAAATGGCGTTTTAGTTAAGGGATTAGTGAGGGTTTTTGCTTTTCCACTCGATTCACAGGCCGCCGAATCGAACGTGCTGAAGTCGCCGTTGAGCACCGCCGCCGTCGGGACGTAGCTGATCGTGCTCGGTGGTTGCGTCCGGTTCCGCGTACCCTGGTAGCCGCCGAAGAAAAAGAGCTTATCCTTGACGATGGCGCCGCCCACGACGCCGCCGAACTGGTTGCGTTTCAGGCTGTCGTGTGTCGCCGCGAAGTAATTGCGCTCATTGAGGTCGCCGTTACGCAGAAAGTCGAAGAAGTCCCCATGCAGGCTGTTCGAACCCGACTTAGTGACCGCGTTGACCAGGCCGCCGGGCTGGGTCCCGTTGCGGGCAGGAAGGGCACTGGTCTCCACGCTGAATTCCTGGAGTGCATCGGGGAACGGGAACGGCAGATTGATATTGAAAGCCGTTTCGACGTTGTCGCCGCCATCCAGCAAATAGTTGGTGCCATTCTGTTGGCCACCGCTCACCGAAATCGTAACGCCGGCCCAGTTGCTCTTGCCGGACGTGACGTCCTGGCTCGGCACTGTGGCCGCAACCGAGGCTCCGGAAATAAGCACGAGTTGGGTAGCTTGCCGCCCATTCAAGGGGAGATCGACCATGCGCGCGGAGTCCACCACCTGGGCAATGGCATTCTGGTTGGTCTGCACCATTTCCGCCGCGGCGTGAACTTCGACGCTTTCCGACGCCGCCCCAACCTCGAGAGCCACGTTAATCGTCACGTGGTCGCTGACCTGGAGAACGATTCCAGATTGGACGTGGGTCTTGAAACCGGCGGACGAGGCTTCCAGCCGGTAAGGGCCGACGGGAAGTTCCGGCAGAATATAGTGCCCTGATGAATCGGTGACGGTGGGGTGCGAGGCACCCTTTTCGGTTTCGATCAGATTGATGTTTGCTCCAGGCACCGCGGCGCCGGAAGGATCGGTTACCGTTCCACTAACTTCCGCCACGGCTGCCTGCGCATGAACGGAAGGAGGGTTCAGAACCAAGAGCATTGCAAACAAAGCTGCACACCCGAGTGCAGCATATCGAACGACTCGAAACATATAACCGCTCCTTATAAGCCCGCCAGATCTGGGCGGGAGAGAATGGCCACGCTCTGCGAAGACGCAGGCCCATCATCTGTGATATTAGAGCAAGGGTTTCCCGCTGCGAGACGAGGAGCAAACCCCAGGTAAACTCTAATCCTACATGGTGCCAGGTGTCAAGACAAAAATGAAACGTTTCAATGACCAGGGCAGTAGACCGCCTAACTAAGCCAGATCGCTTTGCATCTACCAATCTTGCCAAACGTACTGCAACGATACAGCAGCCCACCACGCGGCTTTCCTGTCATGTGAATTCAATGACTTGCGGGCTACCCGAGTCCAAACCCGTGTTGGTCTTCGGCCGCTATCGGTAGTGCATTCCGACAAAATGCACCCTTTGCTTCCAGCAAGCTGGAAGTACCCAATCTCAATCGATTTTCTCGAACACTTTTTGGTTCTCGCCCTCCGCGCATCAGATGACCCCGCGATGCTATCGGGAATGCACCGGCGGACGGATGAAACCTACAGCACCTTGGTGCCGTACTGCTGGAGCGCCTTCGGATTGAATTCGATGCCGAAGCCCGGGGTATTGTCGAGGTACAAAGTGCTCTTTTCGATACGGGGCTTCCGGTCGTAGATCTCGAACCAGAACGGGTCGCGGTCGGGATTGGCGAACGATTCCAGGATGTAGCCGTTGGGGATGGACGCCAGCAGATGGCCATGCAATACAGGTTCGTGGTGAGGGGCCATCTTGATGTATGACATCGAGGCCATGGCGGCGACCTTGCGCCACTCGGTAATTCCGGCGTGAGCGTTGCAGTCGAACTGCATGACGTCGATGGCGCCGGTTTCCATCAGTCTGCGCGCGCCCCAGCGCGTCAATTCGTGCTCACCGGACGCGAGCGGGATGCGGGTGTTCAGCTTCACCTGTTTGAGCGGCTCGACATCGTCGTACCAGCGCAGCGGTTCCTCCAGCCAGACGATATCCAGGTCGTACATCCGATTCGACGCCTGGATCGCGGTGGGCACATCCCAACCCTGGTTCGCGTCCAGCATCAACTTCACCTTCGGGCCGACTGCCGCGCGGACGGCCTTGACGCGGTTGTAGTCGTCCTCCACGGAAAAGCCGCCGCTAATGCCTCCGACCTTGAGTTTGATGGCGTTAAAACCCTGGTCCACGTAGCCGCGCACCTCGGTAATCAATTCCGGCACGCCCTTTCCCTCGCGGTAGTAACCGCCGGTGACATACACGGGAACCGTGTCGCGATATCCACCGAGGAATTTGTAGACCGGCAGGCCGGTGGATTTGGCCATGATGTCGTAAATCGCGGCGTCGATGGGCGCCATCGCGGAGATCACCTCGGTTGCGGCCCAGCCTCGCGTCGAGGGCTCGCGGCCGTAGGTGACCGCAAACATCTTCTCCCAGATCTTGCCGACCATGAACGGGTCCTCCCCAACCACCAGGTCGGCGAAGCCTTTGCGGAACAGCTCCGCACCGCCTCCGGAGCCTTCGCCTGTACCCGAAATGCCGGCGTCGGTGTGGAGGGTCACGATCAGTCGGGAAGCTTTTGGCTGAAAGCCGCCGATCGGAGAATTGGCCATCCAGAAGCGTTCTTTCAACGGCTTCTCGAGACGCAGAACTTCGACCTTGGTAATTTTCACCTGTCTTGACTGGGTGGATGGGCGATCGGCTTGCGGCGTATCGGCCAAAAGAGCCGCGGGAGTGCCGGCCAGCGCGGTTTCAAGCAATTTGCGGCGTGTCATGACCAGGCCAGTTTATCACCGCGCTTCTAATTGGGATGCAAAATGAGCTTCTGCACTCTCCAGTTGCCCATCTCTCCTACGTAAAGCTCGTTCTCCCGCCGGCAGTCAATGGCGTTGACCGTGCCGAACTCCTTTGGCAACTTGCCTGCCCTGCCAAATCTACCGGCAATTTGTCCGTCGAGCCCGATCTCGTAGATCTCGCCGTTATGGTCTATATCTGACGGCGGATTCGAATTGGAACTGTAAAGGTACTGATGCGGTCCGGGAGTGATACAAATCGCCGCGGGAGTCCCTATGTTGTCGAATTGGGTCTTGAAGCCGCCGTCGCTGTCGAAGACCTGAATTCTTTTGTTTCCGGCGTCGGCGACGTAGACGTTGCCTTGCGCATCGAGCGCGATCCCGTGTACCTTGTTGAACTGGCCCGGCGCCGGCCCGGTCGAACCCCAAGACTTGATGAACTTGCCGTTCTTGTCAAACTTCGCCACTCGGGAGTTGCCGAAACCGTCTGCCACATAGATGTTCCCGGCGGCATCCCACGCTACGTCGGTGGGCCGATCGAACAGGTCGCTGGGAGCGCCCGCGCCAGCCGGTCCACGGCCTCCCCGAGGTGCGTTTAGCGGCAATGCCGGCACCCGCACCGCCTCGGCTTTTCTGCCCAGCAGCAACTGCACCCGGCCGTTGGGGTCGAACTTGATCACCATGCTCGACATTTGATCCACTACCCAGATGTTGTCCCGCGGATCGACTCGCACCTGTTGCGCGACCAGGAATCCGTATAAGTCCTGCCCGATCTCGCGAACGAACTTCCCGGTCCGGTCAAACTGGAACAACCGCGAGCCTCCGTGCGCGAAAGCCCGCGAGGTGCCGATTGAGATCGTCGGATGGCCGGTCCGGGTATAAACAAAAATATCGCCCCTGGAGTTCGTGGCCACGCCGGCAGCTTCGCCCATATAGACGTTGTCCGGGAACTTCAGCGGGTCGGCGACGGAGTCGAAAGAGATCTCGGGCACGGAAACCTGGGCCTGAGCCGCAACTGCCGCGAGGAGCACCATGCCTGGCAAAATCCGAGATAAACGTTTCATAAGAATCCCGTCCCCTTATCTGCCTGCCTGTTCGGCGGCCTGTGTTTTGGCGGGCCGCGGCGCCTTCAACAGGAGCTTCTGTACGCGCCAAGACTCGATTTCCGCAACGAAGATTTCGTTCGGGTAGCGGCAATCCATCATGTGAACCACCTGGAACCCTCCCGGTTGCTTGCTGGCATGGCCGAACCTGCCGACGATCGTCCCGTCCAATTCCATCTTGTAGATCTCGCCTGTGTTGTCCCATGTCCCCGGCAAATTGCCGTTGGGGTTTGAGTTGGAACTAAACAGGTACTGATGCGGGCCGGGTGAGACGCAGACGGTCCAGGAATCGCCGATGTTTTCATAGCTTGCCTTGAAGGCCAGGTCGTTGTCGAAAACCTGTAACCGGTGGTTGGAACGGTCCGCGACGTATACGTTGCCTTTCGCGTCGACGGCGATCCCGTGCGGCAGGTTGAGTTCCGTCGGACCCCTCCCGGGTTTCTCGCTGCCCACCTGCGCGAGGAACCTGCCATTCTTGTCGTACTTCACCACTCTGTTGTTTGTATATCCGTCGGACACAAAGATGTTCCCCTGCGCGTCCCAAGCCACGTCCGTCGGACGAGCAAACAGGTATCGCTCCGCTGGCGGCGCCGGCCCGCTTGACGTCGCCACCGCACCTTGAATCACCTCCGGTCTGCGGCCGAGCACCATCACGACCCGTCCCGCCGGGTTGAACTTGATCACCATGTTGGTACCTTCGTCCACGACCCAGATGTTGTCCTGGGGATCGACCCGCACCGAGTGCGCGAACTCGAAGCCGTAGTTTCCCGCGCCAATCTCGCGGACATAGTTGCCGTCATGATCGAACTCGAACAGGCGCGTCGTGGCGCTGCGCGTAAAGACAAAGAAATGTCCCTTGGAATTGGTCGCTACTCCCATGGCTTCGCCCAGGTACAAGCCCGCCGGAAGTTTGATTAAGTTCGGCACCGTGTCGTAGGGGATTTCGGGCACATTCTGCGCTTTAGCTTTGCTCTGGGCGAACAGAGTGCCGGCAGACAGCAGCACGAAGACGGAATAGAACGTCAGACATCGCCTCATTGGAACCTCCAGACAAATTCGAACCTACTGTTCTGTTTCCGCTGCCCAATTCACTTCAAGGGACTGGGAGCGCGCCGCCAAATCCATCACCCGGCGCCGCCCACTTACCGAAGCGTTTCAATGCGTTCTTGTCGGCGGAGCAGCGCCCCCTGGTCTGGTGCAACCCCTTATTATACGCTCAGCGATGCGCGCCGCCCGAGGCCGCGCCGGCGCGAAAGGGTGTGAAGCTCCAAAACGTTACTTACCGCTCTGGTGGGTGCGTGGGAGACGGACGCGAAAGAACGTTTTGTTTCTTCCGGCGTCTAAGTTTCCGGCCCGGTGGCGGCCCTCAGGTACGAGCGACCTGTATAGCCGGCGACTTCCCCCCCGGTACCCACCGCCCTAGAGGCGGACTCCTCGGCTCGCGTCAGCGTGTTATTCGTGGAGGATGCCAACCGGTGCGGAACTGTTCGTAGATACACTCCAGTCGCTCGGTGTCCGCCAGATCTTTACGCTCGTCGGCGATCACCTGAACGACATTCTCCGGCTTGCCGCGGCGCGCGGCTTTCGTATCCTCGATATGCGCCATGAATCCGCGGTGGTACACGCGGCCGACGTGTGGGCGCGCACGCATCGCGCTCCGTCGGTATCGCTAGTCACCGGTGGCCCCGGTCATACGAACTCGCTCACCGGGCTCGCTACCGCGTTTGCGGCGGCGAGTCCCGTCATCGCCATCAGCGGCAGCCGGCCTGCGTCTCAGGCGAATCGCGGCGCATTCCAGGAAGTCGATCAGGTGGCCATGGCGGCGCCCGTGACGAAGTGGGCTGCCGAACCGGAGTCTGGAGCCGCGATCCCGTCCCTGTTGACTCGCGCCTGGAAGGAAGCCACGTCGGGCCGAATGGGGCCGGTGCATCTGACCCTCCCGGTGGACTTGTTGCAGTCCTCGGTGGACCGTGCGCCCGAGCGGCCGTCTCCGGAATCGCGCCGCATCCCACCACCCGATGCCCGCGATATCGGCCGCGCCATCGAACTGTTGCGCGCCGCCGAACGGCCCATCGTGATTGCCGGCAGCGGCATCTGGTGGGGCCGTGCCGAGGACGAGCTGCGCCGGTTTGCGGAGCTGACGCGCCTGCCCGTCTATACCATCGCGTTCGCGCGCGGCACACTGCCCGATTCGCATCCCTATTCATTCGGCTATGCCGATCCTTCCCTGAACCGCGCTGCCGCCCGGGCCTTCCGCGAAGCGGATCTTTTTCTGATATTGGGCAAGCGCATCGATTACCGGCTGGCAATGGGCGGGACGAAATTGCTGCCCGCGGCGGCGAAGTTCATCCAGGTGGATATTCACGCTGCCGAACTCGGTCTCAATCGCCGTCTCGACGTCGCCATTTGCGCGGATGTCAAGACCACCCTCGAGGCGCTCACCGCTGGTGCCGGCCCATCGCCGTGGGCCGAGACCGAATGGCTCCATCGCGTGCGCGCGTTCCGGGCCGAATGGTCCGAAGAGCTGGATCGCGCCGCCTGCGACACCGGCATGCCGCTTCAGCCCGCGGCCGTCTTCCGCGAACTGCGCCGCGCCTTGCCGCGCGATGTGCTGTACGCTTGGGACGGCGGCGATTTTGTGCACTGGGGGCGAGCCATGCTGCCGGCAACCACCCCGGGTGGCTGGGTCCGCCTGGGGCCCCTGGGCACCATCGGCGCCGCTCTTCCCAACGCGTTGGCGCTGCAGCTTGCGCACCCCGGTAAACCAGTGGCGATGATCACCGGCGATGGCTCTCTCGGTTTCTACATCGCCGAGCTGGACACCGCCGTGCGCCATAAACTGCCCGTTGTCGTCATAGTCGGTAACGACGCCGGCTGGGGCCTGGAACGCGAACTGCAGGGAGCGCCAAGCGTGGCGTGCGAGCTCCGCTCCACCCGTTATGACCAAGTGATGCAGGGTTTCGGCGGGCTCGGAGAGCACATCGAAACAATCGACCGGATTGCCCCGGCCGTCGAGCGGGCCTTTTCTTCGGGACAACCGTACCTGTTGAACATTTCCATCCGCGGCGTCCGCTCCCCCTTCACGCGCTGGAAGCTGGAAGGCAAGTAGTCGGTATAGTGGGATCCTGTGACGAATATTCGGGGCGCGGGCATCCGGCCTGCAGCGTCGGCTATCGAGCCGACGTTTTCTCCCTTCGTGGCGCCGGCCAGACCTGGGATGGCGAACGCGCGCGGTATCTCGACGGTCCCGTAAATCCAGCGTGCCGTTACGCCAGGTTTGGGACCACAAGCACGCAAACTCGCAACTCGTTACGTCCAAGTCGCGCACCCGCGCATCAGGGCTCCACGGATTAGAGAATAAAGGCTGGGTGTATACTGAACACGACTCGGGAGCAACATCAAGCTGGCGCATTTACAGTGGCTCAACGAGATCTGCCGCGGCCGCTTAAGAGGAGGCAGAACGACGCCTGATGCAAGAGCGAATCTTCGCCCGCTATTGGATAGAAACGGCTTTCCCCCTGTCTGACGCGGCCCACGCCATGGCTGGCGAGCAATCGACCGGAACGTTCATCCCTGTACCCGGAGAGACCAGCGAGTTGCGCGAGCGCCACGGCGCGGTAGTGGAGCAAGTGGAGGAGCTCGATGGCGCCGATCAACCGTCGCTTCCGGGCGCGCGCACGCCATCTCGCGGCGGACCGGTGCGGTATCGCCGCGGACACGTCACGCTGTCGTGGCCGCTCTCCAACATGGGTACGTCGCTGCCCAACGTACTCGCGACCGTCGCCGGAAATCTTTTCGAATTGAACCAGCTCTCGGGATTGCGTCTGCTCGACGTTCGCTTCCCGCCTCCCTTTCTCGACCGCTACCCCGGTCCGCGATTCGGAGTTGAGGGAACGCGCCGGTTGTGCGGCGTGTGGGGGCGGCCGGTTATCGGCACCATTGTCAAGCCCAGCGTCGGTCTCACCCCCGAGGGCACTGCCGCGGTGGTTGGCGATCTGGCGGCCGGAGGAATCGACTTCATCAAGGACGATGAACTTCAAGCGGACGGGCCGCACTGTCCATTCGTGAAACGCTTGGCGGCGGTGATGCGCGTTCTGGATAGGGAGGCGGACCGCGGCGGGAAACGCATCATGTACGCCTTCAACATCACCGGCGAGGTGGATGAGATGCTGCGCCGCCAGGAGGCGGTGGCAAAAGCGGGGGGCACGTGCGTCATGGTGAGTATCAACAGCGTGGGTCTGCCCGGCGTCTCCGCGCTGCGGCGCGATTGCCCGCTCCCGATTCACGCCCATCGCAACGGGTGGGGCATCTATAGCCGCTTCCCCGCCATCGGCATGAGCTACATCGCGTACCAGAAATTCTGGCGCCTGGCCGGCGTCGATCAGATGCATGTCAACGGAATACGGAACAAGTTTTGCGAGGACGACGCGTCCGTGATCGCATCGGCGCGCGAGTGCCTGACTCCCATGTTCGAGCCGCCGCGGCCGGGCTGCCAGGTGATGCCGGTGTTTTCCTCCGGGCAGTCCGCCCAACAGGCTCCCGACACCTACGCCGCGCTGGGATCGACGGACCTGATCTACGCCTGCGGCGGCGGCATCATGGCGCACCCGGGCGGCATCGCCGCCGGCGTGCGCAGTCTTCATCAAGCGTGGGAAGCGGCGTCCGCCGGCATCCCGCTGGCGGAATACGCCAAGAGTCATGCCGAGCTGGGCGCGGCTCTGGCCAGGTTCACCGCATGATCGACCGTCCCTCGGGGACGGGCCCTCTCCTGTCCTTCTACGGAGACGACTTTACCGGCTCCACCGACGCGCTCGAAGCGCTGGCGTCGAACGGCATTCCAACGGTCCTGTTTCTCGGAACGCCGGATGATCGCCTGGAGGCGTTTCGCGATTGCCGCGCGATCGGAATCGCCGGGGAGAGCCGCAGTCAAACACCCGAGTGGATGTCGAGCAGGCTGCCGGCAATCTTTCAGTGTTTGCAGCGGCTCGGCGCTCCCATCTGCCAGTACAAAATCTGCTCTACCTTCGACAGCTCGCCGGAGACCGGCAGCATCGGACGGGCGCTTGAAATCGGCCTGGAGGTCTTCGGAACTTCCTACGTCCCGGTCGTCGCGCCGGCCCTCCACCTGGCAAGATACGTGCTGTTCGGCCATCTGTTTGCCGGGGGCGGAGGGGCCATCCATCGCATCGACCGGCATCCGACCATGAAGTCGCACCCGGTGACGCCGATGAATGAAAGCGATCTGCGAATTCACCTGGCCCGCCAGACCGAACGCAAGATCTGCCACATCGACGTTCTGGCGCTTGCAGGCGCGGGCCTCGATGCCCACTTCGATGCGGTTCTGGCCGAGCGTCCGGCCGCTATTCTTTTCGACGGCCTCGATGCGCCGTCGATGCGCCAGGTTGGAAGGCTGGTATGGACCAGGCGCGGCGCGCCGCAATCGTTCGCCATCGGCAGCTCCGGGCTGACCTATGCGCTGATCGATTACTGGCGTTCGCAAGGCTGGATCCCCGCGGCGCCCGAAGCGCATCGGCCGGCCCCGGCGGATCGGCTCCTGGCCATTTCCGGAAGCCTGTCGCCAGTGACCCAACGCCAGATCGGGTGGGCGCTCGCCAACGGATTCTCGGGAGTGCCGCTGGACCTTCCGGATTTGATCGGCCCGTCGCCCGGCAAACACTCCGCGACAGTGGAGCGGGCAAACGCCATGCTTCAAGAGGGCCGCAGCGTCGTGCTATACACCGCGCGCCGTTCGGAGACTCCCCTCACCGCGGCGTCGCGTAACGAACTCGGCACGCGCCTCGGATTGCTTCTCAGGGAACTGCTCGAGCGCTCCGGCGTGAGGCGCGCACTGGTTGCCGGAGGCGATACCTCGAGCCATGCCGGGGCACAACTCGGATTGTATGCCGTGACGTTCGTGGCGCCCATGTCTCCGGGCGCTCCGTTGTGCCGCGCCCATGCGGCCGACCCGGCCATGGATGGTCTCGAAATCGTGTTCAAGGGCGGCCAGAACGGCCCGGATGACTTCTTCGGTATGGTACTGAGCGGACGTGCCTCAGCGCTCACGTCGCGGGATCTCAAGTCATGACTGAGTCCGGTTCACGCCATGACGCCGGCGCGGCGCCCGCCGTCATCGACAGCCAGCAGCCTACTGCGGTGCGGTGGCGTATCGCCTTCATGCTTTTTGCCATCGTCGTCGTGACCTTTCTCGGTCGCGTGAACCTCAGCGTGGCGGCGCGCTATATCCAGATCGAGTACTCGTTCACGAATGTGCAGTTGGGTTGGATACTCAGCGCCTACATCGTCGGATATTCGATCTGCCAGATTCCGGGAGGAATGCTGGCGGATCGCGTGGGGCCGCGAGCCGTGCTGACGTTCGCTATTACGTGGTGGTCGGCCTTCACGGTTCTCACCGCCGCCGCGCCGTCGGCCGCCAGGTTCCTGCCCATCGGCCTAATTCCGTGCTTTTTCCTGGCGCGCTTCATGGTGGGAGTAGGCGAGGCCGCGGCGCTGCCCAACTGCAACAAGGTGGTTGGATCCTGGATTCCGCCGCGCGATCGCGGCATGGGCAACAGCATCTTTTTCGCGGGCATTGGAATCGGAGGCGCTATCTCTCCGCCGCTGATCGTCTGGCTCACGGCTCTGCACGGGTGGCGATGGGCATTGACGGTGTCCGGTTCCATCGGCATTCCCGTCGCTGCGCTGTGGTGGTGGTACGGACGCAATCGTCCCGAAGAGCACCCCGGCGTCAATGCCGCCGAATTGCGCCTGATCCGCTCCGGGAGTTCGCCATCCAAGTCCACCAAAACCTCCTTCGCCGAGGCTTGGAAGGAACTGGCGGGGAATTCCAGCCTGTGGGCCCTGGTTGTGAGCTATACCTTGCAGGGTTACGTGGTCTACATTTTCTATTCGTGGTTTTATCTGTACGTGGTTACCGTTCGCCACTTCCCGCTGGAAGCGGCGGGACGCTGGTCCATGATTCCGTTTCTGGCGATGGCCGTTATGACTCCGCTGGGCGGCCGCCTCTCCGACCAGTGTGTCGGCCGTTTCGGAGCTACGTGGGGCCGGCGCCTGCCGGTCATGGGGGGTACCGGCGTGTGCGGGCTATTGCTGATGATTGGCGCGCGCGTCGCTCACCCGCAACTGGGAACCGCCCTGATGGGCGTTGCCGCCGGATTTCTGAATTTCGGGCTGGGAAGCTGGTGGGCCACGGTGAACGACGCGTCTCCAATGAACTCCGGGGTCATCTCAAGCATCATGAACACGGGCGCGAACCTCGCGGGCATCGCTTCACCCGTTCTGACGCCTTACATCGGGGAGCGCTTCGGCTGGATTCACTCGCTCGATCTTGCGGCGCTTGTAATTTTTGCCTCCGGCGCCGCGTGGCTGTTCATCCGGCAGCCGCAGGCCCGAACCACGATCAGGTGAGATTCAGGCCGCCGTCCGCCAGGATCACCTCGCCCGTAAGATAGCGCGAACGGATCAGCAGCAGCACGATCTCGGCGACATCTTCGGGCATCGCCGGACGCCGCATGGGCGAGCGGCTGTTCCAGAGGGTGCGTGCCTCCTCCCACTCGGACATGCGCGTCGTATCGACGAGTCCGGGCGCAACCGCGTTCACCCGGATCGAAGGAGCCAGGGCGAGCGCCAGCAGCCGTGTCATGTGATTCAGCGCCGCTTTGCTGACAGCGTAGGGGATGGACGCGCCTTTCGGCCGGACCCCGGCATGCGAGCTGATGTTCACGATAGCCGCCGGCTCCGAACGGTCTTCGGCGCTCCTGCGCAGGGCGGCTTCCGATTCGCGAATCAGAGACCACGGCGCGATCACGTTTATCTCGTAAAGACTCCGCCAGATTTCCGGCGTTGCCTCGGCGAGTTGACGATGCGGCGCAACCACCGTGATGCCGGCATTGTTCACCAAGGCATCCAGACGGCCGTGGCGCCGCAGAACCTCGCCGACCAGGCGCCGCGCTTCGCCGTCCTGGGTAAGGTCGGCCTGCGTGTAGCTTGCTCCCGGCAGTTCTCGGGCAAGAGTAAGACCGAGTTCAGCCGAGCCGCGGGAATGCAGGGCGACGGCGAATCCTTCGCGCGCCAGCGCGAGTGCAATTCCCTTCCCAAGACCGCCGGTCGAGCCCGTGACCAGCGCTACGAGCTTATCGCCGGGAGATTCCAAGCACTGTCCTCGCTAAGCCCCGATCGCCTGCTTCACGCGCTCGACAGCCAGGCGGGGACTGGATAGGATCGGTACAGCCGCGGCGCCCGGGGAGAGTTGCCGCGCGACCCGCGCCATGGAAGCCTGCGCCAGCACGATGACGTCAACCGTCGAGGCCAGGCGGCGGAGCGCGTCCGAAACCAACTGGTCGTGGAGCGCCGCGTTGCCTGAAGCGACCGCCTCGAACGCCCCTTCACAAAGGCAGGATTCCACTTGGCTGCCCGCGCCCGCCTTGGACGCCGTATCGAGCAGCAGGTTGACCGTGGGTTCGAGCGTCGATCGCAGGGTCGCAATCACGCCGATTCGCCGGCCAAGGCGCACCGCTTCCTCGGCCATTCCTTCATCGACGCGGAATATGGGGAAGTCGAAGAGTTGGCGCGCAACTTCCACGGCCGGTCCGATCGACGAACACGTCACGAGAACGGCGTCCGCGCCGCCATCGGCTGCCGCACCAACCAGGTTCGCCAGCCGCCGGATCGTCGCCTTCTCCAATCTGCCCGCCGCGATGGTGTTCTTAAGCAGGCTCTCGTCCAGCATGTGGAAGACGCTTACGCCCGGCAGCACCTCGCGACAGATATCGTTAAAGATGGGAACCACAATCGATCCGGTATGAATCAAGGCGAGCTTATGGGGCACCTGGGGCCTCTTTCGTATGTCCGGGATAGCTACTGGTGCTGAGCATAACATGCCGGATGCGGACCGCCTGGCTCCGGACAAGTTGTCCCCACCGATTCACAATCACTGGAACCAGACTCGCGGATTCATTATCCTAGGGGAATGGCTCTTCCAACAGGTGAAATATCGGTATCCGGGCTGAACGCGACCCTTCAGCCCGAAGGCATTGAGTTCCGCGGAGAACTCCCCGCCGCTTCCCAGAGGGTCCTGACGCTTCCAGCCGTTCGCTTCGTGGCGGACCTGGCTCGCCGCTTCGAAAGTACCCGCCGCGACCTACTGCGCCGCCGGGTGGACCGTCAGCGGGAAATCGTCGCCGGCCACATGCCCGACTTCCTCGCCGCCACCGCCAAGGTGCGCGAAGCGGATTGGAAAGTGGCGCCCATTCCCCGAGATCTCCTAAGCCGCGCGGTGGAAATCACCGGGCCGGTGGACCGGAAAATGATCATCAACGCGCTCAATTCCGGCGCCAACGTGTTTATGGCCGATTTCGAGGATTCCAACTCGCCCACCTGGGAGAATAACGTCGAGGGTCAGCTCAACCTTCAGGATGCGGTGCGCCGCGAGATCGAATTCACCAGTCCGGAGGGCAAGCGCTACCGGCTGAACGACAAAACCGCTACGCTCATGGTGCGGCCGCGCGGCTGGCACCTGGTGGAAAAGCACATGCTGGTCGACGGCGCGCCCGTATCCGGCTCGCTGTTCGATTTCGGGCTGTTCTTCTTTCACAATGTCGCGGCGCAGATCGAATCCGGTACGGCCCCCTATTTCTATCTGCCGAAACTGGAGAGCCACGTGGAGGCCCGGCTGTGGAACGACGTCTTCACGTTCGCCCAGCGGCAACTCGGCGTCCCCCACGGCACCATCCGGGCGACCGTCCTGATCGAAACCATTCTTGGCTCGTTTGAAATGGATGAGATCCTGTACGAGTTGCGCGACCATTCGGCCGGACTAAACTGCGGGCGCTGGGATTACATTTTCAGCTTCATCAAGAAGTTCCGGCACCGTTCCGAATTCGTGCTTCCCGACCGCGCCCAGGTCACCATGGAGCGCCATTTCCTCAAATCCTACGTGGACCTGCTGATCCACACCTGCCACCGCCGCGGAATCCACGCCATGGGCGGAATGGCGGCGCAGATCCCCATTAAGAACGACCCGGAGGCCAACGAGCGCGCGCTGGAGAAGGTGCGTATGGACAAACTACGCGAAGTTCGCGCCGGACACGACGGCACCTGGGTGGCGCATCCTGGCCTGGTCCCGATAGCCAAAGAGATCTTCGACGCCCGCATGACCACTCCCAATCAGATTTCGGTTTCGCGGGACGAGGTGAGCGTGAGCGCGTCCGACTTGCTTGCGGTGCCCACCGGCGAGATCACCGAACAGGGCCTGCAGGTGAATATCGACGTCGGCATTCAGTACCTGGAATCGTGGCTGCGCGGCAACGGCTGCGTGCCCATCTACAACCTGATGGAGGACGCCGCCACGGCGGAAATCTCGCGCACCCAGGTTTGGCAGTGGATCCATCATGGCGCCCGCCTCAGCGACGGCCGCCAGATCGGTGCTGCATTGGTGCGCGCGACCATTCCGCAGCAACTCGAGAAGATCCGAACGCTGATCGGACCGGCGCGGTTCGATTCGGGCAAGTTCGAACTCGCTTCCGGAATCTTCGAGCGCATGATGACCTCCGGGGATTTTCCGGAGTTTCTGACACTGGCGGCCTACGAGTATCTCGACTGACGGCGGCCCGTCAGTTTGCGGTGCCGGTGACCACGGCGTGCGGGCTATTGGGAACGGGATGCGCTTGGATCCCGCGGAATCCGGCCTCGCATCGTAGGGACCGCCGTAATCCACTTCAAACGCGCCGCCTGGCAACCGCCGGTAGCGGCCGGCCACGCCGGATTCGGCGCGGCGACAGCAACTGCGGCTTGCATGACAAGCCTCCCCTCTTATGCAAAGCGAGTCTACCACAAGCGCAGACGCGCTCGAAAGATCGAACCGGGCGCGTACGCACCGTCCCTCACTGTTCAAAATGGCGCGGAGGGAAAAGGGGTATGGTGAAAGCATGCCTGCTCCGCGGGATGATGAGGACGTGGAACCGCCCGCGGACGGGTGGGCTTCACGGGCCCGCCAATGGTGCCGGGCCGCGCTGGCGTTGGCGTTTCTCTTCGGGAGCTTGCCACTGGCGGGCAAGCTGTTTCTGGGCAGTGGGAGGTTCGACGGCGCGTCGGGCATAGCGTGCCTGTGCCTGGTTGCGGCGGCATATCTCTATTTTGCCGGGCGAGAGCGCCGGCCCCCGATCCCGGATTCCGCCGCGATTCTCGGCCGGGCCATCCGGCTGGCGGCGTCGGGGGAAACCGGCCGCGGGCTCGCGCTGCTGGATGAAGCGCTCAGGCTGAGCCCCCGTCTCTGGCAGGCGCGGCAGTACCGCGGCGAGATACGCCTTGCAGAGCCGGATGCCGCCGAGTCCGCCCTGGAGGAGTTCAACCAGGCGATCCGGCTGGCGCCGGACGAAGCGCACCTCTATATCCTCCGGAGCCACGTCCTCACTCTGCTCGGGCGCGATCCGGAGGCGCGCGCCGATCTGGAGGCCGCCGCCCGGCTGGGCGGAGACACCGGGCCACCGGCTGACCTATCTATCTCGGGAACCTG
>JBKQVG010000227.1:0-6183 GCA_052325345.1 Bryobacteraceae bacterium
GCCTCTCAAATCACGCCGGAGTAGCCCGCCGACCGACCTACTCTGTGGTGAAGACCTTTGGGTACCCTTCACTGATTCTGAACGACTTAGCTCCGGCAAAAGCCTCGAAGTGCGAAAGTCGGGCTAAACTCCGGTCTATGCTCGCCATGGTGATCGAACATTTCAAGAACGGCGACCCGAAACCGATTCGTGAGCGCTTTTTTCGGGATGGCCGGATGATGCCGGAAGGCGTAACCTACCACGCAAGCTGGGTGGACCCGGCGGGGGCCCGGTGCTTTCAGGTCATGGAGGCCAACGACCTTCCCACGCTGCAAGTATGGATCAGCCGTTGGGCGGACTTGATTGACTTCGACGTGGTTCCGGTCATGACCTCCCGGGACTATTGGGCGAGCATCGGCATAATTGGTTGAGCGGCCGCATAGTGTGGTGCTATTTGACACCCCGTGCAGTCAGGTGATACACGTAACTTTTCTACAGGAGAGCGAATGGCTGACGAGCAGAAGCCTGCAGGCTCGCCCTCCCCTGCTCCGGAAGGGGCAGGGGGAGTGAATCCGAAGGCTGGAGCAGCCGCTGGTGCCCCCAAAACGGCCCCTCCTAAGCCGGCCGCGGCTGCAACGCCGCCCAAGCCGCCCGCCACCATGGCTGTCACCCCCTGGGAAAGCGACCTGACCCGCGATTTGCGCGACAGGTTTGAGGAGCAGATCGGCGAAACCTCCACTTACCTGGGGCAGGATTTTCTGGTGGCGAAGCCGGACGCAGTGATCCCTATTATCGAATATCTGAAACTGGAACACGATTTCGACTACCTGGTGGACGTTACAGCGGTGGATTGGCCGAAGAAGCCGGAGCGCTTCGAGCTGGTATACATCTTATATAGCTTTTCGCGGAATCAGCGCGTACGGGTGAAGACCTCGATCGGCGAGGGCTATCGCCCGGCCAGCGCGGTGGGCGTACACCTGACCGCCAACTGGCTGGAGCGCGAAGTTTTCGATATGTTCGGCATCGAATTCGCCGGCCACCCCGATCTGCGCCGCATCCTGCTGCCGGAGGAGTGGCAAGGGTTCCCGCTGCGCAAGGATTACTCCATCCTGCAGCAGGACGAGCGTTGGGTGCGGGAGAACCTGGGGATCGAGAGCGGGCAGTAAACGGACAAGGAACCGAGCATGGCGGAATCCACCTTTTTAGACTCCACCGAACTGGTCCTCAACATGGGGCCGCAGCACCCTTCCACGCACGGCGTGCTGCGGGTCATCCTCAAGCTCGACGGAGAGAAAGTGCTGGGCACGGATTGTGTCATCGGGTATCTGCACCGCGGGGTGGAGAAAATCGCCGAAAACCGCACCTACGCGCAGTTCAATCCGTACGTGGACCGCATGGATTACGTGGCCGCGGTCTCGAACGGGCTGGGCTACTGCCTGGCCATCGAAAAGCTGCTCAACGTAGTGGCGACGCCGCGGGCCCAAGCCGTGCGCGTAATCCTTACCGAGCTGAACCGCATTGCGAGCCACCTGGTGTGGCTGGGAACGCACGCCCTCGATATCGGCGCCATCACCCCGGTCTTCTATTGCTTTCGCGAGCGGGAAGAGGCCCTCAAAATATTCGAAAACTATTGCGGCGCCCGGCTCACCACGCACGCGTTCCGCATCGGCGGCCTGCAATACGAGACCTACGACGGTTTCGAAAAAGAAGTGCTGGCGTTTTGCGACATGTTCCTGCCCAAGGTGGACGAGTACGAAGAGCTGCTCACCAACAACCGCATCTGGGCGGGACGATTGAAGAACGTGGGCGTGCTCAACGCCGAAGAGTGCAAAGAGTACGGCGTGACCGGGCCGGTATTGCGCGCCGCCGGGGTGAAATGGGATTTGCGCAAGGCGCAGCCTTATTCCGGCTACGAGCAGTACGAATTCGAAATCCCCACCCGCGAGAACGGGGATACCTACGACCGGTATATCGTGCGCATGCAAGAAATGCGGCAAGCGGTGCGCATCATGCGCCAGGCGGTGGAGAAACTGGAGCCCGGGCCCATCATGGCCAAGGTGCCCAAAGTCATCAAGCCGCCGGTGGGCGAAGTCTATGTTTCCATCGAAGCGCCCAAGGGCGAATTGGGATATTACGTGGTGAGCGACGGCACTACACAGCCTTACCGGGTACGGGTGCGGCCTCCGTCATTCGTGAATTTGCAGGCTCTCGACCGCATGGTGGCGGGCGGGCTGGTGGCCGACGTCGTGGCCATCATCGGCACGCTCGATATCGTGCTGGGCGAGGTGGACCGGTAGGAGCTTATGGCCAACTTACTCAAAAAGATTTTTCTGGCCGACCTCTTCCAGGGGTTGTGGGTAACTTTCCGCAACCAGAATCCCAAGTATATTTACACCGAACAGTACCCCGCGGAGCGGCCCAAGGTGGCAGAGCGCTACCGCGGCGCCCCGCGCCTGAACATCAACCCCGACAACGACGAAACTCTGTGCATTTCGTGCAACCTTTGCGCCGTGGCCTGCCCGGAAAATCTCATCGTGGTGGGCTGGGAGCGCAACGAGCAGACCAAACGCAAGGACCTGACTACCTTCACTTACGATACCTCGCGCTGCATGTTCTGCGGCCTGTGCGAGGATGCCTGCCCGGTGGACGCACTGGAGTTGACGCAGGATTTCGAGATGGCCAGCTACACCCGCGACGGACAGATCTGGGACCGGGAGATGCTGGAGCACGGGCCCACGCCCAAGGCGTACCGGTCATGATCGATACCGTTCTGTTTTACGCTTTCGCGTTGCTGGTGCTGGGCGGCGGCCTGGCGACCATCACCCTGCGCAACGCCGTACACTGCGCGATTGCGCTGATCGTCTCGCTGCTGGGCGTGGCCGGCCTGTATCTGCTGCAGCAGGCCGAATTCCTGTTCGCCGTCCAGATCGTGCTGTATGTGGGCGGCATCATGGTGCTGTTCCTGTTTGTCATCATGCTGGTGAACCTGGATCAGGCGGCGCGCCAGCGGCAGTTCAACCGGCAATGGCTGGTGGCGGTGGCCGCGGTGGCCGCGGTGGGCGTCGAGATCGTGTACTTCCTGTGGCGCGGCAAGGCCGCGTTTCATATCGCCGAAAGCGCGGCTCCAGCGGCCGCCGCGCTGGGCAATACCGAACGGATCGCCGATTCGCTTTTTTCCGAATATCTGCTGCCGTTTGAAATCGCTTCGCTGCTGCTGCTGGTGGCCGTGATCGGATCGGTGCTCATGGCCAAGAAAAGGATCTGAAGGTGCAACCGGTATCCACTATCCATTACCTGGTTCTGAGCGCGGCGCTGCTGCTGATTGGAACCGTGGGCGTGCTCACGCGCCGCAATATCGTGATCATTCTGATGTCGATCGAGCTGATTTTGAACGCGGTCAACATCAACCTGATCGCCTTCTCCCACGCCCTGCACCAGGTGACGGGGCAGGTTTTCGCCATCTTCGTGATTACCGACGCGGTGGCGGAGGCGGCGGTGGGGCTGGGCATTCTGATTGCGTTGTTCCGCAACCGGGAAACCCTGCAAGCCGACGAAATCGATTTGTTGAAGTGGTGAAACGTTGAACTTTCTCGACCAGATCTGGCTGATTCCGCTCATCCCGCTGGGTGGCGCGGTGCTGATGCTGCTGCTAGGCAGACTGCTCGATCCGCAACCGGCTTCCGAAGTCGCGGTGGCTGCCGGCGTCGGGCCGGAGCATCACGGCCACCTCGGCCACGGCCATCACCCGCATGCGCCGCTGAAGTTCCTGGTGAGCCTGATTTGTCCCGGCACGGTGCTGCTGTCGTTCCTGCTCTCGGCCGCGGCGGTATGGCAGCTTTCGAGCCTGCCGCAGAGGGTACACGAAGTCATCCAGTTCACCTGGATCGCCGGCCTGCCCTTCCACATGGCCAACGGCCACCTGGCGGTCTTTCACGTGGATTGGGGTTTCCTGCTCGATCCCCTGTCGAGCGTCATGATTCTGGTGGTCACCGGCGTCGGCTTCCTGATCCACGTGTACTCGATCGGTTACATGGCCCACGACAACGGCTAGTACCGCTTTTTCGGCTACATGAATCTGTTCGTCTTTTTCATGTTGATGCTGGTGCTGGCCAATAACTACACGCTGCTGTTCGTGGGCTGGGAAGGCGTGGGGTTGTGCAGCTACCTCTTAATCGGCTTCTACTTTCACAAAAAGTCGGCCGCGGATGCGGGCAAGAAGGCGTTCGTGGTGAACCGCGTGGGCGATGCCGGCTTCATTCTGGGCATGCTGCTGATGCTGTCGGTGCTGGGCACGGTGCGCTTCACCGAAGTGAACGCGCTGCTGCGCGGCGGGCATTTCATCGCGGAAAGCGCCGGCTTCGGCGTACTGAGCCTGATGGCCCTTGCCATGTTTTTCGGCGCCACCGGCAAGTCGGCGCAGATTCCCTTGTATATCTGGCTGCCGGACGCCATGGAGGGTCCTACCCCGGTATCCGCGCTGATCCACGCGGCCACCATGGTCACCGCCGGCGTCTATATGGTGGCGCGCTCGTCGGCTTTGTACGAGCTGACGCCGCACACTTCCGGGATCGTCGCGGTAATCGGCGCGCTCACGGCCATTCTGGCAGCCTCGATCGCGCTGGTGCAGAACGATATCAAGCGGGTATTGGCCTATTCGACCGTCAGCCAGCTCGGCTACATGTTTCTGGCGCTCGGGGTGGGCGCCTACTGGGTCGCGATCTTTCACCTGTTCACGCACGCGTTTTTCAAAGCGCTGCTGTTCCTCTGCTCCGGCTCGGTGATACACGCCATGAGCGGCGAGCAGGACATGCGGCACATGGGCGGTCTCAAGGACAAGCTGCCGATCACTCACTGGACGATGTGGGTGGCCTCGGTAGCCATCGCGGGTATTCCGGGCCTGGCCGGATTCTTTTCCAAGGACGAAATCCTGTGGCAGACGTTCCACTCGCCCAAGGGTTCGGCCGCACTCTACGCGGTGGGCCTGATCACGGCCGGGCTGACCGCGTTCTATATGTGGCGGCTGATGAGCATGACGTTCTACGGCAAGTCGCGCGTGGAGCCGGAAACCGCCAAGCACGTCCATGAAGCGCCCTGGACGATGACCGTGCCGCTGGTCGTTCTGGCGGTTGGCAGCGCGCTGGGGGGCTGGCTCGGTACGCCCAAGCTGTGGACCGTTTTCGGCGACGCGTTCCGCGCCTTTCCCCGCTGGCTGAATCCGATGTTCGAGTTGGCGGAAACGGGCGAGGCGAGCAACACCGCGGCCACGGAATGGTCTCTCATGCTGCTTTCCGTAGCCATTGCCGCGGCTGGAATCGCGGTGGCCTACGTCTTTTATGCCAAGCGGCCGTGGATTCCCGAGCGCATTTACGAGCGCTTCCGCGGTCCGTACAAAGTCCTCTACAACAAGTGGTACGTGGACGAGATCTACGATTTTCTGTTCGTCGACGGCATGTGTAAGGGCGGCGGCCGGGCAATGGGCGCTTTCGACCGCGAGGTTGTGGACGGCGGGGTGAACGGCGCGGGCTGGCTGACGCGGTTCCTGGCGCTCCTCTCCATGTGGTGGGACCGCTGGATCGTGGATGGCGCGGTGCGGTTCACCGGTTTCTTCGTAAGACTGCTTTCCTATCCCGCAACCATGCTCGAAACCGGCAGGGTGCAGGCTTATGCCCTGTTCGTGGTGGCGGGAGTGTTGGCCTTCCTGGGTTACTACGTAGTGCGATAACAATATGGACCAGCACTTACTGACCATTGTATTAGCGACTCCCCTGGCGGGGCTGCTCGTATTGCTCTTTCTGCCTTCTAAGAGTAAGTCGCTGATCCGCGTGTGGGCGAACATCGCGAGCCTGGCGGGTTTTGCCGTTTCCCTGCCCCTGGTGTGGAAGTTCCACGTGGGCGCGCCGGGCTTTCAGTTCGTCGAGCGCGCCGATTGGATTCCAACGCTGGGCGCGCATTACCTGGTCGGCATCGACGGCATCAGCCTGCTGCTGGTAATGCTCACTACCCTGATGGGCTTTGTGGCCACGCTCTGTTCCTGGTCGGCCGTGAACGACCGGCTAAAAGAATACTACGCCATGTTCCTGCTGTTGCAGACGGGCATGATCGGCGTATTCGTTTCGCTCGATTTCTTCCTGTTTTACGTTTTCTGGGAGTTGGTGCTGGTGCCGATGTACTTCATCATCGGCGTCTGGGGCGGTCCCAGAAAAC
>JBKQVG010000228.1:0-7560 GCA_052325345.1 Bryobacteraceae bacterium
GCAAAACCCATGAACGAGCCGTTGGAGCTGTTGGTGTAGTGGTTGGTTTCAAAATCGAAAATCTGCGCCGACCCGGTCTTGCCGCCCACCGAGTAGCCCACCAGTTGGGCTTCGGGATAGCCCGTGCCACCCGGCAGCACCACGCCCTCCATCATCTGGCGCATGGTGATGGCGGTCTCCGCCCGCACCACGCGCACGGGCGGATCGCCATTCATGGGCTGGTCGCCGATTTTCAAAACCAGCCGCGGGCGCACCAACAGCCCGCCATTGGCCACCACGCTGGCCGCCTGGGCCAGTTGCACCGTGGTCACGCTCACCTCTTGCCCCATCGATACCGAGGCGAGCGAGACTTTGCTCCAACGCGAGAGCGGCCGCAATCGTCCCCGCGATTCGCCCGGCAGCGGCACACCGGTCTTCTGGCCGAAACCGAAACGGCGCATGTATGCATACATGTTTTGCTGCCCTACGGTCATGCCGATGCGGATCGCGCCCACGTTGCTCGACCTGGCCAGCACCTGGGCCATCGGAATGGCGCCGTAGCCGCCGTGGGCTTCGTGAATGGTGCGTCCGAACAACGTGATGCTGCCCCGCCCGCAGTCGATAATCGACTGCGGCCGCAAGCTGGTGGTTTCGAGCGCCGCCGAAAGGGTGATGACCTTGAAGACCGAGCCTGGCTCGAACGGGACGCTGGTGGCATGGTTCTCGCGCTGCGGCGAAGTGGCGGCCTCCGGCGGGGCGTTGGGGTCGTAGGCCGGGTAGCTGGCCAGGGCCAGGATCTCGCCCGTATGGGGGTTCATCACCACCACGCTGCCGCTGGCCGCATGGTGCGCCGCGGCCGCCTGCGCCAGCTCGCGCTCGGCCACGAACTGCAGCCGTTCGTCGATGGTCAGGGTAATCGCTACGCCCGGCTTGGGCGGCACGGCGACCTGGGTGTCGATCCAGCGGCGCTGTACGTCCGTCAGCACCCGTTCCTTGCCGGGCGTACCGCGAAGATACTGGTCCAGGGTGTGCTCCACGCCGGCGTCGCCCTTCCCTTCGAAATTCACGGTTCCCAGGACGTGGGCCGCAAGCATGCCTTTGGGATAGTGCCGCTGCGATTGGCGGTCGAGTTCGATTCCATCCACCGGCAGGCGGCTGAGGCTGTCGCCCTCCTCCCAACCGAGGTTGCGCGCCACCACCAGGTATCCGCGGCGATTGTCGCGCGCGGCCACGATCCGGCGGTAAAGCTCGTTCTTGTCCAGATGGAGTTTGGCCGACAGGATCCCGGCCGCAATCACGGGGTCGACCTTAAGAGGGTTGATGTGGACCGTATCGACCGGAACGCTCATCGCCAGCGGCGAGCCGGTGCGGTCAAAGATGCTCCCGCGCGTGGCCGGTATGTCGACCACCACTTCCTGGCGCGCCCGCGCCATGGCGGCATACTCGCGATGATGCACGATCTGCAGCTTGACCAGCGTGTAAAAGATCAGCGCCCCCCAGAGCAGGACACCGCTCACCAGCACTATCAAACGCCGCTCCGCCATATCGTGTTACGTGACGCAATCACGCCTCCGGAAAACTACTTCACCATGGCTACCGAGGCATCCGGCCGGTCGCCGTCCAGCCGCAGTACTTGCCCGGACTTGGGCGTCACCAGGTTCTGCCGGTCCGCCAGCGTAGCCAGGTGCTCCGGGCTCAGGCGTTCGGCCACGGCCAGTTCGAGCGTCCGGCGCTCGTCCAGCAGGCGCTGCTCCTCGGCCCGCAGGCTCTGCAATTTGTATCCCGACAGCGTATCGGCCACGCTGGGCGCCAGCACTCCGAACAGCAGGGCCACCACGATGCAGGCCACGCCTATGGCCGACCAGCAGGCGCCGCGCGATTTTGGGTCCGATTCCCTTACCAGGCGCGAATTGTCGATTGCCTTGCGATAGAAAAACACGCTCTCGTGCGGCAGCGCGCGAAGCTCAAAAAGGCGCCGCCCGGCGCGCGGAAACTCCTCGGCAGTCCCGAACCCGGTTCCATATACGTAGGTTGGTTGCGTCGCCATGGTCTCTCCTTCTATCAAATCCATTCGATTGCGCGCATTTTGGCGCTGCGTGAGGGTGGGTTTGCCGCGGTCTCCGCCTGGCTCGGCTGCAACGGCCGCCGCGTCAGGATGCGGGCCAGCCCCTCGCGCCCCAGCTCCCTAAACTTCTCCTTAACTTTGCGGTCTTCGCCCGACATGAAACTGATGACCACCATGCGCCCCCCGGGCTTGAGCAGACCCGGCGCGCTTTTGAGCAGACTGTCCAATTCCCCCGGTTCGTCGTTGACCACCATGCGCAATGCCATAAAGGTCCTGGTGGCCGGATGCAGACGGCCCGTTCTGGGCACGGCCCGCTCCACGACATCGGCCAGATGCCGCGTGCTCCGTATGGGCCGCGCCCTCACGAGTGCTCTGGCAATCCTTCGCGCGCTCCTTTCTTCGCCGTACTGAAAGATCCAATCGGCGATCGCCTTTTCGGCGCTTTGGTTGACTAACTCGGCCGCCGTCATGCCCTCGGTTGCCGTCATGCGCATGTCCAGGGGCCCATCCACCATGAACGAAAACCCTCTCTCCGCGGTGGTGAGCTGATAACGGCTCACGCCCAGGTCCGCCACCAGGCCATCCACTTTTTGGTAGCCCGCATGGCGAATGGTTTCCGCCAACTCGGAGAATTTCGCCTGCTGAAAGCGGATCCGGCCGGCGCAATCCGCGGTGTTCCGCCGCGCCATCTCGAGCGACTCCGCGTCCCGGTCGTTCGCAATTACCAACCCGGTCTCGAGAAGCCGCGCGATCATGCCGGTGTGCCCGCCCATGCCGGCCGTGGCGTCGACGTAGATTCCATCGGGGCGAATCGCCAGAAGCGATAATGCCTCCTCGCTCATGACGGGGTAGTGTTCCATAAAGCATCAGATCAGCCCCGCCATCTCCAGCTTGTTGAGATCTTCGCGCGTGACCTGCCGCGCCTCGCTCTTCATTTGCTCGTACATCGCCTGGTTGAGGATTTCGATGTGCCCCCGGTTGGCCCGCACGCGGACCGTCTGGGCTTCCAGGCTGAGTTCCCGGCGCAGTTCCGGCGGCAACTGCACGCGGCCCTGCCGGTCCATTGCCGATTCCCCTCCCAGGTCCGACGCATTGAACGCCAGCCTCCGGACAGCCTCGGGGTCCTCGTGGTACTTGTCCAGGATCTCCTCAACCTGCCGCCACTTCTCGAGTGGATAGATTCTGGCGGACTTGCGGTCAAACGAAGTGCAAAACAGCTTTTTTTCGGCCAACGCATTCAGAAAAGCCTGAAAGTCCACCGGCATTTTCAGGCGCCCATCTTTGTCGCAGAAGCATGGATACATCCCGCGAGGGGGTTCCACGATTTGAACTGACTGCGAGATAAGCATTGGCGCCCGATTTTAGTCCAATCTTAGGCCGATTTTTGGCCACAACCTATAGTGGCACGGACCCTAATCGGTTGCAATAGATTTTTTGAGGGAAGTGAATGAAACGCAGAGGGTTATACGGGATACAACCTGATCTACACAGACCCGAAATACCACTACATATTGATTCTAT
Organism: Bryobacteraceae bacterium; assembly: GCA_052325345.1. Taxonomy (GTDB): domain Bacteria; phylum Acidobacteriota; class Terriglobia; order Bryobacterales; family Bryobacteraceae; genus JBEKYD01. Next base: position 3,566 of record JBKQVG010000228.1, read on the forward strand.
GGCGAATAAAAGGAGAAGAAAAGATGGGAGCCGGCATTGCCGGCCCCCGGAGAAGGAATGGCCTGGGACGAATCGACAAGCTGCCGGCTCCTACTGAATCGGGATGTAAGTTCCCGCGCTGTAGTAGGTGGTGCTGCTACCGGCCGGCGTGAGTCCGATCGAGAACACAATGTTATTGGGCGAGCCGGTAGTGGACGCCAGGCTCGACGGGACCTGGAAGGATACTTCAAATACGCCAATCAGGTCCTGCGAGAGCTGCGCCGAGATCAGCGGAACACCGGCGTTATTCACACCCACCACGATTGATCCGGTTGGAGCGGCGACGCTGCCCGGAATGGGCAGGGCGTCGGTCCCAACCGACGGAGCCGTGGGGCCGAGGCCGGTGACGAAGGCGAACACCGTCTCTCCGGCCCGCGCCGGGTTGGAAGAGCTCACAAAAGACCCGTCCGGACGCTCGATGACGGCAATGTTGGTTCCATTCGCGAGCGTGGCTTGAAACACGCCCGGGCTGGCCGGCAATATCGTAATGGGAGACGTTGCGCTGCCCCCGCTCACGGTGACCGTGACCGGTACGCTCGATCCAGCCGCCACGCTGCACGGCATTTGGAAGTTCAACTGTTGCGTGCCGTTGGAATTATTCGACACCGAGTAGATCGGCGCCTGGGCGCCATTGACGGTCAGGCTGTCGCCGCCTAATGCATACGGCAAAGCGCCGATATTGGAAGCGGCCACAGTGCCCTGAATGCTAGGCGCGATGTTGCTCGCGATCAGCGCCACGATGCCGCACGGCGAGATGGAACCGCGCTGGAAGTCCGCGCCGTTATAGAAGTTGACGGAGCTGAAGCTCGGCCCCGCCGGCACCACCGCGAGGCTGAACACCACGCTGAAGCCGGAGGCGCTTGCCGTCACGTTCACGGTTCCATACGTGGATCCGGCCGTCACAGTGACCTGCGCCTGGCCGCTGCTGTTGGTAGCCACGCTGGAAGTCGACAGCACGGCCGCGCCGCTAGTCACGGTGAACGTCACAGCCGTATTGACCGCCGGCGCCCCGGTGCTGCTGTTGACCTGTACCACCAAGGGATTAGAGAAGGCGGTATTGACCAAGGCGGACTGGTTGTTACCCGAAACGATGGAGATTCCGGTGACGATGACGGGCGCGACCGAGGATTCAGTGAAGACGGCCGTTGCCGTGGACTTGGTGGCGGCCGTGGCAGTAATCGTGAACGAACCGGTATAGGACCCCGCGACCGTGAACCTGTTGCTGGCCTGGCCGTTGGAGCCGGTGGTAGTGGAGGTAGATCCGAAAACGCCTGCCGTAACCGGGGATACCGACCAGTTGACGGTCTGCCCGGCCAGCACATTCCCGCCCGGACCGGCCACCGTAACCACCAGCGGCACTCCGAGAGCTACACCTGGATTGGCCACCTGCGAGTTCCCGCTCACCACCGTCACCGAGCCTACGACGGCCGGCGCCACGGTCATTTTGACAAAGTTCGATTCGACCCCGATCGGCAGGTTGCCGGCATAGACAGTGGTCCAGGTGCTGTAGCTGTTATTTTGTGCGATGCCGCCGAGGAGCACGGCGAATGTCCCGTTGTTGCCGGCCACGCCACCGAACACCGCGTTACAGGTGGCATAACCATTGGCGCCCGTCAGGACGGAATAGAGGTCCGCACCGGCCGCGGTTGGGCAGAAGAGAGACGACACAGTCGACGAGGGTCCGGAGGTGCCGTCCGAATTGATCAGGCGCATCGAGACGTTAGGAATGCCTCCACCCGCGGTCGACTCCACGCCTGCCGTGATTTGTGACGCGAAAGAGGCCGCCGAACTCGCCGTCCCCGTGACCGTATTGCCGAACAAATTCGCGAGGGCGCTGAAATCGTAAACGACTGGTGGCACCGCGTTGGTGCTGACGTACTGCGGCAGCGCCTGGGTGACGGTAAAAGTGGCGGAGTAGCTTCCGGCGGTCGCGACAATGGTGTTCTGAGCATAGGTGAAACTCAGAGTTCCATACTGCGGAGTCGCATAAACCGCCGTGTACGCCAAGCCATTACCGTCGGTGATGCTGGTGGTGCTGCCTAGGTTCGCCAAGCCGGAAACCACGGTCCAAGTCACCACCGCGTTGGGGATGGCATTGTTATTGGCGTCCGCCACCCGCACCGTCAGGTCATCGAAAAACTGAAAGGAGCTGTTGACGCAGCCTTCACAGATGAGCTGCCCGTTCCCGCTGACGACGGATACGCTCGCCACCGTTTGCGCGGAAGCCAACGGCACGATCAGAGCACTCAGAATCATGGCAAGGACAAAAAACCGGGTTTGGTTCAAGAGTTACCTCCTTGTTCACGAAAGAACACGACGACTGAAGGGATGGACGCGGGGAAGTTTTAGTGTACCACGTCGAAGGCCCAAGTCATCCATGGAAACAATTGTTTTGCAGAGTTGACAATCCATTGGCCTGATTCGATCTTCTCCGGGATTTCGGAACCGAACCTCAGCCCCGCCCGTTCCCCTATGTCCCCGCGGCGGACGATTGGCCGATACACGGCCGGGGAAACCAGACGTTCTTACCGCACGCTGACGGGCGCCCGCGCGAAAAAAAAGGGGGAGCCGAAGCTCCCCCTCTTCACTCATTCAACCAAGCCAGGTTAGTTCTCCAGGTCTTCGGCCGACGCCGCTAGACCGCGAGGATTGCTCAATGCTGGGTTGATTACCAGTGCCAGGTAGCCCATCGCGAGGTTGCGGGCGCCAAGATCGCTGACGAACGCAAAACCGTGAGCATACTGGAAGTTACAAGTTGCGATCATGTAACCGTTGAAGCCTGGGGCCAATAGTGAGGTTAGCCCCGTCCAGATCGTGCCGCCGGCAACCGAGGCCGTCACGGTGTTCGCCGGGGCGGCAGTTCCATACCAGTACAGGGTGCAAGTACCGGCCTGAGCAGCCGTGCCGAATGGATCGACGGTTGTGTTCGCGATCGATAGGCCGGTGTCGAACCCTGCGATCTCCGTTACATAGGGGAACAGCAAGGATGTGGTGCACTGGACGACGTTGAAGAAGGTCGTCGCCGTGGAAGTGTCGATGAAGCGCGGAACCGGCTGGGACGAAGAAGCGGACGTGATCGTACCGCCGATATCGGCAGCGACTGGCGCGTATTCCATGTTAACGGTCGCCGTACCGATGGCAGGCGAGTTGGTGCTCGGGGAGGCGGTGTAGAGGAAGTACACCGGAAGGTCGACGTTCTCAACCGTCGAGGTCGCCGTCGTGGTCACTTCCCAAACCGCAGTCGCGGAGCCGCCGCTGATAGCCAACTGAACCAGGTTGATTGGAGCAGTAGTGGTCGGCGAGAGCCCGACCAATGACCCGGTTCCATAAAGGTACGTGGCACTCGGGATCAGAGCCACCGTCGTAGTGGTCGAAGTGGAGGCGCCATATTGCGAGGATGCGAAGGCACTGCCCACCGGTGTGCCTGCGGTAACAAAAATGTTGACGCCGGCGGGGATGTTGCTGAACACGGCCTTAATGCGCGTGCCATAGTCGGCCAAGCCCGGGGTGGCGTTAGTAGCGCCAGCGAGAGTTTGTATTGCGCCAGCGCTATACGGAATGAACCCGGATTCGGAAATGTAGTTATAGCCGGGAATATTCTGCAGAACGAAGGCGGACTGGCCGGTCGCAGTGCCGGAATACGCCCCATTGATCGGGTTCACGCGCGTCTTGAAAGCCGCGGCGAACTGCTCGCTATAGCGAAGGTTTTCGAACACCACAGGCGTCGTGGTGCTCGTACTGACCCCATTGTTTGTGCTGCACTGGAGGAGGTTCTGCGAAAGCGTGCTGCCATCGGTGGAGTTACGGACCGAGGTCTTCAAGCTCTGCGCTACATAACCGGTAGTCAAAGCCGAGTTGTTGACGTTCACCGAAGTCGAACCAGTGATGGCAACGTCCGCAATGACCGAGCCCGGCAGCGTGCCGCCAGTGATTGCGCTGGCATTCACGCGCACGTT
>JBKQVG010000229.1:0-21534 GCA_052325345.1 Bryobacteraceae bacterium
GTGTGTTGAGCGAGACAAGCGCCGGGAGGAGTCCCGGCGTGGCAGACTGAGAGTCCGCTCCACGAAAAGTTGCCGTGGCGGGAAGGGAATCTGACGCGCGGTAGTACAACTGCGCCCTGGCCTTGCGTAGACATACGCTCGGATTCAAGCCTCTTTGCAGACGAATCGCGTCGGCAGCCACTTCTATGTCGCGCACCCAAGCGGTTCGTTCTCCGTCTCGTGGACAGGGTAAGATAGTATTCGTAGATTTCCTGCCGTATCGAGACCTCAGCATGATTGTTGATGCCATTCTGGCAAAGATTTTCGGAACCAAGAACGAACGCGAGATCAAGCAATTGCTGCCCCAGGTGGCCGCTATCGGCGATCTCGAGCCTTCCATGCGCGAGTTGTCGGACATCGATCTCGCCGCCAAGACCATTGAATTCAAGGAACAAATCGCCCAGGGCGCAAGCCTGGACGAGCTGCTGATCCCCTCCTTTGCGGTGGTTCGCGAAGCCGGCCGCCGCGTTCTCAACATGCGCCATTTCGACGTGCAGTTGATCGGCGGCATGGTGCTGCACAAAGGCAGGATCGCCGAAATGAAAACCGGCGAAGGAAAGACCCTGGTGGCGACCCTGGCCTGCTATCTGAACGCGCTGGCGGGCAAAGGCGTGCACGTCGTCACCGTGAACGATTACCTGGCCAAGCGCGACTCGGAGTGGATGGGCCGCCTCTATAAGGCCCTGGGGCTTCGGGTGGGCGTGATCGTTCACGATCTCGACGACCGGGAGCGCAAGGAGGCCTACGGCGCCGATGTTACTTACGGCACCAACAACGAGTTCGGCTTCGACTACCTGCGCGACAACATGAAGTTCCGCATCGAGGACTGCGTGCAGCGCGAGCATTCCTACGCCATCGTCGACGAAGTCGATTCCATCCTCATCGACGAAGCCCGCACCCCGCTGATCATCTCCGGCCCCAGCGAAGAATCCACCGACAAGTACTACAAGATCAACCGCATCATCCCCAAGCTGGTGCGCGGGGAAGTGATCGAAGGCAAGGAGCCGGGCGAAAAGTACACCACCGGCGATTACACCATCGACGAAAAACATAAGGCCGCCGCGCTGACCGAAGAGGGCGTGCTGAAGGTGGAAAAGCTCCTCAATCTGGGCAACCTCTACGACCCCGCCAATATCGAATACAACCACCACGTGCAGCAGGCGCTGCGGGCGCACGTGCTCTACCAGCTCGATCGCGATTACGTGGTGCGCGACGGCGACGAAGGCCCCGAGGTGGTTATCGTGGACGAGTTCACCGGGCGGCTGATGCCCGGCCGGCGCTGGTCGGACGGTCTTCACCAGGCCGTGGAAGCCAAGGAAGGCGTCAAGATCCAGCGCGAAAACCAGACCCTCGCCACCATCACGTTCCAGAATTATTTCCGCATGTACAAGAAGCTGTCCGGCATGACCGGCACGGCGGAAACCGAAGCGGCCGAATTCCAGAAGATCTACAACCTCGATGTGGCCGTGATTCCCACCAACCGTCCTCTCATCCGCAGAGAGAATCCGGACGTGGTGTACCGCACCGAGGAAGAGAAGTTCCGCAACGCGGCCAAGGAAATCAAGACCGTACACGCCACCGGGCAGCCGGTGCTGGTAGGCACCATCTCGGTGGAAAAGTCGGAACGCCTTTCCGGCATTTTAAAGAAAATGGGCGTGCGGCACGAAGTGCTGAACGCCAAGAACCACGAGCGGGAAGCCTCCATCGTGGCGCAGGCGGGCCGCCGCGACGCGGTCACCGTTTCCACCAACATGGCCGGCCGCGGCACCGATATTCTGCTCGGCGGCAACCCCGAGTTCATGACCAAGGACGCCTGCCTGAAGGAGAAGCTGGCCGAGCGGCTGAGCGAAGACCAGGCCCAGTACGTGGCCGACGAACATTTTTATTTTTTCACCCATCACGACCAGTTCTATCGGGTGCGCCGCGACCAGTGGGATGAAATCTTCGCCCGCGCGAAAGCCCAAACCGACAAGGAACACGACGAAGTAGTGGCCGTGGGCGGCCTTCACATCGTGGGCACCGAGCGCCACGAATCGCGACGCATCGACAACCAGCTCCGCGGGCGCGCCGGCCGCCAGGGGGACCCCGGCAGCTCGCGTTTCTTCCTCTCGCTCCAGGACGACCTGCTGCGCATTTTCGGCGGCGAGCGCATGCAGCGGCTCATGCTGCGGCTGGGCATGACCGAAGACGAGCCCATCGAAAGCAAGATGATCACCAAGCGCATCGCCAAGGCGCAAGAGGCGGTCGAAGTGCAGAACTTCGAGGCCCGCAAGCACCTGCTCGAATACGACGACGTCAACAACAAGCAGCGCCAGGCCGTCTATGGCATGCGCCGCCAGTTGCTCGAAGGGGTGGACCAGAAAGAAGACGTCATGGACATGGTGACCGGAATCGTGGAAACGATCATCGACCGCCACTGCGCCGAAAACAAGCACCCGGATACCTGGGACCTGGTCAGCCTCCGCAACGACGTACTTTCGCAGTTCGGCACCAAGATCGATATCGCCGCGCTGGGCGGCATGACGCGCAGTGAAATGAGCGACGCCATCGTCGACCATCTTCGCCAGAAGTACCAGGAGAAGGAAGACCTGGTGGGCGCCGACGTCATGCGCCAGACCGAGCGCATCATCAAGCTGCAGGTGATCGACAACCAGTGGAAAGACCACCTGCTGTCGATGGACGAGCTCAAACAGGGCATCGGCAACCAGGCCTACGGCCAGAAGGACCCGCTGGTCGAATATAAGAGGGAGTCCTACGATCTGTTCACCGCCATGATGGACCGCATCGAGGACGAGACCGTGCGTTACCTGTATTTCCTCCAGGTCCAGGCCGGCGCGCCGCCCCCGCTTCCTTTTCCCACCGAAGACGAGGAAGAGGAATCCGCCGAGGAGGCCTTTCCGGATGCCAGCGAGCAGCAGCGGCTGGCCGCCAAGACCACCATCGAGGATTTCACCCGCAATATCCAGCGCAAGAAGGAACAGGAATTGAAGGGCCTGCAATTCGTGGGCGGCGACGGCACCACCACCGCGCAGACGGTTTCCGCCGGCCAGAAAGTGGGCCGCAACGACCCCTGCCCCTGCGGCAGCGGCAAGAAATATAAGAAGTGCCACGGCGCCAATTCGTGAAGCCGGCCCGTGGAGCCGGAAGCCCGGCCGCGGAGTCCAACGAGTTATGCGTCTGCTCTCCATTCTGCTGATTCCCGCATTGGCCGCGGCCGCGATCCTGCCCGACGCCATTGGCGCTTATCGCCGGGTTTCGAGCGGCAGCCCGGAGCTGACCGACCCGGCCTTGTGGCGGGAATATGTGCTCAAATCCGCGGAGAGCGCCGCTTACGAAAATGCAAAGTCCAAGCTCACCGTCACCGTGTGGCGGCTGGCGGACACCACCTCGTCGCTGGCCGCCTTCGACTGGCAGCGCCCCGCCGCCTCGGTTGCGTCCAAAGCCGCTCCCCTGGCGGCCGAAACCGCCGATACCCTCCTGCTGGTACACGGCAATTACCTGCTGCGGTTTTCCGGTTACAAGCCCCCCGCCGGCGAGCTCGACGCGCTGCTTCAGAACCTGAATCACGTCGACACAACCTCCCTGCCGATTCTTCCCGGCTATCTGCCAACAACCGGCCTGGTCGCCAATAGCGAGCGTTACGCGATCGGCCCCGCCGGGCTGGCCAAGTTCGATCCGGCCATTCCTCCCGCCACGGCCGCTTTCCATTACGGGACCGAGGTCGACATCGGCAGCTTCCACGGCCCCAAGGGGGACATGACCCTGGCCATTTTCGACTATCCCAGCCCCCAAATCGCGATCCATCGAATTGGCGATTTTCAGAAATTGCCGGGCGCGATGGCTAAACGTACTGGACCTCTGATTGCTGTAATCGTCTCCCCGCCCGACCCGGATCAGGCCGAAAGATTGCTCGGAGAAATCCGCTATCGAGCTGAGATCACCCAGGACGAGTATGTCCCGACGAAGCGCGACAACATTGGCAATCTCATCCTAAATATCTTTATTCTCATTGGGATATTGGTAGGTTTCTCAATCCTGTCGGGACTTCTGGTGGGCGGCCTGCGGGCTTTGGCGCGCCACCTCCGCCATGGCGAAGAGCCCGACGCCATGATTACCCTGCACCTGGAATGAGCGATGTCGCCGTCGATAAGCCGCTACTTTTGTGGGCCTTAGACTGAAATCCTCAGGCCCTGGAAGGCGGTTTCAGCCCTCTGAGGGTAACTTGTGGAAAAGTATCGCTAGCTGCAAGTTCCCAAATCTGAAGCGGTTACGGCCGGGGAATTTCGGGTCGGATTTCTACTTGACTTGAGACGCCAGGGGAAATAAGATCCAACTACAAAGTTTTGACGGTTGCGATTCCGTCGAAGCTGATTCTCCCATCGTACATCACCCTGTGAGAACAGGGAAAATGAATGCTCACCCTTCGGGGTGAGCATTTCTGTTTTGGGGCCCTTTGCGCCCATGCTCCCCGCCGGCCGCGCCTTCGGAGTTCGAAACCCCACGCGGACGCCCTGGCGGCGCGCATTTCGGTCAAGCATGGCTATTCTGGCGGGAATTGCGGAAGCCGCAGGGCCTCAAAATGGCCAAGATTAGTATATGATTGCATACCTTCAGGATCTACAGTGCGATGTCAGCGTTGCAGTTTAACCCAACTTCCGTAGGGAGGTTGGGGGACCCGTTCCATCACAGCCGATACCGCATTGCGGCTGGGAACTTACTTCCGCGTTTCGCCGGAAACCTGGCTCGGACTGCAACTCGACTACGATCTTCGCCTTATCCGCCAGCGCGACGGGGACCGGATTGTTCGCAGCGTTCGCACCCGGCCGGCCGCCTGAGCGCGTCTTTCCAATGTCGGTCATAGTATGATCATACTGAGGGTATGAAATGGCCACTGTCGAACGTGTGACCGTCACGCTTCCCAACGACCTCATCAGAGACGTCGATCGTCACGAGAAGAACCGCAGCAAGTTCGTCGCCGAGGCGGTCCGCAACGAACTCAGCCGGCGCCGCCGCGCGGAGCTTCGGCGATCCTTGCAGAATCCCCACCCCGAAAGCGCCGCGCTTGCCGAGCAGGGACTTGGAGAATGGGCGCGCAGCCTGCCTGAGGAAGACACGGAGGAACTCGTCGCGAGTGGCTCCGGCACGCCGGTTCGATGGATCCCAGGCAAGGGCTGGATGGAGGGCCACGAATGAAGCTCGGCCGCGGCGCAGTGGTCGTAGTGGATCTCGACCCCACCGCCGGCCACGAACAACAGGGCATGAGGCCGTGCGTCGTGGTGAGCGATCCGGACGTCATTGGCGACCAGCGTTTTCCGCTGGTGTGCGTGGCGCCGATAACCGGGACTCCGGGCGAAGGACTACTTTATCCGCCACTCGCGCCCGGGCCCAGCGGCCTCGCCAAAAAATCCTTCGCGCTCATCGACCACCTGCGGTCGCTCGACAAGCGGAGGATCCGCCGCGTGTACGGTGAGCTTGGGCGGGGAGAAATCGCCGCCATCGACGACGGGCTGGCGCTCCTGCTCGGACTTGGCGACCGGCTTCATGGGCCGGACCGCCAACCGCTCCAGTAGCGGTTTGCGTTCCACCTCGTGCCGGCGTCTCAGCGCGGCGCGTATTTATACACTTTGCCCGCCTTCATCACGAGCACCACCTTGCGCACGGCGGTAATGTCCTCCAGCGGATTGCCGGCTACGGCCACCAGGTCGGCCTCCATGCCGGGCGCGATCGATCCGATCCGGTCCCCCAGGCCGAGGGATTCCGCGGCCACCGAGGCGCCGCTCAGCAGCGCGTTCATGGGCGTCTCGCCGCCGTCTTTCACGCGGTAAATGAACTCTTCGGCGTTGCGCCCGTGGGCTCCCGCCACGCCATCGGTTCCGAGCACGATTTTGACGTGGTGCGCGCGGGCGCGGCGGGTGACGTCGGCCATCAGCGGCAGGCCCTTCTCCATGGCCGCAAAACCCTCTTCGGTGTAGTTGCCGATTCCCAGGAATTTGGGCTTATTGTCCAGGTAATTGTGCAGCACCAGAAAATTGGGATCGAAGTAAACCCCGCGCGCCGCCATCAGCTCGAGCGTGGCGTCGTCCAGAAACGTGCCGTGCTCGATCGAAGTGCAGCCGGCTTCCACCGACGCGCGCGCGCCTTCGGAAGAGTGCGCGTGCACCACGCTGCGCAAGCCCTGCGCCTTGGCCTCGCCGCAGGCGGCCCGGATCTGTTCCACTGTCATGGTCATCTTGCCGCCGTCGCGGATGCTGGCGGTGGCGAAAAGCTTGACTTCGTCGGCGCCGTCCGCCTTGAGCTTGCGCACCAGTTCGCGAATCTGTTCCGGCGTGCCGCTGTTTTCGGTGATGGGCCGCAAGGCGGTGAGGATGCGCGGACCGGGCAACCTTCCCTGGTTGATCAGGTCGCGCACGTCGGCGTCGATCGGCTGGCCGAGGCTCTGAATGGTGGTGAAACCGCCCATCAGAATGGCGTAGGCGTTGGCCTCGGTGTAGAGCGCCGCCTGTTGCGGGGTGGTCTTCGCGCCGCGTCCCGGCCCCAGTTCGAGGCGCCCTTCCCGGTTGAAATACCATCCCGGGTGGCAATGGGTATCGATCCAGCCGGGCGTTACGGTGTCGGCGCTCAGGTCGAAGTCGGGTTTGTGCCGGGCCGGACCGACGGCGACGATGCGCCCGCCCTCGATCGAGATTTCCTGGTTGCGGAGCACTTTTCCCCTGCCATCGATCAGCGTGCCGGTCTTGACGACGACCGGCTGCGCCCACGCCAGCGCACCCGCCAGAATCAGCGGCAGGCATTTTCGCAATTCACGGTTTGGTAACACGGCAACTCCTCGGCGGCGATTTCGCGGTCTCATCAGCTTACCGCAAAGCGGGCGATGGGGTATCATTTCGAGGAGGAGCACACCGCCATGCATCGAGCCGTCCTGTTGACTTTCGCCGCCACTATCGGCTGCCTGTCCCTGGCCGCGCAGCCCGCCGCCCCCAACAGCCTGACCACCGAAGGCAAACAACTCTATACCGCCATCAAGAACAACCTGATCAAGGCCGCCGAGAAGATGCCGGAAGAAAGCTACGCCTTCAAGGCCTCGCCGGATATTCGCACTTTCGGCGCGCTGATTGGGCATATTGCCGACACGCAGATGCGGTATTGCGGCGCGGCGCTAGGGGAACAGAAGTCGGTGGACGCCGCCTCCAAGACGTCCAAGGCGGACCTGGTGGCGGCGCTGAAGTCTTCCTTCGACTTTTGCGATAAGGCCTGGGACGGGACCACCGACGCCAACGCCACTCAAACCGTGGGCGCCGGCAGAATGCAGTTGGGCCGCCTCACCATGCTGATGCGCAATACCATCCACGACAACGAAGAGTACGGCTACCTGGCCGTCTACCTCCGCCTCAAAGGCGTGGTGCCGCCGTCGAGCGATCGCTCCGCCAGGTAAGGGTTTCGCCGAATCCGTGGATCGGCTAGCGCCCGGAAATCCGGCGCAGGGGTCACTGCCCCCGAATCCCCCCGGGTTCTGGTTGCACTGGGGCTTTCCTTGTTGCTTTTCAAGCCCAAGTGGCAAGCCGTAACGAAACTCCGAACTCCCGATGTCGCGGAATTTGAGGTGAGCCAGGTTTCGGCCTCGCCGAGGGACTGCCGGGCTGGCGCCCGGCTGGACCGATTGACAATCGGTCCGCAGGTTACCAACCTGCCCCACACCCTGGGAGGCCTGCCCCACCAGATCTTCAATTTGCTAAAACGTACTCATGAAAGTTCTCTTCATCGGCGGGACCGGAATCATCAGCACAGCCTGCACGCGGCTGGCGATCGAGCGCGGCATCGATGTCACCCTCCTGAACCGCGGGCGTCACTCATCCCGGCCGCCGTATGGCGTAAACGCGCTCGCCGCGGACATCGAAGACTCCGCCGCCGTCTCGCCGGCGCTCGCCGGCGCCTGCTTCGACGCCGTAGTCGATTGGATCGCTTTTGAACCCGCCCACATCGAGCGCGACATCGCCCTTTTCCGCGGCCGCGCGCGCCAGTACGTCTTCATCAGTTCGGCCAGCGTATACCAGAAGCCCGCGACGCACCTTCCGATCACCGAATCCACTCCGCTTGCCAACCCGTTTTGGGAGTATTCGCGGCAGAAGATCGCCTGCGAAGATCGGCTCATGCGCGCGTACCGCGAGGAGGGCTTCCCGGCGACCATCGTGCGCCCGTCGCATACCTATGGCGAAACCCAGATCGCCCTCGCAATCAATAGTTGGGCCAAATCCTACACCGTGGTGGACCGCATGCGCCGCGGCAAGAAACTGATCGTTCCCGGCGATGGTTCATCGCTCTGGGTCATCACCCATAACACGGACTTCGCCAAAGGCCTGGTGGGCCTGCTGGCGCGCGAGCAGGCCATCGGACATGCCTTCCACATTACCAGCGACGAGGCGATGTGCTGGGACCAGTGGTATCGCCTGACGGCCGAGGCGGCCGGCGTCGAGCCGCAACTCGTCCATATCCCCAGCGACTTCATCGCGGCGTGTATCCCCGAGGCGCGCGGCGGTCTGCTCGGCGACAAAGCCGCCAGCGTGGTCTTCGACAACACCAAGATCAAGCGCTTCGTTCCCGATTACCGCGCCACGGCGCCGTTCACCGAGGGCATCCGCCGGACCATGGCCTGGTTCGACGCCGACCCGTCGCGGCGGCAGATCGACGACGAGGCCAACGCCCGTTGGGACAACCTGCTCGAGGCCTACGAACGCGGGACGGAAGAGGCCCTGCGCTACTTCCGGCGTGGAATGGGGGTTTGACGATAGCCGGGGCGAGGAGGGACAGGGTGCTTAACCGTTTTGGGGATTCCCCCGTATTCAACCCGGCAACCGCTCCCGCGTTTCCTGTTTGGTTCCGGCGTCGAGCTGCAAGTTCATTCCCAGACACTTTTCGGCCACGCCCCTTCCCCCTCTGCTATCCTCAGGGAAAGCATCGGCGCTCTGCCGGCCAATCCCAGCATGAAAAAACTTCTGGCTCTAAACCGCGGTGAAATTGCCATTCGCATCCTGCGCGCCGCCAACGAATTGGGCCTGCGCACGGTGGCCATCTACTCGGAAGAGGACCGGCTTGCGCTGCACCGCTTCAAAGCCGACGAAGCCTACCTGATCGGCCAGGGCAAAGGACCGGTCGAAGCCTACCTCGACGTCGACGGCATGATCGCTCTGGCCCGCGAAAAAGAGGTCGACGCCATCCATCCGGGCTACGGGTTTCTGTCCGAAAACCCTGCCCTGCCGCGCGCCTGCGAACGTGCCGGCATCACCTTTATCGGCCCCTCCGCCGAGTTACTGGAGTTGCTGGGCGACAAGCGCGCCGCCCGCCGGCTGGCCGCCGGCGCCGGCATTCCGGTGCTGCCGGGCGCCGAGGAACCGGTTCGCAGCGCCCGCCAGGCGGAAAGCGTGGCCGCCGGGATCGGCTTTCCGCTCATCGTCAAGGCAGCCTTCGGCGGCGGCGGCCGCGGCATGCGCGTGGTGGAAAAAGCCGCCGATTTCGCCGCCCTGCTGGAAGAAGCCCGCCGCGAAGCCGCCGCCGCCTTCGGCAACGACGCCGTCTTTATCGAGCGCTTCGTGCGCCGCGCCAAGCACATCGAAGTGCAGATTCTGGGCGACCGCCACGGCAACATCCTGCACCTCTACGAGCGCGATTGCTCGGTGCAGCGCCGCCATCAGAAAGTGGTGGAAGTGGCGCCGGCGGTCTCTCTGGACGCGGGCATTCGCGGCGCTCTCGCCGAAGCCGCGGTCACTCTCGCCCGCGCCGCCGGATACGTCAACGCCGGCACCGTCGAGTTTCTGGTGGATGCCGATTCCGGCGAGTGGTATTTCATCGAAGTCAATCCGCGCATTCAGGTGGAACATACCGTCACCGAGATGGTCACCGGCATCGACCTGGTGCGCAGCCAGATCCAGGTGGCGCAGGGGCTGGCTCTCGATGGGCCGGAAATGAGCCTGCCCGCCCAGCGCAACGTGCCGCTCTACGGCTATGCGTTGCAGTGCCGCATCACCACCGAAGACGCGGCCAACCATTTCACCCCGGATTACGGCAAGCTCTCCACCTACCGCTCGCCCGCCGGGTTCGGCATCCGGCTCGACGGCGGCTCGGCCTACGGCGGCGCCGTCATCACCCCCTACTACGATTCGCTGCTGGTGAAGATCACCGCCTGGGGCCGCGACTTCCCGCAGGCTTGCCAGCGCATGGACCGCAGCCTGCGCGAGTTCCGCGTGCGCGGCGTCAAGACCAATATTCCGTTTCTCGAAAACGTGGTCAACCACGCCGATTTTCAGGCCGGCAAAGCCAGCACCGGATGGCTCGAAGAGACTCCCGCGCTGTTTCAATTCCAGCCGCGCCGGGACCGCGCCACGCGCCTGCTCACCTACCTGGGCGAGGTGATCGTCAACGGCAATCCCTCGGTCGCCGGCAAGCCGCGTCCCGCCCGCTTGCGGGCCGCCGCGGCGCCCCCGCACATTCCCGGCGCCCCGCCGCCCGGCACCCGCCAACTGCTGCGCGAGCGCGGCGCGGAAGGCCTGGCCGAGTGGGTGCGCTCACAAAAAAGACTGCTCGTTACCGACACCACCTTCCGCGACGCCCATCAATCCCTGCTCGCCACCCGCGTCCGCACCCACGACATGATGGCCATCGCCAACTTCGTGGCCCACCGCCTGCCCCAGCTTTTCAGCCTGGAGATGTGGGGCGGGGCCACCTTCGACGCGGCCATGCGGTTCCTCCACGAGGACCCTTTCGCCCGCCTGCGCCGCCTGCGCGACGCCATCCCCAATATCTGTTTCCAGATGCTGCTCCGCGCCTCCAACGCCGTCGGCTACACCGCTTATCCAGACAACGTGGTGGCCGAATTCGTTTACGAGGCCGCCGCCCAGGGCATCGATATCTTTCGCATTTTCGATTCCCTCAACTGGCTGCCGAACATGAAGGCCTCGATCGAGGCCGTGCGCAAGACGCGCTCGGTGTGCGAGGCCGCCATCTGCTACACCGGCGACATTCTCGACCCCCGCCGCGACAAATACCCGCTCGAATACTACGTCCGCATGGCGCGGGAATTGGAGCGCATGGGCGCGCACCTGCTGGGCATCAAGGACATGGCGGGCCTGTGCCGTCCTTATGCGGCGGAAAAGCTGGTGCAGACGCTGCGCCAGGAAATCGGCATCCCCATCCACTTTCACACCCACGATACCAGCGGCGTGAATTCCGCCTCCGTCTTGAAGGCTTGCGAAGCCGGCGTGGATATCGCCGACGCCGCCATCGCCTCCATGAGCGGGCAGACCAGCCAGCCCAACCTGAATTCCATCGTGGCCGCGCTCGAGCACACCCGGCGCGGCACCGGTGTGGATCTGGACGCGCTCAACCAGTGCTCCGATTACTGGGAAACAGTGCGCGAGTATTACGCGCCCTTCGACACCGGCCCTAAAAGCGGCAGCGCCGAAGTCTACGGGCACGAGATGCCGGGCGGCCAGTACACCAATCTCAAGCAACAGGCCGAATCCATGGGGTTGGGCGCGCGCTGGGGCGAAATCGCGCGCGCCTACGCGGCCGTGAACCGGGCCTTCGGCGATATCGTCAAAGTCACTCCGTCCAGCAAAGTCGTCGGCGACATGGCCATCTTCCTGGTCAACCACGGCATTCCCATCGAGCAGTTCGCGCGCCTGGGTCCGGAACACAATCTCACCCTGCCCACTTCGGTGGTGGAGATGTTCATGGGCGCGCTGGGCGAGCCCCCCGGCGGCTGGCCGAAGAAGCTCCAGGCCACCATACTGCGGGGCGCCAAACCGCGGCGCGGCCGGCCCGGCGCACTCCTGCCCAAAGCCGATTTCGAGGAAACCGCCGCCGCGATAGAGCGCAAGATCGGGCGCCGCCCGGCCCACGACGAAATCCTGAGTTACCTGATGTATCCCGATGTCTTCCTCAAGTTCGCCCGCAATCGCCAGGCGTGGGGCGATGTGGGCGTGCTGCCCACCCCGGAGTTCTTTTTCGGCATGGAGCCCGGGACCGATATCACCATCGAGCTCGAGCCGGGCAAATCGCTCGCCGTGAAGTTCCTCACCACCGGCGAACCCCACCCCGACGGCACTCGCACGGTCTTCTTCGAACTCAACGGCCAGCCGCGCGAGGTCGGTGTCCGCGACGCCAGCCTGGAGGTCAAGGAAAAGCCCCGCGCCAAGGCCGATCCTTCGCAGTCCGGCCAGATTGGCGCGCCCATCCCCGGCGTGGTTTCCACGGTTGCCGTGGAGCTTGGCCAGCGCATCCCCAAAGGCGCCCGCCTGCTGGTGATGGAAGCCATGAAAATGCAGAGCACCGTGTACTCTCCCGTCGCCGGCACGGTGAAGCAGGTGCTCACCCATCCCGGCCAGCGGGTGGAAGCCAAGGACCTGCTGCTGGTAATCGAAGCGGCCGGCGATCGCCTGCTTACAGCGGTGTGATCGGCTTGGTTTCGGCGCCCACGCGGAAGGTGTGCGTCGGGCTGGCGCTGGCCGGCGCCGTCAGCAGGTAGGGCCGCAGCAGCAGGATCACATCGTCGCTGCTCTTGGTGTGGGAGTGGGTGCTGGTGAGCGCGCCCAGGAAGGGAATGCGCGACAAGCCGGCCACGCCGGCGATGGTGCGCGCATCGCTGGGGTTCACCAGTCCGCTCACCACCGCCCATTCGCCCATTTTCAGACTCACGGTCGACTTCATCACGCGACTCGAAATCACCGGCAGGCCATCCACCGACTGGCCCGTGATGAGCTGGAACTCCGCGTCCACGTCCAACGAGATTTCCCTGGTGTTATGGATATACGGCGTGACTTTGAGCAGAAAGCCCAGGTCCTGGTACTGAAACATGGGGATGGTGGAGAGCGCGTTGTAACCGGGGATGCTGCCGGCCGTGCCCGTACTCGCGCTCACCGTCAGGGTGGCCGCGCTGCTGGCGATGACTCCGACCGAGTTGGTAACCGTCACCGTATACGAATACCCGTTGTAAGCCGAAGTCAGCGCGGGCGTGGTGTAAGAGCTCGAAGTGGCGCCGACTATGGCGACTCCGTTTTGGAACCACTGGTAAGCGAGCGGCGCGGTTCCCGTGGCGATTACGTTGAAGGTCGCCGTCAGACCCGCGACTACCGTCTGGCTCTGCGGCGGCGAGGTGATCGCGGGCGCGCCCGCCGCGGCGCTGACCGTCAAGGTGGCCGGGTTGCTGGTGACCGTGCCCAGGCTGTTGGCGACCGTCACCGTGAATATCGCGCCGTCGTCGGCCGCGGCAACCGCCGCCGTGGTGTAAGAGGCCGTGGTAGCTCCGTCGATGGCATTTTCGTTTTCATACCATTGGTAGGCGAGCGGCGAGGTACCCGCGGCCGACACATTAAAGGTGGCGGTGTCTCCCACGCTTACCGTCTGGTTCTGCGGTTGGGTGGTGATGGTGGGCGCGCCGGTGACCGCGCTGACGGTGAGTGTCACGGCCGCGCTGGCGACCGTACCGATGGCGTTCGACACCGTCACCGAAAATGTCGCCCCGTTATCGGTGAGCGCCACCGCCGCCGTCGTGTAGGTGCTCGAGGTGGCCCCGGTGATGGTGATTCCGTTTTCGCTCCACTGGTAGTACAGCGGGGTGTTGCCGGTGGCCGTCACGCTGAAGGTCGCCGCCAGACCTACGGTTACGGTCTGGCTCTGCGGCTGGGTGGTGATGGAAGGCGCGCCCGCCACCGAAGCGACCGTCAGCGTCGCCACCGTGCTGGTAATCGTGCCGAGCGAGTTGGCCACTTCCACCGAAAACGTCGATTCGTTGTAGGCGGGGGTTACGGCCGGCGTGGTGTAAGTGCTCGAGGTCGCGCCCTCGATGGCGATTCCATCCTCGAGCCATTGGTAAGTCAAAGGCGCCGTCCCGGTGGCGGACACGCTGAAAGTCGCCGTCTGGCCGACGGTCACCGTCTGGCTTATCGGTTGAGCGGTGATGGTGGGCACGCCCGAAGTCGCCGTCGTGCCCCCGATGCCGCCGCTCGAGTAGCTCGAAGTGACCACCGGATACCGGTCGCCCACGTGCAGCGAAGCCGCCTGCCCGTCCACGCTGCGCAATTCCGCCGCCAGCAGGTTCGAAGAGCTGTCCTTGGTAAGCTGCGCCACCAGGGAAGCGTTCATAATCCCGATCCCGATCAGCGACGTCCCCCCGCCGAAGCTCAGGAACCCGGCCAGGCCGGACGGCACCGACAGGTTCGTCAGGTTGTTCATCCAGGTGGTCAGCGGCGTGAGCGTGAACATGTCCGGAAAGTTGATTCCGTAGGTGATGGCGTCGTTGCGCGACACCTCCACCAGGCGCGCCTCCACCATGACCTGGGCCTGCGGCCGCGTCAATTCCTGGAACAGCGCGCGGGCCGGCAAAATCTTCGAGATCCGGTCGCGCATGACCACCGTACGGGTGCCGGAATCGAACGTCACTTTCTCCAGCCCCATGGTCTGCTGCACGGCCGTTACGAGGCTGGTGAAATCCTGCTGCGTGCTGGTTTCGGGCAGCGGAACGGCGACCGCCACCGAGGGCTCATTCTCCTGGCGCTTCTGCGGCGTATCCTTGGAAACCAGGAACAGCTTGGGCGAAAGCGGAACCAGGAAAGTCCCCGTGGCCAGTTCCAGCGCGTGCAGCGCTTCGCGGTAGGTCACCTCGCGCAATTCGAAATGAAACGGCGGGCTGGGCAGGTAGTCGGCGTCGAAGACGCAATCCAGGCCAAACGCCTTGGCCACGTCCTGGTAGGTCCTCTTCGAGTCCTCGCGCAGATCGAAATCTCGGCTGCCCGGCTCGGCCGAAAGCTCCGTGGGCGGCAGCGGCCGCCTGGCATCCGCCAGGTCGCTGGCCGTCGCCGCGGGTAGCGGCGGCGTTTCGTCGCCGCCCAAGCCCGTCAGACCCGCCCCGAGCAGAGGCATCAGTCTCGATTCCAGGGCGGCGCGCGTTTGCAGGGCCTGCTCGCGCTGCCAGTACTTCGGATTATTCGGCTCGAGAGCGGCGGCCCGCGCATAGAGCAGATACGCCTGCGTAATATGCCCGGCTTTTTCCGCCGCGCGGCCTTCTTCGTACAGGTCCCAGGCGGTGGGCTCTTCGGCCGCCGGCGCCAGCCGCGCGGCGGTCAACCCAACAATCAACAGGCTCGGAATGAGCACACTTCGCCGCACATTGGATTAGACGGTGAATCGCGCGGAAACGTGCAGAGCGAAATGACCTTCGAGCGGATGTTCCACTGAGGGCCTGTCAGGAAATAGCCATGCCATTCCGGTGTGGCGCGCGCACTCGTGCCGACGCTCGGCGTACCGTGCGCGAGTGGGTGTCGAGAAGGATCTCCGAAAGCGGGCTAGGCTTGACCGCCTGCGCCGCCCGCCAGGCGGGCCTCGAGCGCGCGGGCGTTGGCGGCGATGCGGGCACGCACGCCGCCGGGTAAGGGTCCCAGCGGTTCGGCGGTGACGCCGCTGGAGACGCCTAGCGCGGCCAGGGCGCACTTGATGGCACGAATGGCGCCGGCGTGGCCGAATTCGTGGATATTGCTCACAACCTCGTCGACCAGGAGTTGGAGCGCATCCACCGCCGCGGCGTCGCCGCGTCGGTGCGCGCCGAAGAGATCGGCGTAGAGCCGCGGGAACAGATTCGCGCCGCCCGAGACGCCGCCCTCGGCGCCCAACCGCAGCGCCTCGCTCAATCGGCGGTCCGGACCGCAATAAAGGCCGAAGCCGGCGCCGGCGGGGAAGCGGCGGCGTACGGCGGCGAAATATTGCATGTCGCCCGAGCTGTCCTTCATGCCCAAGACCTGGGGCAGAGCGGAGACGCGCGCCAGGGTTTCGATGCCGATGGGCACTTTGAAGATTTGCGGATAGTTGTACAGGTAGACCGGCAGGGGCAGGCGCGGAATGATGCGCTCGAAGTAGCCGGAAAGCTCGTCCTGGCTCAGCGGGTAGTAGAAGGGAGGGGCCAGCACGGCGGCCTGGGCGCCGCACCGGGCGGCGGTTTCGGCCAGGGCGAAAACTTCCGGCGCCGCGGTCGCGGTGAGGTTGACCAGGACCGGAACGCGGCTCCGGCAGAAACCGCACGCGGCCCGCACCAGCCGGGTTTTCGCGTCGATGGTCAAGCTGGGAGTTTCCCCCGTCGTTCCCAGAAGGAAGAGCGCGTCCACGCCCCCCGCCACGACGCGCTCGATCAGCCGCGCCAGGCCCGCTTCGTCCGGATTACCCGGTTCGTCGAGGGGGGTCACCAGCGGTGGAATGATGCCGGAAAGGATTGGTGGCATGAAATTGAGATTTTAGTCCGGAATCAGGCTAAGCTGGCGAGGGTCCTTCCATGGCAGTTCCTCTTTGGGCCTTTCCAGATCGTTATGATTAGGATCCCAGCGTCGAATCAGTCGATTGATGCGGAGCGAGGCTTCCCAGATCTCGAACATCAGGGTGCAGCGCGGGCACCCACCTTTGACGCCGCCCAGGCCGTCGATGGCGGGGTTGTATCGCTTGTGGCGCGCACAGCGCCCGTCAAACTTGCGGCTTCGAATCTTCAAGGGGCGGAGTCAAACTTTTTCGACTTCTTTGGTTTCCGGATCGCCCTTCAGCGCATGCTTGAAGTTTCGGATCCCTTCGCCCAAGCCCTTGGCCACTTCGGGAATCTTCTTGCCCCCGAACAGGAGCACAGCCACTCCCAGGATGACCAGCAGTTCCGGCATTCCAATCGTTTCCATCGCAGGACCTCGTTCCAAAAGAATCGACGTCCTTATTGTAACCCGCGTTACAGCCGGAGGTCGCTCCGCCGACGCAATCGGCCGGGGGAGCGCGGGCGCGGAGGCTCGCGGTACAATCCCTGGTGAATGGCATCGTTGCGGCGGATGCGGCAGGTGAGCTGGGCGCGGTTTCGGGTCACGGCGGTAAGCCTGGTCGCGCTGCTGATTCTCGGCACCCTGATGTACCTGCTGTCGGGCGGCGGCCTGTTTACCAACAAGACGGTGATTTACCTGTACGTGCCGGACGCAACGGGGGTCGAGGCGGACACGCCGGTGGAGGTGGATGGCATTAACGTGGGCAGAGTCGCGGCGGTCCGGCTGAGCGGATCGAAACAACCCAACCGGGCCATCCGCCTCAGCCTGAAGATAAACCGCGCGCAATTGCCCTCCATCCACACCGATTCGACGGCCCAGATCAGCACCGACTCGTTGATCGGAGACAAGTTCGTCGATATTTCGAGCGGCCCCGGCGTCACCCCGATCCGGGCCGGCGGGGAGCTGCAGTTGAAAGAGCAAGCCGACCTGATGCACACGCTCGACCTGGAGCAGTTTGCCAAGCAGTTGCGCCAAATCGACGCCGCGCTCAGCGACATCGAGAACGGAAGGAACGCGGTAGGGAAACTGGTGCTCACCGACGATTTGTACATCAGCCTGCGGGACCAGCTCACGGGATTGCAAAAGGGGCTGCGGCGCGCCGTGGATGTAAGCGGAACGCTGGGGCAAGTGATTTACGGGCGGGATCTCTACCGGCGGATCGCCGAGCCCCTGGAAGCTCTGGACCACGGTATCGAGCTGATTCAGGAGGGGCAGGGAACGGCGGGGCACCTGCTGCGCGACGACGCCGACTATCGAAACCTCGAAAGCCAGGCGGCGGAGTTGCGAAAAGGCATTGCCGCGGCGAGGAGCGGGCCCCTGTTTGCCTCCGACACGCTGTATACGGACTGGAACCGCAAGCTGGGTCAGTGGATCGCCACGGTGGACAACCTGAACTCCGATTCCGCGTTTGCGACCTCGGCGGCGTACGACAATCTGAATGGAATGCTCGAGGAGTTGCGGGATGCGATGCGGGATTTCCACCGGAACCCGAAGAAGTACATGCGGATGAAGGTGTTTTAAGCGCCCGGCATGTCCAATCGGGCGGGCGCCGGTTTCCCGCAGGGGACGCACAAAAGTTCCAGGACTGTCCCAGGACCAATGAAGGGAACCATGGGCGATTTTCGCTTTGAAGTGGTGGCCGAATGTTCGCGTACCCGCGCCCGGGCGGGTCTTCTCCACACCCCGCACGGAACCATCGAGACGCCGGTATTTATGCCGGTGGGCACGCAGGCCACGGTGAAGGGATTGTCGCCCCGCGACCTGGCGGAAGACCTGGGCGTAAAGATTCTGCTGGCCAACACCTATCATCTTTATTTACGGCCGGGTCACGAGACGATCCGAAACCTGGGCGGGCTGCATGAGTTCATGTCGTGGCCCAACGCGATTCTGACGGATTCGGGAGGGTACCAGGTATTCAGCTTGAGCGGTCTCAGAAAGATCACCGAGGAGGGCGTTACCTTTCAGAGCCATCTGAATGGCGATTCGCATACTTTCACGCCCCGGTCCACGGTGGATGCGCAACTGGCGTACGCGAGCGACATCCTGATGGCGCTGGACGAATGTCCGGAGTACCCGATCGGACATGAGGCGGCGCGCCGGAGCATGGAGCGCACGCTGCAATGGGCGCGGCAGGCGAACGACCACTATTTGCGGCGCATCGGCGAGATCGAGACCGTCCACGCCCTGTTTCCGATTGTGCAGGGGAGCATGTACCGCGACTTGCGGCGGGAGTGCGCCCGCGCCCTGCGGGACCTGGACGCGGCGGGCTACGCGGTGGGCGGGCTTTCGGTGGGCGAGCCGCGGCCCCTGAGCCTGGAGATGGTGGAAGCCACCGAAGACATTCTGCCGCGCCGGCGCCCGCGCTACGCCATGGGCGTGGGCATGCCGGAGGAACTGCCCGAATACGTGGCCCGCGGCGTGGACATGATGGATTGCGTGCTGCCCACGCGCAACGCCCGCAACGGCTGCCTGTTCACCTCCCAGGGCAGGGTGATCGTCAAGCAGGCGCGCTACAAGGACGATCCCCGTCCCGTGGATGAGGCCTGTTCGTGCTATACGTGCCGGAACTTTTCGCGCGCTTATCTTCGACATTTGTTCCTGGCGGGGGAGATTCTGTACGCCTCCCTGGCAACCCGCCACAACTTGAAGCGCTACCTTGACATCATGCGGGGGATCAGGCAGGCTATAATATCGGGTGAATATCCGGAATACATGAGGTGTGCGTGCGCGGAGTCGCTGGACGCCGGGTAGCAGCTCACCACCAATTGGTCGCAAAGTGTACTGGAATCTATTCTTGCAATCGGCGCCGTCCGGCTCTTCGTCATTCCTCGGAATCGTCCCGATTCTTCTTATATTTGGCATTTTCTACTTCCTCTTATTTCTTCCCATGCAGCGCCAGCGCAAGCAGCAGCAGAAGATGCTGGCGGGTCTCGAAAACGGCCAGGTGGTGATTACTTCGGGCGGCATCGTCGGCACCGTCGTGGCCATCGAAAACGACACTCTGGTGCTGCGGGTCAAGCCGGACAACGTCAAGATCCAGGTGACGCGCAGCTCAATTTCGAGCCTGGCGGGGGCCGAAGGGAAAAAGTAGGACATTAAGGCAGCGACATGAAGACGAATTTAAGGGCGCGAACCATCGTGATCGTGGTGACCATCCTGATCTGCATTTACGGGATCATCGGGGTGCCCAAATCCAAAGCGGAGCTCGCGCAGAACCTCAAGAACAATATCCGGCTGGGCCTGGACTTGAAAGGCGGCAGCCACCTGGTGCTGGAAGTCGAGGTGCAAGACGCCGTTAAGGCCGATGCCGACCAGACCATGGAGCGGCTCAAGGACGATGTCAAGAAGCAGAATATTACCTGGGTCAGCATGGACCGCAACGAGCCGCAGTCCGTCCAGGACGCCGATAGCGTGCTGATCGCCATCAAGGGCGTGCCGGCCACCCAGGCGAGCGATTTCCGCGGCATCGTGACCGACCGGTATCCAACCTACGTGCTGACGGCGGTAAACTCCACCGATTACACCATGCGGCTGAGGCCTTCGGACCTGATCGCGCTCAAGCGCGACACCGTGCAGCGCACCATCGATACCATCGACAATCGCATCAACGCCCTGGGCGTGGCGGAGAGCTCGGTGCAGCAGTACGGGCAGGCCGGGGCGGACTATGAACTGCTGGTACAACTGCCCGGCGTGGACGACCCGGCGCACGTGAAGGAACTGATCGGCACGGCCGCGGTGCTGGAAATCGACGCCGTGAAGGAAGGCCCGTTCGCCAGCCGCGAAGCCGCCATGGGCCAGCACGGCGGGGTGTTGCCGCTCAATACCAAGCTGGTCCGCGCCAAGCCGCGCGCCGGCGAGGAAGGCGCGCAGTGGTACCTGGTGGGCCGGCCTCCGGTAGTGAACGGCAGCGAGATGCGCAACGCGCGTCCCGGCCAGGACGATTTTCGCAAATGGCAAACCAGCTTCACCCTGTCGCCGGAAGCCGGCAAGCGCTTCGGCACGTTCACCGAGGCCAACGTGGGCAATAAGTTGGCGGTGGTGCTGGACAACCAGATCGTGAGCGTCGCCACCATCGAGTCGCGCATCGAGGATTCGGGCCGGATCACGGGCCTGGGCAGCGAGGAGGAGGCGGAAGATCTTTCCCGCTACCTGCGCTCCGGCTCCCTGCCGGCCAGCGTGAAGTACCTGGAAGAAGATTCGGTGGGCCCGTCGCTGGGCGCGGATTCGATCCGGGAAGGGCTCTCGGCCGGCGTGGCCGGTCTCATCGCCGTAGTGGTGGTTATGCTGGCCTACTATAAACGCAGCGGGATCAATGCGGTGCTGGCGCTGGCGCTGAACACCGTCATTTTGTTGGCGGCGATCTCGTATTTTTCGGCGGCGCTGACGCTGCCCGGTATCGCCGGTGTGATTCTGACCATCGGTATGGCGGTGGATTCCAACGTGCTCATCTTCGAGAGAATCCGGGAGGAGTTGCGGACCGGCAAGTCGGTGGTGGCGGCGGTCGACACGGGATTCGGCAAGGCATGGTGGACAATTGTGGATACGCACGTCACCACGGTGGTATCCTGCGCATTTCTGTTCCTGTTCGGTGAAGGGCCGGTGAAGGGTTTCGCGGTCACATTGACGATCGGGTTGATCGCCAATATCTTCACCGCGGTTTTCGTTTCGCGGACCATTTTCGATTACGAGTTGTCGGGCCGCCGCGGAATGGCGACGTTAAGTATTTAGGCGCTTGGGCGGAGCCGCCAGGCGGGCTTGGATAAGGCGGTCCGTTTTTCCGGGTTTGGGGACGTGTGCGGGAACAATATTGGAAGGGCTGGTGTCCAATCGTTTTAAGCGATACCATGCACGGCAAGGTTGATGGAGTTATTTAAGCAAACCAATTACGATTTTCTGGGCAAGAAGTGGCCGTTCATCGTCGCCTCTTTGATATTGACGGCTGCGGGGCTGGGTAGTATCGCAGCCAAGGGCGGTCTCAAGTACGGCATCGATTTCAAGGAAGGCGTGCTGATGACGGTGAAATTCACATCCGCGCCTCCGCTGAACAAGATCCGCGCGGCCATGTCCTCCAGTCCCAAGATAAAGGGCGAGATATCGGTCCAGAATTTGACCGGAAGCGGTTCGGAAAATACCGTACAAATCGGCACCGAAGCGCAGGAAGAAG
>JBKQVG010000230.1:0-6366 GCA_052325345.1 Bryobacteraceae bacterium
ATCCACGTCGGCGCCGGTGAACTTCACCAGCACGTCGGGCGTTTCCACGTCGTCCTCGCCCGGCCGCGCGTCCTCGATCGCAAACTCGAGATCGAACCCGCCGCCGGCAAACACCGTGCGCAAGAACCCTTCGATGCGGGGGGCTAGGGAGGACGCGGAATACTTTCGCTCTGTCACTTGGCTATTTCCTGGCGGTTTTTTTCTTGGGAGGCTCAACGCTGCGAGCGGCTTCCACGGCGGCTTCGGTGTGATTGAAGAACCATTGCTGACCCATGTTCACGAGATTGCTGGTCAAGTAGTATAACACCAGCCCGCTGGGCAAGTTATAGAACATGAAACCGAACACCAGCGGCATCATCATCATCATGGTTTTCTGGTTGGGATCCACGTTGGCCTGCGGGGTCATCTTCTGCATCAGGAACTGGCTGACGATCATGATGATGGGCAGCAGCTTGATGGCCGGGTGTTCGGCCTGGGAGAGATCCGTCACCCAGAGCCAGGTAGCGCCGCGCATTTCCACCGAAACCGAAAAGACCTTGTAAAAGGCGATGAAGAACGGAATCTGGATCAGCATCGGGAAACAGCCGCCCATGGGATTCACGCCATACTTCTTGTAAAGGTCCATCACTTCCTGGTTCTGATCGGCCTTGCGCGGATCGCGCATGCCCACGTTTTTGTACTTGGCGTTAATGGCGTCGATCTGCGGTTTGAGCGCCTGCATTTTCCGCATCGACTTCATATTGGAAAGCCGCAGCGGGAAGAGGATGGAATTCAGCACGATCGTGACCACCACGATCGACCAGCCGAAATTGTGGATGAATCCGCTGTTAGCCCAGGCGACCAGCAGGAACAGCGGCTTGGCCACCACGCTCAGCCAGCCGAAATCCACTACCTGTTCGAGCTTGGGATCGATGCTTTTGAGCAGGTAGTAGTCTTTGGGGCCGACGAACACGCGAAAACGATTCGCCGCTCCATCGCCTACCGCCGCGCCGATGAACGGAACTTTCTTGCCCTCGAACGGCGTCGCCACGGTATCGGACAGGGAAACCGTCTCCACGGTGGAGGTTTGGTCCGGCAGGAAGACCGCGGCGAAATACTTATCGCTCAAGCTGAAAAACGAAAAATCCCCGTGCGCGACGATGGGGCCGTTCTTGGCGTTTCCCGGGTTCACCAGTTTCTGCTGCGAAAGATCGTAGTAGGCGGTTCCTTCATTGGAGGCGGGGGCGCCCACGGTCAGGTCGCCGAACCCGCCGCGCCATTCGATCAGGTTCGGGAGCGGCTGCCCATCGACGGAGACCTCGGTGGTAACGTTCAGCAGGTAGCTGTTTTTCCGAAACTGGAAGACCTTGCGAACGCTGGTGTGACCGTCGAAAAACGTGTAGGCGACCCCGAGCCCACCGGCATCCAGCGTCTGGGTGTAATACACCCAGTTGACCTTGGCGGTGGGCTTCTGGCCGGTGAAATAGAGCGAAAAGGGATATTCCAGGCCCGCGGCGGTGTTGACCAGGTCGAGCGGCTTGTCGTCGTTCCCTTTATACTTCTTGAGCACCCACTGGCGCACGGTGGCGCCCTGGTTGCTGAATACGACGTGGAACAGGTTGGTATCCACCACAAACGGAGGCGCGGGTTGCTGCGGCGTGGCGTTGGGCGCCGAGCGGGAAGCGGCTGCCGGCGCAGCCGCGGCCGCCTTTTCCGCCACGGGCACGACCGGCGCGACCGGCGCGGCCAATGGCGACGTGGAGACCACTGGGGGAGAGGCCGGCGCGGCCACCGTCTGCCTGGCGGGCGGCGGCCCGAATATTTTGAGGAAATACGGCGTCACCAGCATCACGACGCCCATTAGGATGAACGCCAGCAGAAGCCGCAACTCCATCGACATCTCTTTGGGCGGCGTCGCGGCGCCCCCGCTCTTTTCCAAATCGGCCATGCTTAGTATTCGTCTTTCGCAGTCATATTTGCGCGTCCCGCAACCGCTCCCTCTGGTCGCGGCTCGGTATTGTTACGGCACCGGGTCGTATCCGCCCTGGTGAAAGGGATGGCAGCGCAGCAGCCGGCCGAGGCCCATCCAAACGCCTTTGGCGACACCGTAGCGCGCCACCGCCTCACGCATGTAAACCGAACAGGTCGGATGAAACCGGCAAGCCGACGGCAGCAACGGAGAAATCCAATACTTATAGGTATCGAGCAGCCAGGCTACTCCCCGCCGCAGCGGCGGAAGAGACGATCCACTTCCCGGCAGATCTCCGCAAACGGAGCCTGGACCACCTTGCGCCGCGGATTGATGACTATGGACCACTTTGGACTCAACCGTTCCAGGTGGAGGCGCACGGCTTCGCGGACGCGCCGGCGAATGCGATTGCGGACCACGGCCTTACCGACCGCGCGGGGCACGGTGAAGCCGACGCGAGGCCCGTCGGCCGCCTCGCCACGCAGGCAGAAAGCCGCGAAAAGCGAACTCGAGTAGCGAATTCCCTGGTCGTAGATCCTCCGGAAATCTTGTGATCGCAACAGGCGGACACGTTTCGGAAATGCGTGCGGGCCGGGCACGGCCCTTGGCTACCTCTCGGAACTGACGGTGAGTTTCTTCCGCCCGCGGGCGCGGCGGCGGGCAAGCACTGCGCGGCCATTCTTGGTTTCCATCCGGCTCAGAAACCCGTGCGTTTTGGCGCGGTGCCGGTTATTCGGTTGAAAGGTACGTTTCGGCATTTTGACTCAATCTTCCATTATAGAGGAAGCGGCAGATGTCGGCAAACGATGTTGCCGGCGAAACTCCCGAGAATCCGCCCTGGCCCACGCCCGGTACGATGGCGCCCCGCTCTATGGCGAAAGAGCCGAAGCCCTGGTTGACCTCGCCTTGCAGACCCTCCGCGACGTTGTTCGCCCCCGTTGCACAAAATTGCACAACCGCGAGCCACTCTCAAACCCGCACTGTGCACAAAGATGCACAAATGGGCAACCCGACCGACCGCCTGACCGCAAATCGCCAGGCACTCGATTGGAGCCGCCCGCGGCGCGATCACAACCTGCGGCGCAGGCGCCTCAGCCCTTCGTCGAACTCCACCGGGTTAGTCAGCAGGCTGGCCACCAGAAAAGCTTCGCTCTCGAAGTCGTAGAAAAAGCCCGGCTGCAACAGCACGTTGTCGCCCCCAAGCAATTCCAGCGCCCATTCTTCTTCAGTGCGGGTTACCGGCACGCGAATGACGATATACCAGCCGCCCTCAACCGCCAGAACTCCACCCGCGCTACCCTCCAGGCAGGTTCTGGCGCTGGCCAGGTTTCGGGCGGTGCGGGCGAGAATCTGGCTCGCCACCTCTTTGCCCAAGCGCAGAAGCTCGGCGGCCGCGCACTGCACCGGCGTGCTCACCGAAAGATAGGTGTCGGCAATCCATTCCAACCCCTCCAGCGCCCGGCGCCGCACTGCGTCCGGACCGCCGGCCACAATCCAACCCAGCTTCATCTGGGGCAGGCCGGCCACTTTGGAAAGGCCGCTGAGGGAAAACGCCAGACAATGCTTCACCGCCGCCGCCATCGTCACCCGCTCAGCGTCCGGAGCGAAAGCATAATCGGAGAACACTTCGTCGGAAATCAGGGCCAGGCCCCGCGCGCCACAAAGCCGTTCCAGCACTTCGAGCTCGCTTCTCTTCAGAAAGGATCCGGTGGGATTGTTTGGATTCACCACCACGATGGCACGAGTGCGGTCATTCAGATCCTGTTCCAGGGTCCCCAGGTCAATCCCCCAGCGTCCATGGTATGTCAGAGGATACTGACGGATCGAGACCGCCTCTATTTTGGCCAGAAACTCGAACAGCGGATAGGACGGCCGGGGCGCCAGCACTTCGTCCCCGGGATTGCACAGCAATTTGAACAGATACGCGTAAGCCTCGCTGGTGCTTGCGGTTAGCAGTATTTGGGCGGGGTCGGCGGAAAGTCCGCGCGCGGCGTAGTATCGCGACACCGCGTGGCGCGCCGCGCTCGACCCGCGCGGATCCGGTTCATAGCGAAGAATTTCATTTCCGCCAAAAGATTCGGCGATGGCTGCCGGGTAATCGAACCCCGCCCGGGTGGGATTCGATTCGGTCAGATCCAGAATCGCCTCTCCCGCCCGGCGCTTTTCCATCAACAAACGAGTGAGACGATTCGGGACGGGCGCCCACTCCAGTCGTGTGGAGAAATTCATACATTTACTCTCAAATTAACCTTAGTACGATTGCGGAGGTAGGCATGATAGCGTTAAAACAGTAACAATTAAGATGTAAATCAATTGTTTTTTGTCCGCCAGATAGCAGCGCGGTGGCCCGAAACTTAAGATAATGGAGAGGGTTTTCACTGTATGCGCGTTTTTACCAGGACTATGGTACGCCTCATGCCCACCTCGGTTTTATCCCTGGCATTCCTCCTGATTTGCGCCGAGGTCCCCCTGAAAGCCTATGCCGACCCCGGCAGCGGGCTCTTGTTGTGGCAGATCGTCGCGGCGGTTTTCCTGGGCGGAGTTTACCAGGCGAGGAAAGCGCTTTCCTGGATCAGGAAAAGAAAGTGACGCGCGTCGTCTCCTTTCGCGATCCAGGAGGTTTTCTTTCATTAGCCGATGATCGGGTGATTCGCACGGTCCACCCCGAGGGTTTCGAGAACCTTGAGGTCTGCCTGCACTCCGCCACGGTTCGGCGGTACGCGGAGAGCCGTAGCGTGGTGAGCACCCGGATTGTGGACGGCGATCCGGCTGCGCGGCAGCTTCCGATCGTAGTGGAGCATGAGCGCATTCCGTTCCCCAGCTACGCTCACGAATGGCCGGCGGAAATGCTGCTCGCAGCCGGCGATCTGACCCTCTCGCTCGCGGAAGACCTGTTGAGCGAAGGGTTGGGGCTGAAGGACGCGACACCGCACAACGTGCTTTTCGAGGGCCCGCGCGCGGTGTTCGTGGACGTGCTTTCCTTCGAGCGCCGCGACGCGTGCGATCCGATCTGGCTGGCGGATGCGCAATTCACGCGGAGCTTTCTGATTCCCCTGGTGCTGTACCAGCGTCTGGGTCTGCCGCTGCAGAGAACGTTTCTATCGCGGCGCGACGGCATGACGCCGCTGGACGCCCGGCGCGTGATTCCATGGCCGCAACGCTGGCTGCCGCCCTACCTCGAATGGATCACCCTGCCCGCACGGGCTTGCCGGCTGGAGCGTCCGTCGCTGTACCGGCCGCGACCCATGCGCGACGCCGAACAGGCCCGCTACGTATTGCGGCACAGATTTCGACGAATCCGCAAGCAACTCCGCGGGCTGGCGCCGGAAGCGGCTTCTTCGCCGTGGCTGGATTACGAAAGCGCGCGGCCTTCCTACTCCGCCGAGCAGCACGCGGCGAAGAATCGATTCGTGGCGGAGGCGCTGGACGCCATGAGCCCGCGGAAGCTGCTCGACGTGGGCGCCAACGCCGGAGAATATAGTCTGATGGCGGCGCAGGCCGGCGCCTCGGTGGTAGCCATCGACAGCGACCCCGCACCGGTGGGCGCGTTGTGGCAAAAAGCCAAAGGCCGTGGCGCCGATATTTTATCGCTGGTAGTGGATTTTGCCCGGCCGACTCCGGCGTTGGGCTGGCGCTGCGCCGAACAAGCCAGCTTTCTCGATCGCGCCACCGGCTTCTTCGACAGCGTGGCCATGCTGGCCGTGCTTCACCACCTGCTGGTGACCGATCAGATTCCGCTGGTGGAAATCTTCGATGCCGCCGCCGAATTGACGAGCCGCTGGCTGCTGGTGGAATACGTCGGTCCCTCGGACACCATGTTTCAGCGGTTGCTGCGCGGCCGCGGCGAATTGTACCGGTGGCTCAATCGGACGGCGTTCGAAGAGCATGCCTCCCGCCGCTTCGAAACCGTCTTCTCGCGCCAAATCCCGGGCGCCGACCGCTGCTTGTATCTCTTGCGGAAGAGAGCTTGATGGTCCGGCTCTACGCTATTGCCCTTTCCTTCGCGAACCTGGTTTATTTGCGTGCCTGGGACGACCTGGTCGCGACAAATCCTCAGGCGCTTTGGTATCGCAAGTCGCTGCCGACGGCGCCGCAGTACGCCGCCGTGGCCGCGGACGTGTTGGCCTTGTCGCTGCTGACTTATGCGGTCTTGCGGGTTGCGCCAAGACTGCCGGTTTGGCTGCAACGGGTCTTTCTGGTGGCCGCCCTGCTGCCGGTGGCGGTTTCGATTGGTTCGGTGATCGCCCGCCATGCGCCCGAACGGCTCATCCCGCCCTTAACGCTGCGCGAAGTGTTCGCGGTGGCGGGCTTGGAGGCACTGGTTGCCTTGGGGCTCCTGTTCCGTTATTTCGATTGGGCGCTGCGGGCGGCGCGTGTGGCCGCCATGACCGCGCTGCCCTGCGAAGCGGCAACTTTTG
>JBKQVG010000231.1:0-28366 GCA_052325345.1 Bryobacteraceae bacterium
GGGAGAAACTTTCGGCGATCAAGCTGTCACGATTCGACCCTGCCCCGGCCGGCCCGCATCCGGCCATCCCAACGGGCGCGCAAATCCAGGTGAATGTCGAACTGATCCAGAATGCGCATCACAATGTGATCGACCATCTCTTCGATCGACTGGGGGTGATTGTAGAAGGCCGGCACCGGGGGCAGGATGACGACCCCCATACGCGCCAGTTTGTACAGATTCTCCAGGTGGATCTCGCTGAGCGGCGCCTCCCGCGTCACCAGGACCAGTTTGCGCCGTTCCTTCAGCACCACGTCGGCGGCGCGATGTACCAGGTGCTCGCCCTGGCCGGTGGCGATGGCCGCCACGGTGCGCATGCTGCAAGGGGCCACCACCATGCCGCGGGTTAGAAACGAACCGCTGGAGATGGCCGCCCCCAGGTCGTTGGGGGAATAGTGGCGGCCGGCCAGGCTCTCCACCTGCGCGACGGAGTAGGGCGTTTCGTGCAACAGAGTGGCCGCGCCCCACTTGCTGATCACCAGGTGGGTTTCGATACCCGCGCCGGCCAGCGCTTCGAGCAGACGCACGCCAAAGATTGAACCCGTGGCGCCGGTAATGCCGACGATGAGCCGGGATGGGCCGGGAGTGTCCATAGCTCATTCCACGTTACTCCATCGGGAGGGCCCGGGGATCGTCGAAAACCTCCCGGGCTCGATTGAGTTACGCGCAAAATCACCGTGTTTGCGGACGGCGAAAGTGTCCTGCTACGGTTAGTTTCCGCTCAGCGCCGGAGCGTCCAAGAGCACCTTCACCGGGCGCGCGCCGGCCAGGGTCACATCGGCGGCCGGTTTCAGGAAGTCGGCGATTTCGGCATTGCGCGCGGCCAGCCAGTCGGGGGCGGCTTTGCGGTGCTGCGCCAGGTCGTCGAGCGCTTCCAGACCGGTGCGGCCCAACTCCGCCAGGTGGCGGGAGAGAGGCTGCAATTCGCTCAGCAATGCGTTGTCTTCGAGCAGGGCTTCGAACGGCGCGTCGTTGGACACCCAGAGCTGGAAGGCGCCGCGCAAAAGGTCAAGGTCCATCTGGCTGGCGCCGGAGCCCGAGGCTACGCGCGCGGCCGCCAATTCCAGGGCGCGCACGGTTCCACTCTCGGCCGGTACGGCATCCACGAACCGGTTAAGCGGCGTGCTGGTTTCGATCTCGCGCGCGCTGCGCTTTCCCAGCCCAAGCGCCTCGGAGGCCTCGGCCAGCACCCGCAGCGGAGGCGCCGGATGTCCGCCGGTGAGACGGCCCAGCATCGGACCGTAGACCGCGCGATGCTCGGCTCCGGTCCAGGCCAGTTGCCGGCTGACGGCTTCCATGCGCTCGTACATCGAGGCCACGTCGGCGACCGTTTGCGGCGACCAGAAACGTTCGGCGATGGCGGCGGTGCGCGGCCAGATGCGCGAATCCACGGTTTCCGCATCCACCAGCTCCGCCCACATGCAGGCCTCGCCTCCCAGAATCCGCTGCGCCACTTCTGGCGCAAGATCGGCCGCCGCGCCCGCCAGCGGGTCCACCCCGTAGTGGAACCGCGCCGGGCTCAGGTGGTCCAGGTAGTAGCCCCAGGAGAGAATTCCGCGGTAGCCCTTCGTGGCCGATTCCGCCAGCGACGCCTGGCCGCGCCAGCTTTGGATCACCGTGCCCTTGGCCAGATCCGGGTCGAGAATCTCGTCCCAACCCACCATCGTCTTGCCGTGCCGCGCCAGGATGCGCTGCACTCGGTGGTTGAAGTACAACTGCAGATCGTGGGTCTGGGTCAGCTTATGCGCCCTGGCGAAAGCCTGCACGTGCGCCGACTCCTTCCACTGACGTCCGTTCACCTCGTCGCCGCCAATGTGGAAAAATGGATCGGGAAACAGCAGCGCCATCTCTCCTATGAAAGCGTCCAGAAACCGGTAGGTTGTCTCGCGGGTGGGATCCATGGCGGCGTCGTAGCCTCCGAAATCGGCGCCCACGTGGTAGGGTCCCGGCGCGCTGGCCAGGGCGGGATAGCCCGCGAACCAACTGGTGCTGTGGCCGGGCATGTCGAACTCGGGGACCACGCGGATTCCGCGGTCGCGCGCGAAGGCGACTACGCGGCGAATCTCGGCCTGGGTATAGAAGTGGCCGTCCGAGCCCTTGCCCTGCAAGCGCGGAAACCGCCGGCTCTCCACGCGGAAACCCTGGTCGTCGGAAAGGTGCCAATGGAACACATTGAGCTTCACCGCCGCCATGGCGTCCAGGGTGCGCAGCACCACTTCGACCGGCATCCAGTGGCGCGAAACGTCCAGCATCAGGCCGCGCCATGGGAAACGCGGGTGGTCCTCGATATGGACCGCCGCGATTTCGAAACCGTGCGGGCCGGGGATCGGCAGTTGCGCAAAAGTGGCCATGCCGCGCAGCGCGCCATCCACCGTGGCGGCCTTGAGACGGGCGCCCTGCGGGGTGACGTCCAACTGGTAGGATTCATCGTCGCCCAGCTTGGGATAGAGCGGCGCGCGGGCCGCGCACTCCACTTTCAGAGTCGCCGCCGCCGAGGCCGGTTTAGAACCAAACGCGATGCCCGTCTCGCGCGAAAGCAGTGAAACCAGCCGTTCCACGCCTTCGGTCAGACGAGGATCGGCCGCGCCCGTGGCGGCCGCGGTGAAGTGCGTGTCGATGCTCAGCGCGCCCGCGCCGGCCTCCATCTTCACGGGCAAAGGCATCAGCGCAGGCGTGGCGGCGAAGGCCGACAGGGCCAGAACGGGCAAGCATATCGGGAACCACAGAAGCCGGAAGGACATCCTCTCTACTGTAGTTCAGAGCTTGGCGTAGTGTGTGGCGCCCGGACACCTATGGTCCGCAGACACTGCGCCTTCCACTGAAGCGGTGGGGCACGCTTTAGCCTGCTTTCATAATCGTCGAAACCACTGGGCGACTGTTGACAGTAGGTGGACCATCTTTGGCGACGGCCCCTTGCGCGCCCCATGGCTCCGGACCGAAAAAAATTGCCATCTTCGCCCGATGGCGGAAAATGCTTACGACGCGGCAAAAGCGCTTATGGGCAAGCTAAAGCATGCCGCACCTCAGCCTCAAGTCTCCTCCGGTACTGTTCGCGACGCTTGCCATAGAACTAAAGCCAGCGCCAGCGCCAAAACCGGAATTATGTACATGGCCTGGTGCAATCCGGTGGCGCGCGCGGCCTCGAGAGCCGAACCCGTTGCTACTGCCCGCCCGGCCAGCCAGTCGCTCAGTTTGCCCGTCGCCAGCGGGCCGAAAGAAGCGCCGCACAGGTACATCGCCATATAGTACGCAGCCATGGCGGCGCCGCGCAGGTGAACCGGTACGATGTCCTCAATGGCGGCATACACCAGCCCGTAGTAGGTTTGGAGCAGGCCATACGCCGACATCAGCAAGACGACCGAGGCGGCCACGCTGCCGGCCGGCACGAGCGTCCCGGCAAAGGCTGCCGGGGCGGCTACAAGCGCGGTCGCGGCAGCCAGGCGGAGGCGCCGGGCCGCAAGGAGGCTGCCGGCGCGGTCGACCCGACGATCGCCAAGTGCGCCCGCCGCCAGCGCGCCCAAAACACCGGAGACACCCGAGCCGACCCCGGTCCACACGCCGGCTCGCGCAATCGTCAACCCGTGATAACGCGTCAGCATGGCCGGCAGAAATGTCGAAAAGCTGTAGAGGGCGAAGTTGACGATGGCGCCGGAAACGGCGATCCAGCCGAAGGCCGGAATCCGCAGCAATCGCCACGGGCTGACTGTGGACTTTGCGGCGGATGTTTCGGCGTCGGGCCCCACGCGCGGCTCGCGGAGCAGCAGCAGGGCAGGCACCAGCAGCACTCCAGGCACCGCCGCAACCGCCAGCGCCACCCGCCAGCCGAAAGCCTGCGCCACCGGGCCGCCCACCGAGAAACTAAGGAAACCGCCCACCGGCACGGCCATCATGAACCACGCCATGGCGCGCGTGCGGCGCGCCGCCGGAAACAGGCCGGCCAGCCAACTGGTGGCGGCGGGCGCGCAAACCGCTTCCCCCACGCCCACGCCCAGCCGCGTGACGGCCAGGCTAGCATAGTTGCGCGCCAAGCCGCCCAAACCGGTCAGACAGGCCCACACCGCAACCCCCGCCGCCAGCAGCTTGCGCCGGCTCCCTGTATCGGCCAGGCGGCCGAGCGGCAATCCCGCGACCGCATAGAGCAGGGTGAACGCGGTCGTCAGCCCGCCCAGTTGCGCATCGGAAAGATGAAACTCGCGGCGCAATGGCTCGAGCACCGCCCCCAACGCCTGGCGGTCGTAAAAATTCAGGACGTTGACCAGGAACAGAACCAGCAGCGTGGCGCCGTTGGCCGGAGGCCTAGAGCTGTCAACCATCAGCAATCAGCCTTCAGCCGCACCGGTCGCTGAAAGCTGAAAGCCGATCGCTGAAAGCTTTCTTTCACAGCTTGACTTCGGAGTCCTTGAGGTTCTTGGGAGCGGCCGGAGCGGCCTCGCTTGGCGCATCGGAGCGCTTATGCACCGATACCGAGCCGTGCGTCACCGTGATCCGCAGGGTAGGTCCGTTCCCCACCTTGCCGCTCAGCGTGGCCCGCCGGCCGTCCTGATCCTGCTGAATGGGCGGCCCGAACTCGTTGCTGGCATCGCCCCGCTCGGCGGTCGCCTCCAGGTCGAAGGTGGCCTTCGCGGGAAGGCCCAGATCGACATTGCCGCTATCGGCGCGCACGTCGATGGCGGGAGTGGGCAGCCCGGTTTCGATTTCCACGTCCCCGTGCGCCGACTCCAGTTCGAGCGACTGGGTAAAGTCGGCGATCTTGATGTCGCGCGATCGCGCTACCAGCCGCACCGGACCGGTCAGCCCCCGGCCGTCGAACTGGCTCAGGTCCATGGTGACGTGTCCGGGCACCGCCTGTGCGTGCAATTCGGTATTGCGCGCGCCTTCGAACTGCAATGGCTTGGCCAGGTTCTTAAAATCCAGCGATCCGCTGAACGCTCCGGTAATGGTGACCTGCCCGCCGATGTTTTCCAGTTCCAGGCCGGAACCCTGCCCGTTGATGTCCACGTTTCCCTTTACGTCTTCGGCGCGCAGCGTATCGCTGCGGGTGAGCACCAGGCGGACGTTACCGCCCACGCGCGCCAGCCGGGCATCGCCGCGATCGCTTGCCAGATCCACGTTGCCGGCGAGGTCGGAAACCTCGTAATCGTTGCGGCGGCCGCGCGCCTCCACCGAAAGGCCGCGGGGCACCGTGATCTCCAGATCGTCGGCAATGCTGGCAATGTCTGAGCCGCGATCCTGGTTCGTGCGCACGATCACGTGGTCGCCTTCCACCGCAACCTCGATAGACGTTACGCCGTTGGCGCGGTCGGCGTCTTCGCGCTTGTAGGCGCGGATACTCTTCTGGCCGGTAACCGTAATGTCGGAAGTGTCCATACCCGAAATCTTGAGGTTGCCGCGCGGCAGGTCCACCACGAGCAGTTTGGCGGCGCCGGCCGAGGCTTTGGCCGAAATCGGATAGTCGAAATCCGTGCCCAGCATGTTGGTAAAGCCGGCTCTCCAGGGGAACCCGGCGTGGGCGGCGGCGTACATGCCCGATCCCGCCACGCAGATGAGCACGATGAGCAGCACCTCGCCGCCTGTAAAGCTGCTGCCGAAGGCGTTCTCCCTGGGCAGCAGGACCTCGATCAAGCGCCCCAGGCCCCACAGAATCAGCAGGAACGGCCAATACTGTCCGAGCAGGTCGAACACCTGGAAATCGGGGTGCAGATTGCTCCATAGAAACAACAGGCCGAGTCCCAGAAGGATAATCGGACCCGTGAACGATCGGCTCCTCATTTGGCGCCTCCCTGCTGCGCTCCCGGCTCGTTTGGCGGCGGGGACGTCTGCGCGTACGGCCCCTGCGAATAGGTAGTGCCACGGTAATCTCCCGCGGGTGGAGGTGGCGGCGTCGCCGTCGGCCAGGTATACGGCGGATAGGGCGGCGGCGCCGCGGGATTGACCGGTGGAGGAGGCGGTGCGGCGACCCTCCCCAGCAGGCTCAGCAGCCCCGCCACCACCAACAGCACCGGCCAGGTCTGCTCGAACCCGTACGGGGTGAAATTCTGGAGAGCGAACAATACTCCGACCGTGATCAGCATCACCGGCCCTCGGATCGAACGCGTCAGGCCGTGCCGCTGGCGGCGCGCGTCTCTCCGCGCCTGGCGTTCCGCCCAGCGTGCCGCGCGGTCATCGTTCATGGCGCACCTCGGGCGGCACGGCGTCGTGCGCATTCAGCCGCGCCCACAGCATGTAGACGCCCGCCGCAATCAGCAGCACCGGCCAATACCGCGCCACCCTCTCGAAATCGAGCAGGTCCAGGGTGTGCAGCAGCAACAATACTCCGAGCACGATCAATCCCACCGCGGCCAGGGGAAAGCTCGATCCCGAGCGCAGGTCCAGAATGGAGGAGTACTCGTCCACCACCTCGCCGGCGGCCAGGCGCTGAGCCGTGCGGTGCGCCTCCAGCGCCATGTACGCCCACCAGGCGATCACCAGCATCACGAACACCGGCTCCAGGCCGTGAGCGGCGTTGGAGTCGGCAATCGACATCAGCAACCCCCACACCACCGCGTGCACCAGGCCCTTGGCATATTGGCCGTTGTAGATGGCCCCGACGCCGGGAATCAGGCCCAGAAAGAACGCCAGCGCCGGCGACACGTTGGTAGTGGCATACGCCGGGGGCGGCGGATACGGCGGGATGTACGGCGGCGTGTAGCCACCGGAGGGCGGCGGCGCGGCAGCCTGCGCGGGAACGTGCTCCTCGCAATAAATCGTTCCGGCGGCCTCGCGCCGGCAATCGTCGCACAGCGGCTTCCCGCAAGCCCGGCAATATGCCGTGGCCGAAATTTCAGGATGATTTTGGCAATTCATAGTGCTCCCCTTGCCTAACGTGGTTCTCCCTCTACTCGATTGGCCGGCGGATGAACCCGCAACTGGTGCTCATCCAGCGCCGGGGCGCTTGCCGCGGGTGGGGCGGGCGTTTGGTCGTCGTCCCGCTGTTGCCACTCGCGCAACGTAGATTGAATCTGGTACACAACCTTCAGGTTGTCGTAGAATTTCTCGGCGCGGCCCCAGGTCCGATAGGCCCGGTCTTCCAGGCCGGCCCATATCGCCGACGGACGCAGATCGGCGGGCCGAATGCGGGCCGGGGTCACGAAACGGGCCAGCGTCGCGAAAACCAATATCGTCATGGCCGCGCTCATCACGTAGCGGGGCTGCAGGATCGGGCTGAGCAGAGCTTCCAGCCACTGCCGCGCGCGCGATTTGGGCTGGCTCAACGGCGCCTGAAACAACAACCGGTTCACCAGCGCCGGAGGCGGTTCCACTGGCTCCACGGTTGCCAGGAAGCGGCTCGCCGCCGCCGAATCCCGCGCCAGTTCCGCACACGCCGGGCAGGCCGCCAAATGGCGGTCGAGTTCCGCCCGGGCCGGCCCGGCCAGCGTGCCATCCACCCAGTCGCAGATCAGGATTTCCGCATCCGCGCAGTTCATATCGGCAACTTTCGTCTTCGCAGCAACCGCGCCAACTCGGCGCGGCCGCGATTGATTCGCGACTTCACCGTTCCTTCCGGGATGCTCAACACCGTGGCGATTTCCCGGTACTCCATTTCCTGCAGGTCCCGCAGAATCACGGCCTCCCTGAGGTCGGGCGATAGCCTCTGCAAGCCCGCCTGCAGAATCTCACTGGTCTCCCTGCCCTTGACCAGGCGGTCGGGCGGATCGGCCGGCCCGGCGCCGGCTTCCTCGATCCGCGGGAGCTGCTCCTCGATCGAATCCGTCACCCGCTCCTGGCGTGTCCGCCGGTAATGATCGATCAGCAGATTGCGCGTCAGCCGCGCCAACCACGTCCCGAAAGATCCCTCCGCCGCGCGAAACGTTCTCAGGGTTCGAAACACCCGCAGGAATACTTCCTGCGTCAGATCTTGCGCCTGCGATCCGCTGCCGGTGAAACGGTAGCAAAGCCCATACACCTTCCGCGTGTGCTGCCGAACCAGTTCCTCCCAAGCGCCCTCGTCGCCGTTCAGGCACTTCGACACCAGTCCGAGATCCGTGCGCGAGATTCCGTCTGCCAAATTCCGCTCCTGGCGTACCGCCCCCAAGCCGAAATCTGGACGCATTCCGTCGGCCGGGGTCGCGAGAACATCGAAAGCTAGCGTCGCCGTCGCCATGGCACTCGTTCTTTTCAACTAGAGAAACGAGGCTTTATCATGATAGGTTCAATTTTTCCACTAAGGGTAGTGGTATCGGGAGGTTTGCATTCAGTTTCGAAAATGGACCTGGGCGGTGCTGGCCGGCGTGGGCGGCCTATTGCTGTTCTGGGCGCTTCGCCGCCAGCTCGCCAACCAGTCGTTCGATTGGAAACTTGCCGGCGCCAGTCTCGCCGGTTTGCGGTGGAACTGGTTGGCCCTTTCCCTGCTCCCGATTGCGGGAACCTACATCGGTCGTGCCCTGCGCTGGCGGATTTTCCTGAAACCTCTCAAGTCCAAGCCCTCTTTTCGCAACTTGCTCTCCGCCACCGTCATCGGTTTCACCGCAATCACGCTGTTTGGCCGGCCCGGCGAATTCGTACGTCCGTATCTGATTGCCATCAAAGAGCAAGTATCGGTTTCCTCGCAGATTTCCGCCTGGATCCTGGAGCGCGCGTTCGATCTTTTGATGGCCATACTGGTGTTCGGCCTGGCACTTGCCCGTCTGAACTCCGCCGGTCTGCGGCTCGACAGCCGCCTGGCGTGGGTGCTGCAGGCGGGCGGGCGCATGGCTACCTTCTCAGGATTTGCAGTTTTGATACTACTATTGTCGATGCGACATTTGGCGGAGCCGATCCGGCGTCGCCTGGCTTCGGCCCTGGCCTTCCTCCCGGACAAATACCATCAACGCGTGGACGGCATGCTGACGGGCTTGGTGCAAGGGGTCGAATCCACGCGCAGCGATTACGCGCTCTTCCTGGTTCTCTTGTATTCCGTGGCCGAGTGGGCGCTTATTGTGATCTCCTATTGGTGCCTGGCGCAATCCTTCGGCGCCGTTCTGCACCTTACATTTGAGAAGGTCCTGATTTTCGCCGGCTTCGTGTCCTTCGGAGCGGTCATCCAACTGCCCGGGATCGGGGGCGGCGCGCAGGTGATTGCGGTGGTAGTCTTGACCGAGCTTTTTGGTGTAAAACTGGAGGTGGCCACTTCATTTGCCATGTTCATGTGGGCGATTACGTTTCTTGTAGTAGTTCCGGTAGGGCTGGTTACTGCCGTCAGGGCCGGGTTCACCTGGAGGAGTCTGCGGCGTCTGGGACGTGAGCCGCTATAGCGTGAAACAACTATGAAATGTCCGTTTTGCGATCATCTTCACGACAAAGTGGTGGACTCCCGCGAGAGTAAAGAAGGCGATGCCATTCGCCGCCGGAGGGAGTGCCTGTCCTGCGAGCGTCGATTTACTACATATGAAAGAATAGACGAAGTTCCATACATGGTGATTAAGAAAGACGGGCGGCGGGAGAAGTTCGATCGTCAGAAAGTATTGGGTGGTTTGCTGAAGGCCTGCGAAAAGCGGCCCGTGAGCATGGCGCGGTTGGCCGAACTGGTGAACCAGGTCGAATCGAGGGTCAGCGACTCGCCGGATCGGGAGATATCTACTATAGAAATAGGAGAACTTCTCATGGCCTGCCTGCGCGACCTGGACAAGATTGCTTACGTGCGCTTCGCCTCGGTGTACCGCGATTTTCAGGACGAGCAGGCGTTTTTCGATGAGCTGAAGACACTGATGCGACAGAAGTTGCCCGAGGGACGATAAGGTGCATAGCGGCGCATGAAAATTCGGGTCGCCTGTAACCTATGCCGTTTGCGAACATCTCATACAATAGGGCTTAACAACGAGCGTGTACTGATGATATGATGGATTGGTTGAACCCTCTGGCGGAAGAAGTCTTCCGGGCCATCCGGGGCTTGGCCATCAAGTCGAGCACGATTCAGGTTATATACCCCGTTTCCCAACATTCGGCGATCTTTAGGTGAATTTTATTGGCTTTTTTTGTGGGGAGGTGAGGCTTAGTGGACCATTTTGAAGATCAGTTCCTGGCGGACAGCCCAGAGAATCTTGGCTTGAACTTCGAAGACGATGCGAAGTTTTTCGATGCCGAGGTCGCTCACGACGCCGACTTTCTGGCACCGCAGCAACCGGTCGAAGAATCGATTTATACCGACGATCCAGTACGCGTGTATCTACGCGAAATGGGTGCGGTTCCACTCCTCACGCGTGAAGGCGAAGTTGATTTGGCGCGTCGCATGGAGCGCGGTAAGCTGCGGATGCAGAAGGCAATTAGCCGCTCCGCCCTGGTGCAGGGAGTGGTCGTCGAGCTGGCCGAGCAACTGAAGAAGAATGCCATCGAGCTGGAAACCCTGGTCGATCTCGGAGATGTGGAGGAAGGTTCCCCCGCCGATCTGAAGGTGCGCGCGGAGGCGCAGGGCCGCTTCAGTGACGTGATTTCACTGCACAAGAAACTGCAGCAGCTCGAATTGAAGGTGGAAGCCACCCCGGTAGCCAACAAGCGCCCGCGCAAGCGCCTTTGCGCCAGGCTGAACCGCGCCAAGGTCGAGACTTCCCTAGCCATTCGTCGCTGCCCTTTCAAAGTTAACAAATGGAAGGAGTTCTCGCGCGAGATCGATCGCGCCGTCGAGGAGATCAGTCACCTCGATGGCGAGATCAAGAAGCTCGAAACCCGCAACAATCCCGCCAATCTGGCTCGTCTCCGCGAAATCAAGCGTGAGATTCGCCGGCGGGAGCTGGTCGCGGGCGCCAGTCTTCCCGAGTTGCGTCATAGCCTGACTGTGATCCGTCACGGCGAAGCCGAAGCCGAGCGCGCCAAGAAGGATCTGGTGGAGGCCAACCTCCGCCTGGTGGTTTCGGTCGCCAAGAAATACGTGAATCGCGGACTTCACCTTCTGGACCTCATCCAGGAGGGCAACATCGGGCTCATGCGCGCGGCCGACAAGTTCGAATACCGGCGTGGCTACAAGTTCTCTACGTATGCTACGTGGTGGATCCGCCAGGCGATTACACGCGCCATCGCCGATCAGTCCCGCACCATTCGCATCCCCGTCCACATGAACGAGAGCATGAACAAGTTCCTCCGCGCCACGCGCGAGTTGGAGAAGGAACTCGGCCGTACTCCTACAAATGACGAAATTGGGCGGCGCATGGACATTCCGGTGGAGAAGGTGCAGAAACTTAAAACCATCTCCCGCGACCCGGTATCGCTCGAAACTCCGGTTGGCCGCGACGGCGAATCCGCGCTTGGGGATTTGATCGAAGACCGCTGGGTGGGTTCGCCCGTGGATGCCGTGATCGAGTCCAATGTCCGCGATGAAACCGCGGGCATTCTGAAAACGCTCTCTCCCAAAGAGGAGAAAGTGATCCGGATGCGCTTCGGCATTGGCTGCGAGCGCGAACATACACTGGAAGAAATCGGCCAGGAATTCGACGTCACGCGCGAGCGGATTCGCCAGATTGAAGCCAAAGCGCTACGCCAGTTGCGCGCCCCGGAGCGGGCCCGCCGGCTGCGAGCTCTGATGGCCGCCAGATAGTTCTGGCAAGTCCACGTCCTATTCCGGAGTGCTGGTATAATCGGCACCAGGGA
Organism: Bryobacteraceae bacterium; assembly: GCA_052325345.1. Classification (GTDB taxonomy): domain Bacteria; phylum Acidobacteriota; class Terriglobia; order Bryobacterales; family Bryobacteraceae; genus JBEKYD01. Next base: position 11,635 of record JBKQVG010000231.1, read on the forward strand.
TCCAGCTACGGATGGAGCAAAATCAGATCCCGCCTCAGCCTCCGCCCACGCCTCCTCCCGTGCGCCCGAAACGTTCGGTCCGCTCCGGCTTGATCAACGCTGTTTCGTGGGTGCGCGATCTGGTTTTTTCGGTGCTGATCGCCATCGTCCTGATCGTCTTCATTTACCAGCCGGTGAAAGTGGAAGGCACCAGCATGGAGCCGGCCCTCTCCGACCAGGAGCGCATCTTCATCAACAAGTTCACCTACTGGTTCGGGCTGGGAAAGATTCAGCGCGGCGACACCGTCGTCTTCTGGTATCCGCTGGACCGCAGCAAGTCGTATATCAAGCGGGTGATCGCCGTTCCCGGCGACCTGGTGCGCATCGAAGCCGGTGAGGTATACGTCAACGACAGGCCGCTGGAGGAAGATTACGTTCCGCCCGATTCACGCGACAGCGTTTCCTGGCCGCTGGGCGCGGCGCTGGTGGATCGCCAGGTGCCGCCCAACGAATATTTCGTGCTTGGCGATCATCGCTCCCAATCGAGCGACAGCCGCGCCTGGGGTTATGTACCGGAGGAAAACATCTACGGAAAAGCGGTTTTCGTGTACTGGCCGCCGGACCGGATCGGCCGCCTGCGGTAGCCGCTATTTGGCCCGCTGACTGCCGATCCCTACGCCTGCGTCGTCTCCCAGGTCTTTTCTCCGCCGCTATAAATCGCTTCGCGTCCCATGATTCCGGTTAACGTGCTCTCGGCTGCCGTGAACGCGGCGTTCTCCAGCCGGCCATGACGCGCGCCGTCGACAAAATCGTCCACCGCGTCCTTGGTGATGTCGTAGCTGGTCGTCACCACCACTGGCTCTTTGCCGCCGTTATACAGCTTGTATCCCTTGCGAGACGTGTTGATCGCCCCGTTTTCGCAGATGAACGTCTCCGAAACGTCCCCAAATCCGCCTTTCGAAATCTGGTTGGCGCTATAGCTGAAAACCAGACCGTTGTCGAAATGGTAAGTCAGCGCCAGATTGTCCAGGATGTTGCCCGGACTCTTCCGGACCATGCGTCCGCCATACCCGAACGCGCGCGCGGGATGCATGCCGGTGAACCAGTTCACGACGTCGAAATTGTGGCAGTCCTGCTCCACGATGAAGTCGCCCGATTTGTCGCGATAGTAAAGCCAGTTGCGCATCTCTTCCTGCTCCGCCGGATGACCTTCGCGCAGCGGCAACCCTCCGCCCAACCACGACGCCCGCACTTCCACGATCTTGCCAAGCTGGCCGGATTGCACGATCTCGCAGGCGGCTTTGTAATCCTTGCCGTAGCGCTGTTGGAAATCGATGCTAATGCGCTTGGTCTTGTCGGCTTTCCTGGCGGCCTCGACCACCCGTTTCACGCCGGCGGCGTCGACGCCCGCCGGTTTTTCCATGAAAATGTGCTTGCGCGCCTTTACCGCCGCCTCGAAGTGGGGCGGGTGGAGATACGGCGGCGTGGCGATGTAGACCGCGTCCACGTCGCTGGCCAGCAGATCGTTCAGGTCCTTGAATTGACGCGCACCCGAAAATTTCCGGGCAGCCTGCGCAATCTGGTCGTCATAGATGTCGCACAGAGCCGCTACCTTGGCAAATTCATTTTGCGCGAAGAAGCCGGTGATGGCGGTTCCCCGGCGTCCGCATCCGATCAATCCGACGGAAAGCGCGGAATTCGCCTGATAGCCCTTGACGATCCGTGGGGCCAGGATCAGGATGCCGGCTCCGGCGCCCCTCATAAAATCGCGGCGTGGCGTAGCGTCAATCATGGATAAAGCTCCCGGACTGAAAGTATATCCGGAAACTGCCCTGTGAGGGCATGTTCTCTAGCCGTGGGTGCTTAACCGTTTTGGGGATTCCCCCGTATTCAACCCGACAACCGCTCCCTGGCGGTCGCGGCTCCGTTACAGGCGCCACGCGTTTGCATGTAGTTACAGAGCGGTTGTCGGTGGCCCATTCTCCCCAAAACGGTTAAGCACCCTCTAGCCGTGAATCAAGTACATGACCCAACTGCCAACCAGCGTAGTGACTGCACAGCAGAGGAATAAATACGTCGCGGCGTAGAGGCGCTCGCGCTGCGGACGGCTGCCGATCAGCGCAGTGGCTGAGGCAAGCAGCACGGCCACCAGCAGCGTGTACATCAGGTGCGTCACTTGTGTGCTTCCGCCTTTCGCAGTTCGAGGACTCGTGCAGGCGTCTGCTTTGAAGAGCAGTATCGTAAAACTGTCCAGGCCCTGGAGTTCGGCGGGCTGGGGCCATCGATATCCACCATGAAGCGCGAGGCCCAGGGCGAACGTTCCCGAGACCAGCACAGCGAAGCCCGCGAACTGCAGGTACCGGCGCGTGAGCAGATATGCGCCTCCCGGCACGAGCCATCCGAATACCGCGAGCAGACCGAGCTTCATCGGGCGCCTCCGGCTTCCTGAGCCGTCTCCGAACGTGGAACTAAGAAGGTTCTCTCCCAGCGGGTCCTGGTGAAGAAGTGTTCGGCCAAATCGAGTATGTGACCCCCGGTCCATCCTTCCAGGTCGGCCGTGGGCGCGTCGTACGACCAGTAGATAAACAGGGGCTTGCCGACCACATAGCTGCGCGGCACGAATCCCCAATAGCGGCTGTCCGCGGAGTTTTCCCGGTTGTCGCCGAGCACGAACAGAGCGTCCGGAGGGACGATCACCTCGCCGTTGAGGACGTGGTGCTCGAACATGTCGCGGCCCCGCGGAGTGGTCTGGGCTCCCGGTGAGGCCGGGAAGTCGTCGCGGTATGCATCCGGGTACGCCGGGATATGTTGCGTGTAGGGTTCGATCAACCGGCGGCCGTTGCGGATCACTTGGCCTTTTTCGAGATGGATGCGGTCGCCCGGGAGGCCAATCAGGCGCTTGATGTAAGTCTCGCGAACGTCTTCCGGATAAAGGAAGACCACGATATCGCCGCGCCGCGGCTCGCGATACGGCAGCAGGTACCGCCCGATGGAGCCTTGCTCGGCGAAAGTCACGCGGTCCACCAGCATGTGGTCGCCGATGCGGACCGTGCCCTCCATCGAGGCGGTGGGAATCACGTAAGCCTGGACCAAGGTTGTGGCGGCGAAGAGGTAAACGGCGATGGTGATGGTCCACTCCGTGACAAAAGTCCGGGGCGTTTGTTTGCGGCCGGCGGACCAGACCGCGGCGGCTCTTTCCCGGACCGCGGTGGCAAGCCAGTCGGTCGCGAGATGGAATGCGAAGCGAAGCCCGGGCCAGCGGCCGGGAGCGCGCAACACGTCGCGGCAGCGGTCCCGGAAAACCTGTTGCATGGCGACGCCGTATTGCAGGCGAAAGTCGCGCGGGTATGCGTAAAGCAGGACGGAGTAGAGGCGGCAAAACATGCCGATTCGGCCGGGTTGGGGCGTCATGCATTCCCCCCGGCCAGCTTGGCTTTGGCGGCCATCACGGCGCCGGTCAGCCGCTGTGCCTCGGCGCGAACTACGCGCTTTCCCAGCGTGGTCATGCGGTAGTAGCGGCGGCGTTCGTCATCGAGAGCCGGGTCCGGGCGTTCCTCCGACTCTTCCACCAAACCCCCCGCCAGCATTCGCTTCAGGCATCCGTAAAGCGTGCCCGGCCCCAGTTGGAGGCCGTCGTCGGTCTGGCGCGCAACGTCCTGCATGATGCCATAGCCGTGCCGTTCCTCATCTGCCAGAGCCAGCAGGATATGAAAAACCGGCGGGGTAAGAGGAAGCAGTTCGTGCGGCGATTGAGGCTTTGCCATATATACATCCGTTACGGATATATTAGGGCGCCGCATAGTTTTTGTCAACAGGACATGTCGATGCGCCGTTCACCGGTTCCCGGCGAGGGTCTCGGCGAATACCTCCCGATCGACATTACCGCCGCTCAGGATCAGCGCCACGCGCCGGCCCCGCATCCGGGCGCCTTCCTGAAGGAGCGCCGCCAGGCCGGCCGCGCCCGCGCCCTCCGCCACGTTGTGCGTGTCCGAGAAGAGAAACCGCATCGCGGCTCGAATCTCGTCGTCATCCACGGTGACAATCCGGGCGGCGCCTTCAAGAATGATCCGTACCGCCTCCGGGTCCGGCGTCCGGCACGCCATGCCGTCGGCGATGGTCTCCGCGGCGTCGGTCGCGACGGGCCGGCCGGCGGCAAACGAGAGGGCATACGCCGGCGCTCCGGCCGCAACCACACCTACGATTTCCGTTTTCAGTCGCAGCGCGTTGCGGGCCGCGATGGCGCCGCAAATTCCCGACCCCATCCCGATCGGGACATAGATCGCTTCCACATCCGCCACCGCCTCGAACAGTTCCAGTGCATAGCTCGCCACACCGGCAATCAGTGCGCTGTCGAAGGACGGCACCAAGCGCAGGCATTGCGCTGCAGCCATCCCGGCGGCATATTCGTAGGCCTCCTGGAAATCCTTGCCGTGCTCCACCAGCTCGGCGCCCAGCGCCCGCATGGCGGCGTTCTTCTCGCGGCTGTTTCCATGCGGCACCACGATGACGGCCCGCAGCCCCGCCCGCGCCGCGGCGAAAGCCACGCTCTGCCCGTGATTGCCCCGCGTGGCCGCAATCACGCCGGTGACATCCGGTTCCGCGCGCCGGAGGCTCTCCATGTACACCACTCCCCCGCGAATTTTGAATGCGCCCACCGCGGTGTGGTTTTCATGTTTGATCCAGACTTCCGCGCCGGTTCGCTCTCCCACCAGCGGCCAGCGGATCTGCGGCGTGGGTGGCATCACTTGATGCACGATCGCAGCCGCGGCTTTGAGTGCGTCGATCTGAGGCAAGGTCATCGTCTACCCAGGTCCATTATCGTCCACTCGACACGCGCTTCCGGCAAAATGCTACTCTGAAGCCGGTGAACTTCATGATCGCCACGCGGGCGGAGACGCGGGCTTTATGAAACGGCGGTTCTGGCAGTCCCTGATTGCGGTGCTCGTCGGGAATGCAATTTACTTCAGTATCCAAGGATACCTGCCGCCGCGCGCGCAACACCATCTCTACCAGATCGATTGGGGCATGGCGGTCGACTTCTGGATCTGCCTGGCGTGTTACGGATTGCTCCGGCTGATTCGCTGAAGCGCCGTCATGGCGCTTCCATTATGGCTCAGGGTGGGTATCCAGCGCGTCCGTCGGACTAACCCGGCGCGACGCAAAAAGTTGCGCGGGCTATCTCACGCTGATGGCTCCGTTACCTCCGTCCCCAACCCCAGCATTCCCGCCCGCAGCCGTCCGTGCCTTTGCATCAGCCGCAGATAGCGCGTCTCGCTGCCGCCCTGCTTGGCCTGAAGAATCTTCGCCGCGGCGCGCAACTCCTCCCTGGTCCATCGCTCTAGGTCCGGAATCAGGCTCAGAGCGAGAGCCAAGTCGTTCCAAACTTCCATTCCCAGCGCTCGGGAAACGCGGTTCGATGCCCAGCGGCGGAACTTCTCCTGGTCGCCGCCAAACCGCTCCGCGATGGCCCGCTGCAAGGCGAGCCCCACGTTGCGGATTCGGAACCGGTCCCATGCGCCCGCCTCGGCCGATGGGCTCTCAAACAGAATGTACCCAGCCGCAAGCTTTTCCAGGGTCCGCTTCGAACTTCGGTATCCCGGTTCCCGCTCGATCCGGCTCTCTTCCCTTTCCACCAGCCTGGCGATCTGGGGATCGACGGGGCGAAACCCCAGCTTGCGGTAGAACCAGAATGCTCCGGAAGCTACCGCTTCCGGGTTTTCGTGCCCGATCTGGTAGGGATCCACCGAAAAAACCTGCACCCCCAGCGTCTGGCGAAACAGGCGCAGCAGTTGCGCGTACAGCCACGCGGATTCACCTTCGCGGAAGGTGTAATAGAGGTTAAAGCCCACTTCGGCGCGCTCGAAGAACGAAAGCAGCTCCACATAGCCGGCCGGCACGCCGTTCTTGAAGAACATGCCGCAGTGATACGCGCGCAGGGGCAGGCGCCACTGGGGCGGGACCCCGCAGAAGTAGATCTCCACGCCCCGCCCCGGACTCGCCCGATACACGCCGTTGCCATCGGCATGGCTGAAGCCGTAAAGCTCGCGGTAGCGCATTGCCGACGTGTCGAGAACCAGGTCCAGCATCTTGCGGCCGGAGGCGCGCGGAAGGCGCTGGATGGGAAGCGCGGGGCCCTCCAGTTCCCGCGGCAGGGAGATGTCGGCGCGCCGCAGCAGCGGTGCGCGGTGGCAATAAAGCTTCCGCGCGTGCAGCCGAAGGCGCGAACGCGAGGCCCTCGCGCCGCCGATCTCCCAGGTAAGCGGGATGTCGAGCGCGTCGTAGATCGCCGCCCGCTCGCGAACGCCCACTGGCAGGCTTTCGATGCGCGCCAGCAGCCAAGCCAGGTCGCTGGCGCCGCGGGGCCGCGCGGCGGCGATCCACTGGCGGAACGGAGGGTGCGCTTCCACGGGCCACTCCTCTGCCGCCAGGGGCGTCAACCGCGCTACCGCCGAACCCAGCCTGTCGATGCCATCGTAACGGTCCCACGCGATCTCCAGGTTGCGCGGGTAGCGCCTGGCCAGCCTTAGCGCCACATTGTAGCTGAAGACCGCCGAGAGCGAAGTCCCGGCAATTCCCGATATCTCCGGCTCTTCGAAGGCCGTCAGGTCCGCGCCCACGGCCGCGATGCGTTCCTGGTAACCAAAGAGGACGGCGTCCGCCAGCCGCGCGACCTCGGGCGTGCGCGGATAGGCTCGCAGGAACAGCAGAGTCTCGTGAAGCCGGATCAGCTCTTCCGGGCCGTTGAAGCGCCGCCGCGTCGCCGACACCAGCAGCCGTTCCAATGCCGCGGTTTCCGGAGGGCCGAAGCGCGTCTTCCACCGGTTCAGAAGGTCCAACAGGTTGCCACTCATCGCTCTTGAGCTTAGCTCCTGGGGTTGCGAGGTTGCGACCGCCCGATTCGACCGCCTTGGGGAGCGCGCGCACCCCGGCCGATAGGCACCACACGGGAACCGGCGCGGGAGTAATATGGATGGTGGCTTATGAACATGAATAAGAAGACCCTGTTTACCGCGACCGTCATGGTTGCCACACTCGTGCTCTCCGCCTGTTCGGGAGCCCCGACACCGGCGGGGAAAGTTGAGACTGAAGCGAAGAAGGAGCCGGCGAAGCCCCCGGAGGCCGTAACCGCGCAAACCGCATACTATGAATCGTACAAGCTGGCGCGCTCCTGGGCGACCGACTTGCTGGGGCTCAGTGTGACCAGCGGCGAGGTGCCGGGCATCAACAATGCGGACGGGAAGGCCGGGCTATGGACCATCGTGTTCGTTTCCCCGAGTCGTAAGGAAGCGCGGAGCTTCACCTACGCTGTGGCCGCGGGCAGCGCCGGCATTCTAAAGGGAGTCAACGTGAGCAGCGCGCTTCCTTGGGCCGGCGAGACCCGCGAGAGCATGGCGTTCTCGAACAGCCAGTTTACGGTGGATTCCGACGCCGCCTACAAAACGGCGTTGCCAAAGGCGGCGGACTGGTTGAAGACGCATCCGAACGAGAAGGTCACCTTCCGGATGGGCAATGCAGTGCGGTTCGGGGCGCCGGTCTGGTACGTCATGTGGGGAAGCACCAAGAACGGCTACGCGGCCTTGGTGAATGCCACAACCGGCTTGCTTGTGCAATAGAGCGGAGCTGGACGTAACGTCACGGCGCTCTTTGTCGGCACTACGTGCGCCCACGTCAAGAGGGCGGTCAAAACGGCCCTCGGTTACAGGTTCGGGGGCCCCGTCGACCAGGACGAAGAGGGCCGTGCCGGCCCGTGCGCCAAGAGTCAGCGGCGCTATGAAAGATGGGATCTTCCGTGGCGCGCGGTGACGGTACCGCGGACTGTGGGCCAGCCGGCTCGCCTGCTTACACGGCACTCATTGGACGAATCGGTTACGACAAGTTGAGGTTGTTTTGCCTTGCACTGGCGCTGGTGAAGCACAGCGGCATTCAGCGGCGCTTCGCCGCCTCCAGAATTCCCTCCACCAACCCCTCCATCGTGTAAGGCCGCGCTTCCGCCGCCACCTCCAGCCCCAGTCCCCTCACCATCCCCGAAGTCACCGGGCCAATGGAAGCGATACGCACTCCCGCCAGCGCTTCCTGTCCCACCGCGGCGATCAGGTTGCGCGCGGTCGAGGAACTCGTCACCGTGACCCAGTCGGGTTTCCGCGCGGCCCCAAAAATTGCCCGCCCGCGCGCTTCGGCATCGGCGGGAACTACCGTCCGGTAAGCTTCCACTACGTCGATCTGCGCGCCGCGTTTGGCCAATTGCACCGGCACTAGATCCCGCGCCACCTTGGCTCGCGGCAGCAGCACCCGTTTGCCCGCCAGGTCGTACGGGCGAAACGCCTCCAGCAGGCCTTCGGCCACATACTCGGCGCCCATCAGGTCAACCTTCAAGTGCAGCGCTTCCACCGCGGCGCGCGTAGCCGGGCCGATGGCGCAGATTTTCGCTCGCAGCCAACGCCAGTCCGCGGCCGAGCGGTCCAGCGCCGCCACGAAGTGCCGCACCCCGTTGGCGCTGGTGAAAATCAGCCAGTCGTACGCCGCAAGCTCCGCGATGGCGCGCTCCAGCGGCGCCGGGTCCGAGGGCGGCTGGATTTCGATGGTGGGCAATTCGATGGCGTCGGCGCCCAGTTCCCGCAAGCGCGCCGACAGCGATTCCGCCTGCTCTCGCGCGCGCGTCACTACAATCCGCATTCCGAACAGCGGCAGCCGTCCGAACCAGTCCAGCTTCTCCCGCAGCCCGACCACTTCGCCCACCACGATCGTCGCCGGTGGTTTCAGCCCGCGCTCGGCTATTTGCGCCGCCAGCGTAGCCAGCGTCCCGGTGAGCGTTTCCTGGTCGGGCCGGGTGGCCCAGCGCACCGCCATGGCCGGGGTTTCCGGCGGCCGCCCGTGCGCCATCAGCTCGCGCGCAATCGCCGCGAACGTAGTGAGCCCCATATAGATGACCAGGGTTTCGGACAGTCCCACTTTCCCCCAGTCGATGGCTTCCACCGCGTGGCCCGTCACAAAACTCACCGACGAAGTATGATCGCGATGCGTCAGCGGCACGCCCGTATAGGCGGCGATGCCCAGCGGCGCAGTCACGCCCGGCACCACCTCGAATGGAATGCCCGCGCCGGCCAGCGCCTCGGCTTCCTCCCCGCCGCGGCCGAACAGGAAGGGATCTCCGCCCTTCAGCCGAACCACCGTCAGCCCGCGGCGCGCGCGCTCGATCAGCAAGGCGCAGATCTCGTCCTGGCTGAGAGCGTGGTCGGCTCTCTTCTTGCCCACGTAGATCCGCTCGGCATGAAGCGGCGCCAGTTCCAGCAGCGCTTCCGGCGCCAGGTGGTCGAACAGCACCACGTCGGCGCGCTCCAGCACGCTCCGCCCCTTCACCGTGATCAAATCGGGATCCCCCGGCCCGCCGCCCACCAGGTAGACCTTGCTCATGTGCTGTAGACCGCGTCGAGGATGGCGCGCCCGCCGCGCTCCAGCAGTTCCTCGCCCAGCTTGCGGCCAATGGCGCCGGCGCCGGCAAAATCGCCTTCGGCATTGGCCAAGTCGCCTACCGTTTCGGCGCGCAGCAGCACGCTTCCGTCGGGCGATGCCACCACGCCCAGCAGGCGCAGCCGCCCGCCATCCACCGTGGCGTGCGCGCCGATCGGCACCTGGCAGCCGCCGCCCAGCGCCCGAAGCAGCCCGCGTTCCGCTTCCACCGCAGCATGCGTCGGGCCATCGTCCAGTTTGCGGCACACCTCGAAGCCCTTGCCTTCGCCGCGAGTTTCGATCGCCAGCGCGCCCTGCCCTACCGCCGGACACATAATCTCGGCGGGCAGAATCTCGGCGATCCGGCTGCTCCAGCCGAGGCGCTTCAAACCGGCCGCCGCCAGCAGGATCGCCTCGTACCGCCCTTCGTCCAGTTTGCGCAGCCGCGTATCCAGGTTGCCGCGCACCGATTCGATCTTGAGGTCCGGCCGCAGCTTGCGAAGCTGGGCGGCGCGCCGCAGCGAGCTGGTACCGACCTTGGCGCCGCCGGCGAGCTCAGACAGCTTCTTCCCCACCACCGCGTCGCGCGCATCTTCCCGCGCCGGCGCCGCCGCCAGCACCAGCCCCGCCGGCAGCTCCGTGGGCAGGTCCTTCAGGCTGTGTACCGCCAGGTCGGCGCGCCCGTCCAGCAGCGCTTCTTCGATTTCCTTGGTGAACAGGCCCTTGGTTCCCACTTTGGCCAGCGGCACGTCGGTAATCTTGTCGCCGGTGGTCTTGACGATCTCGATGCGGCACTCCTCGCCCCGCGTCGAGAGCTGCTCGGCAACCCACCGTGCCTGCCACAATGCCAATTGCGAACCGCGCGACGCGATGACCAGCATGTCTCTATTCTTGCAGGTGGAACGCTTTGCGAATGGCCGCCACCACGTGCTCCCCTTCCGGCTGGCCGGCGTGGCGGCGAATCTCGGAAATCGGCCCGTGCGCGATCTTGTTGATGATCCCGCGCGTGAGTGCTTCGAGCGCCTGTTCCTGCTGCTCGGTGAAGGGCCCGAACTTGCGCCGCACTTTCTCGATTTCCCCGGCGCGTATCTGTTCCAACTGCTCCTGCAGGCTGACGATGGTCGGCGCCACCTCCGCCACCTTCAGGCGCGCCATCATCCGCTCCACCTCTTCGGTCACCAGCGCTTCGGCGTGCTCGGCTTCCTTCATGCGCTCGCGCAGGTTGGCGTGCACCACTTCCTGCAAATCGTCGATGTCGTAGAGGAACACGTTGTCGATGGAGTTGATGGCCGGATCGATATTGCGCGGCACCGCGATATCGATCAGAAACATGGGCCGGTTGCGCCGCGCCGCGATCACCCGCTGCATCTCTTCTTTATTTACGATGTAGTGCGGCGCCCCCGACGAGGCGATGACGATATCCATCTCCGGCAGCATGCTCACGAAACGCGTGTACTCCACCGGAGTGCCCTGAAACAGCTTGGCCATCTCGATGGCACGCTCGTGGGTGCGGTTGGTGACGAACACGTGCGAAGCGCCCGAGCGCCGCAGGTGCCGCGCCGCCAGCTCCGACATCTTGCCCGCCCCCACAATCATGACCGTGCGGCCGTCGAGCGATCCGAAGATCTTGCGCGAAAGCTCCACCGCCGCGTAACTAACCGAAACTGCCATCTGCCCGATGCCGGTTTCCGAGCGCACGCGCTTGGCCACGCTGAACGCGCGCCCGAAAAGGCCGTCCAGCCAGCCGCACGCCGCGCCCGAACCTTTGGCCGCCGCGTACGCTCCCTTGAGTTGGCCCAGGATCTGCGGTTCGCCGATCACCATCGAGTCCAGGCTGGCCGCCACCCGGAACAAGTGATGAATGGCCTCGCGCCCCTCGTGCCGGTACATGTGCGGCCCGATGGAACTGGAGCTGACCGCCTTGTGGGTGGCCAGGAATTCATCCACGATCGCCGCCGGGTCGGCCTGGTCGTCGGTAGTGAGCGTGATCTCCACCCGGTTGCAGGTGGATAGAATCACCGCCTCCACCACGCCTTCGCGCGCTTTCAGGTCGGCCAGCGCCGCGGGAAGGGCTTCCTCCCGGAACGCGAGGCACTCCCGTACTTCCACCGGCGCGGTCTTGTGGCTGACGCCTGCAACCAGAAGCTTCATTGTTTCAGCAGCATCGCTCCCAGCCGGGCGTGTGCCGCCCAGGTTAGCGCGCAAAAGCACGTTACGGTTACGACCATAACCGCAGCTTTGCGTCCCCGCCACCCCGCGCTGGTGCGAAAGAATACCATCGCCATGTACGCGAACCACGTAAGGAACGAGATGGCGATTTTGGGTTGGCGAATCCAGGCGGACTTCAGCTCGATGAACGCCCACGTGCTCCCGGCAATCACAGCCAGCGTGATCAGCACGAATCCCACCGCCATGAATTTTGAAATCAAGTCGTCCAGCGTACCCAGCGCGGGCAGGCGGTAATAGAATTGGCGAGGTTTCTTGGTCTTCAGCTCCCGCTCCTGAATCAGGTATAGCAGCGAAGCAACCGCCGTCAGTACCAGCGCGGCGTAACCCAGCAACACCAGCAGGATGTGTATCGTCAACCAGGTGTTGCGCACCACCGGGCTGGTCCACGCGCTCACCGGGTTGCCCAGCGTGGCCACCAGCGACATCACGAATACCAGCGGGAAAATGAACACGCTCACGCTTTCGAGGCGATACCGCCAGTGCGCGAACAGGTACAGCAACACGATCAAGAACGCGCACATGGAAAGCGTTTCGTAAAAATTGGCGATGGGGAAGCGGTCGTTCCGAATTCCGTCTTCCACGATGGATACAAAGTGAAACGCCGAGCCGAAAGTGAATGCCGCCAGCGCCACCCGGAACAGGTGTTCTTTCCGGCGAACCAGGGTGAGAATCGCGTGCAGCAGCCCCAGCGAATACAGCCCCGCCGCCACCCTCAACCAGATTACGGACATCTCATCCATGGTCTCGATCCGGTAACCTCGACTCCGAAATTACAGTATATCGCGCAGCCTATATCGCTTGTCCCCCGCGGGCGGGGGTGTTCGACGGGTTTCATGCGGGCGCACCGCGTGCGTATCGCATCTCCTTCAAAAGCCCGTTCCGCAAGTTGACTTCACCCCGCCGCTCTTACTCCTCGGGCAGTTCGCCGGTATCTTCGGCGCGGTTCTCGAACTTGGTCTGGGCGTGAAGGAAGACCAGGTTGACGGTGCCGATCGGGCCGTTGCGCTGCTTGGCGATGATCAGCTCGGCCAGGCCGCGCAGGTCCTCCCGCTCGCGCTGGTAGACTTCTTCGCGAAAGATGAAGCCCACCACGTCGGCGTCCTGCTCGATCGAGCCGGACTCGCGCAGGTCGCTCAACTGCGGCCGGTGATCGCCCTGGCGGGATTCCACGGCGCGGCTCAACTGGCTCAACACCAGCATGGGCACGTTCAGCTCCTTGGCCAGCAGTTTCATGCCGCGCGACAGCGCGCTGACTTCCTGGTTGCGGTTCTCGAAGCGCCCGCGCCCGCTCATCAACTGCAGGTAATCCACGATCACCAGGCCGATGTGGCCGCGTTCGGCCTTGAGGCGCCGCAGCTTGGCGTGTATGTCCATCAGGTGGATACCGGCGGTGTCGTCGATATAGAGCGGCGCTTCCACCAGCTCGTGCAGCGCGTGGTTCAGTTTGCGGCGCTCTTCCTGGGTCAGGTAGCCGGCGCGGAACCGCTGGCTGTCCACCCGCGCCGTGGCGCACAACATGCGGGTGAGCAGCGACTCCTTGGACATAACCAGCGAGAAAACGGCCACCGTCTGCTTCAGCTTGAGCGCCACGTGCTGGGCGATGTTGAGCGCCAGGGCCGTCTTGCCCATGGACGGACGCCCGGCCAGGATAAACAGCTCGCCGCCGTGCATGCCGCCGGTGTATTCGTCGTACTTGGCGAAGCCCGTGCTGATGCCCTTGACGCGCTTGGATGGATCGAGAAAGGCGCTGAGGCCGCCGTCGTAGTCCTCCAGAATCTGTTGCGGGTTCACCAGGCCGTTCTTGACGCGCGCATCGCCCAGCTTGAGCAGGGTCTCTTCGGCGCCGGCCAGTATCTCGTCCGGCTCCTCCTCGCCCAGCAGGCAGCGGTTCATCATGCTTTGGGAGGTGGTGATGATGCGCCGCAGGATGGCTTTATCCTTGACGATGCGGATGTAGCTGTCGAGATTGGGAATGTGCGGCAGGCCGTCGTCGAGCGAGACCAGGTAAGTGAGCCCGTCGCAGGCTTCCAGCTCGTTGAATTTCATCAGCTCGTTGGCGATGGTGATGCGGTCGATCTTCTCGCCGCGTTCCTGCAGTTCTCCCATTCGCCGGAAGATGCGGCGGTGCTTTTCCAGGCTGAAGTCGTCCGCTTCGAGCGCGCCGGCGGCCTGAATGTACATGGCGTCGTCGAGCAGGATCGACCCCAGCACGAAACGTTCGGCATCCAGATTGGCGGGCAAGCCCTTTTCGAGCAGGTTAGCAGCGGTCATCGTGCAATCGATACAGGGTAACTCCGGGTGGTTCCCGTCCGAATACCAAAAACGTCGCGAGCGGCTTTTGTCTGTGGATGCTTGAAATCGTTCTAACACGGCCAGTTCCGATCCGGCATTCACCGCCGTGCACAGGCTTTCCACAGCCGCCCAAAAACAGGAAGTCTTCCCTATGTTTTATCAAATTCCGGCCCACTCGCGATACCCTGCGGAGGGAGGACCGACGGATGCCCGAGTGGGCGATGACGAAAACGATGTGGCACGACATCTTCGTGCTGGGTGCGCCGCTAGTGGAGAAGATGCTCCGGCCCATGCTGGTCTACGTGTTCCTGGTGCTCGTGCTGCGCGTGTTCGGCAAGCGCGAGCTGGCGCAGTTGAACCCCTTCGACCTGGTGGTGCTGCTATCGCTCTCCAACACCGTGCAGAACGCGATCATCGGCAACGACAATTCTCTGAGCGGAGGCCTGATCGGCGCCTTTACCCTGCTGGCGGTGAATTACCTGGTGGTGCGGTTCCTGTTTGGCCATCGCCGCCTGGACCAGATTCTCGAAGGCAAGCCCACCACGCTGGTCGAAAACGGCCACATGATCAAGAAGGCGCTGGCCAAAGAACTGCTGAGCCGCACCGAGCTGTTGACGGTGCTGCACCGCCAGGGGTTTGACGGCCTGCACGAAGTCGAGCGCTGCGTGCTGGAGCCTGGTGGAACTTTCTTCATCCAGCGGAAAACGCCCGCCGACGAAGACGTTCGCCACAGGGAAGTCCTGAATCGTCTCGAAGCCCTGGAAGGCAAACTCGACCTGCTGGTGGATAAACGCTGAGCGCCGGGAATCGCTCGCGGATGCCTGGAAGGGGGTGCTGGGGGCCGGATCTTGGCCGCGGTTATAATATAGTCGTGCCAAAGACCAGGGACCTGGAACTTCGCCTGGAGCGCACCGAGCAGCAATTGCGCTTGTTCCAGAAGATCAGCCGCTTCATGGTTCGCGAAATGAGCCTCCGGGAGGTGCTGCAGGGGGTCGTATCGCTGGTAGTGGAGTTTACCCAGTGCGATTCCTGCCTGGTGTACCTGCTGGATGGCGAGGAGCTGGTGCTGTGCGCCTCCAACACGCCGCACCCTTCGACCATAGGCAAGGTCAGGCTCCGCCTGGCGGAAGGTTTGACCGGTTGGGTGGCGCGCGAACGGCGCCTGCTGGCCATATCGCGCGAAGCTTACAAAGATCCCCGCTTCAAGAGTTTCAGCGACCTGCCGGAAGATAGTTTCGAGGCCTTCCTGTCCGCGCCGGTGACCGCGCGCAACCGCGTGGTGGGTGTGATCAACGTGCAGCACCGCCAGCCGCACCAGCACACCGGCAGCGAAATGGAAGTGCTGACCACGGTGGGCGAGCAGATCGGCTGCGTGCTGGTTCTGGCGCGCATGTCCCGCGCCGCGCTGGAGGAAGCCAATCACGTGGAACTGGTTTTGTCGGCGGGACCGGTCGAAATGAAAGGCTGACTGCCGTGATCCGCCATCGGTTTGTTCCCGGCGCCCTGGCCGCCGGGCTGATTCTCTTCGCCGCTCCGGCGTTCGCCCAGCGCTGGCGCATGCAGTATTTCTTCGACCAGGAAAAATCCTCGCTGGTGTTGCTGGACCTGAAGTTTCCTTCCGCCCAGCGCGGCGTCGCGGTGGGCTACGTTCTTACCGGCCGAAGCGAAAAGCCGGTGGCGCTGGTTACGTCGGACGGCGGAACGCACTGGGAGCAGACCGCGCTGGAGGAGACGCCGGTCTCTCTGTTTTTCCTGAACGAGAACATCGGCTGGCTGGTGACCAGCAAAGGTCTGTGGGTGACCCGGGAAGCGGGTCACGGCTGGACACGGCTTCCCAAGGTGCCGGCTGAGATTCTGCGGGTTTGTTTTGTCGACGAGAATAACGGCTGGGCGGTGGGCGCCAAAAAGACTGTGCTGGCGACTCACGACGGAGCTCAGCACTGGTCCCCGGTCCCGGCGGCAGCCGAACAGCCGGGCGAACCCCAGTACAGCGCTTACAACACAATCTCCTTTCCCACGCCGCAATTCGGCCTGGTGACCGGTTGGAATATTCCGCCGCGCCGCTGGCTCCAGGAGGAGCCGGATTGGATGGATCCCGAAGCGGCGCTCGATACTCGCGATACCCCCCATCTGAGCTACACCCTCTTTACTAAGGATGGCGGTAAGACCTGGAAATCCAGTTCGGCTTCTCTGTTTGGGGAAACCGAGCGCGTCCAGTTGAACCCGGATGGCGGCGGCCTTGGGCTGGTGGTGCACTCCGCGGCATTTGCATATCCCAGCGAGGTGTACCAGGTCGATTGGCCCACCGGCAAGAGCACCTCGCTTTATCGCGACAAGAAATTCTCCGTTACGGACATCTGGATGGCGCCGGACCAGACCGTTTATCTGGCAGGGATTGTTAACGGGGGCCAATTGCGCGGCGTGATTCCCGGGAAAGTCCAGGTGCTGAGCAGCCGCGATTACACCGGCTGGAACGAAGCCGACGTCGATTACCGCGCAATCGCGAATCGCGTAATGCTGGCGGCCGTCGATTCCATGCATATGTGGATCGCCACCGACACGGGAATGATTCTGAAGCTCGAACCCGCGCGCTAGCCAGCCAAAACAGGACATTAGCGTGGCGTTTTATCCACATGGCACACACGGGCTTATGCCGGTAACTTTCTGAAAACAAGCCGAATAAATTTTGAGGAAAAAGTTCGTAACCGAACCGAAATCGATTGACGCGGAAAGCGAACGGGAGCATAGTGAAAAAGGTTCCAAGAGGTTTGTGAATCAGCCAGCC